>JAUNIC010000093.1 GCA_030523615.1 Bacteroidales bacterium
CCGACGTCGAGGAGTTTCCCGGCCACATCGCCTGCTCCTCGGCCTCTCGCAGCGAGATTGTTGTGCCCATCTTCCGTGGCGATGAGGTTATCGCCGTCCTCGACATTGACAGCGCCGAACTCAATACTTTCGACGACGTCGACCGCCACTATCTCGAGCAGGTTGCCGCACTGCTCACCCAAAGCGTTTGAAAGAAGTAATACAATAAAAACCAACTAACAAAACATGAAAACCCGTAGCATCTTCGCGGCTTTTGCAGCCGCCTTTGCACTTGCAGCCACGCTCTGCTCCTGCAACTCCAAAACTCAAGAAACGGCCGAAACTCCCGCCACAGCTCTCGAATATATGGAGAGCCTCGGCCTCGGCTGGAACCTCGGTAACTGCCTCGACGCCCACAACGAAGGCGTAGCCACCGAATCCTATTGGCACCTTGATCACGGCGGTCTCCAGATTGCCACACAGGCTACCTTCGACTCTGTCAAGGCTGCCGGCTTCAGCAGCGTCCGCATTCCTGTGACCTGGATGGGCCACATCGGCGAGGCGCCCGAATACAAGATTGACTCCACCTGGATGGCTCGTGTCACCGAAGTGGCTGGCTACGCCAAGAAGGCTGGTCTCAAGGCCATCGTCAACATTCACCACGACGGCGGGGCCGCCAATCAGCCTGGCAAGGAGAACCACCATTGGCTCACCATCAACAAGGCTGTTGAGGATTCGACCGTCAACAAGGCCATCAAGGACAAGCTCTATGCCATGTGGAACCAGATAGCCACCAACTTCAAGGAAGAAGGCGACTGGCTGATGTTTGAGACGATGAACGAAATCCACGATGGCAATTGGGGCAACGGTGCCAATACGAAGGACGACGGTGCTTCTTACCGCGTGCTCAACGAGTGGAACCAGACCTGCGTCGACGCCATCCGTGCCGCCGGCGGTGAGAATGAGACCCGCTACATCGGCATTCCCGGCTACGTGTGCAATCCCGATCTCACCATTCAGAATCTCGTGATTCCTAACGACAAGGTGGAAGGCCACATCCTCATCGCTGTCCATAGCTATGATCCTTGGGATTACGCTGGCAGCGGCCTCCACAGCGAGTGGGGCCACACCGGTAAGGACATTGTAGAAGGCACCAGCGAGAAGACCTATACCGACATGCTCGATCGCCTCTATGAGAAGTACGTCAAGGTGGGTGTTCCCGTTTACTTCGGCGAGTTTGGTTGCGTACACCGTGCCGACGACCACGCAGAAGGTTTCCGCAAGTATTATCTTGAATATGTGGTAAAGGCTTTCCGCGAGCACCACATGACTGGCTTCTTCTGGGACAACGGCTACGATATGGAGGGCGACGATGCCTTCGGTCTTATCCGTCACGACAACGGCGCATGGATTGCCAACGGTCAGGAGATCGTGAAGATCATGGTTGATGCCTTCAACAACGACGATAAGGACTACACCCTCGAGAGCATCTACAACCGTGCTCCCGAAGCAAAATAATCGTGGCTTCTCCCTAAAAAGTCAACCCTTAACACGCGTAATTGTGCTGGATCATTGTGCGTTACGCGTGTTAAGCGGAAAATAAAAAACTAAGTTTTTTTAAAAGAAGGCTTCTTCTGACCCTCAAAAACACGTAGTAAGCATGCAGATCATTCCCATCAGTTCGACCGACGAACATGACGTACGGCAGCGCGTAGCAGAACTGCGCCGCTGGGACCTTGAGGCCATGTATCCTTCTGTCGACACGGAAGAGTACATCCTCGGCATCCTCAATTATTGGGCGCCCTTGGCAGAGCGTCTGGGTATGCATGCCGAACAGACCGAGATGCAGGAACTCGCCATCAAGTTGGGATTTCCCGAAGACTATCGTCGCCTGAAGGCGCTGTTGCTTGAGAGCGAGATGCGTTGCGACGAGGTTTTCCGCACTTTCTCGCTCCCCATCCGCACCATGCTCGACGACCTCGGCATCGAGTACGAGTACAAGTATCGCATGAAGTCGGTCTATAGCGTGTGGCGCAAGATGAAACTGGAAGGCAAGAAGTTTGACGACGTGTTCGACCTCTTTGCCACGCGCATCGTCTACAAGCCGCAACCCGCCGACGCCTTCGTACCGGAATACTGTCTCGACGATGATCCCGAGGTAGCGGCTGTAAGGAATGCCACACTCCTCGCCATCGATCCCGAGCGCTACACCTGCTGGCGCATCTACACGGTCATCGCTCTGCTGTATCGCGTGCAGCACGACCGTATCAAGAATTGGATTCGCAATCCCAAGCCCTCAGGTTATCAGGCTTTCCATATGACGGTCAAAGGTCCTGAAGGCCATTGGGTGGAAATCCAGATTCGCAGCGAGCGTATGGATCAGGAGGCCGAACATGGCGCAGCCGCCCATTGGAAGTATAAATCGGTGGGCGAGTGGTTCAGATAAAAACGCTCGTTTCCTGAATGGCGCTGCTTACAGTAGCCAACAAACGACAAAACCGGCAACGAACTCAAACGGAAGTGTTTGGATTCGTTGCCGGTTTTATTGTGGGCGTTTTTGTCGTGGATACGGAGGCTTGCAAATAGACTACGGGTTGATGATGACTACGCGGATGTAGTCCTTGAGACGGAAGAGGCGGTTGCCCATGCGATTCTGCGAGTCGGCTACAAGGAGGAGCGTCTGTCGTCCATCGGGCAGGGTGGGGCCGAGACACATGCCCTCGTAGTTGGCCAGATCCTTGTGCCCCGACATCTGCAGGCGAGTGGTGAAGGAGCCGACGAGCCGCTTGGGGAGAAAGACTTCGGCGGGTTGCTCGCGGAGCGGAGTCTCTTGCGCGCACGTATTATATAGATGAGGCTGCACGCTGAAGAGTTGGTGGTGCACGTAGCTGCCATTGTAGCGAGGCTTAACCACCACTTCGCGCTCAAGCACCAGCAACGTCGTGTCGTTGATGGCTGTCATCTCAGGCACTCCAAAAGCGTACAACCGTGTAGGGCCCTTCATTTGCGGGGCCTCGGTGCGATAAGCGTAGCTGCCCGCCAGTTGCAGCGAATCGTCGAAACATAGCAGACGAAGCAGCGTAGGGTGCGGATTGTCGGCGGAAGAGCGTTTGCCCACGTCGGCGCGCAGTCCCTGTTCTGTCGTTGTCCAAAACTCCTTGCGTGCGGCGTCGTAGGCGAGAGCCTCAAATCCGTAATTGCCGAAGATCGCCTTGGAGCCACACCATTCCGGCACTTGCAGGTGTCGGTCCGTCGCCGTGCCCGTGCTGTCCATCTCGAGGATCTGCTGGTCCGATTCAGCGCTGACAAAAAGCGTATAGACGCTCTTCCCCTCTGCGCCGGGGCTTGTTACGGCCACGATGCCTTCAGCGTCTCTTGCCGTTGTTCCAGTATGCTGCTGAGTGTAGTGAGCACCCACGTAGGCCATGCTGCAGACGTCACCGTTGGCATCGAAATCGATGGTCACCTCGTGCCATCCGTCGGCCGCCTGCTTATCGCTGACGAGGGCGTAGCGATTGCCTGCGATGTGGGCGATGCCGCTATAGTTGCCGGCGGGAATGCCCCATCGGCCCATGTCGTGCTGGCGCAGAAAATGCAGCGTCTGCGCTTGGGTGGAGAGAGCCAGCGCGAGGAGGACGATGGTGGAAGCTAAGCGTTGGAACGTCATACTTTTGTTTTTAGTGATTTTTCCTCTTCACTTATTTTTCGCTCTCTGCGCCGCCGCTGAGGAAGTTGTCTATCTCGTTCTCAATACGGCTTTTTGCACCGTCCACAGCGTCGTCGACCATGCCGTGAACCTCCTCCTTTACGTCGTTGACAACGCCGTTGACGCTTTCGCTCACACCGCTGACAACGCCATTGATGGCCTGGTTGATGCCCGCCTTCACGCCGTTGGTGATTTCGGTGCCGAGCATCTTTTCTGCTTTCTTGATGGTGGACTTCATGCGGACGGCGACAGTTTCCGGGCTCGCGGTGTAGACATGACCGAGGACGCCCACGCTGACAACGATAGGCTTGGCCGTGTGGGTGGGGTCAACGATGCGGCCCACGGACACGACGCCATAGTTGTCGACCTCGAGGCATTCGTTGACGAACATCTCGACGATTTTTCCGCCAAACATGTAGGACAATCCTGTGACAAGCGGATTGTTCTGTTCGGCAGCAACGAGTTTCACGGCCCTTTCGCCCAGTTGGTGCACCTCCTGGCGGTGGCTATTCTCGTTCGGGCAGGTCACGAACAGCAGAATCGCCAAGCCCACGATGGCGCCCAGCACGGCGAAGGGCCAGATGGTGCGCCGCTTGGGGGCGGGTTCGGGGTATTTTGTTGTGGGGGCCACAGCTGCAGTGCCCGTTGTTGGTATTGTCGGTGTGGAGTGAGGTGTACCAATCGTGTCGTTGGTGTTCTGTGTCATAGGTCTGCCGCAATGGGGGCAAGTGATGGCCTGATCAGAAATCTGCTGGCCGCATTCGGGGCAAAGGATAAGTGCCATAGTAATTATCGTTTTATCATTCTGTCATTTTATCGTTTCAAGGATGTGCTGTGCTGCTACGTAGCCCATGGACCACGCCGCCTGCAGGTTGAAGCCGCCCGTGACGGCATCGACGTCGAGGATCTCGCCAGCGAAGTAAAGACCGCTGTGCTTGCGCGATTCCATCGTGTTGGGGTTGATTTCTGAGAGCGAAACGCCGCCGCAGGTCACAAATTCCTCCTTGAACGCGCAACGGCCCGTGATGCGGTGCTCATCGGCGGTGAGGGCGGTGACGATGCGAGAGAACTGCTTTTTGCCGAGTTCCGCCCAACGGGGGATGGTGCTTTCCTCACCGGCGATGGCAGCTTCCGTGACGATGCCGTAGCGCACGAGGAGCGATTGCCAGAAGCGGGTGGTGAGTCCGGCGGGTGGGGTAGTGGTGACGAGTTTTCGGGTATTGTCGGCGGCGAGCTTGCGCAGAGCGTCACGTGCTGCTTCGTCCGTCATGCCGCCCATCCAGTTGACGACCAGCGTGCCTTTGTAATCGTTCTCCGCCAAGGCCCGTGCGGCGTAGCTTGACAGGCGCAGGATGGCAGGGCCGCTCATGCCCCAATGCGTGAGGAGCAGAGGTCCCGAGGCTTTGATCTTCGTGCCTGCGAGGGTGACTTGGGCATTTTCAACGACGCAGCCCATGAGCGTCGTGTGCCAGCGGCCCTCGATGTTGAAGGTGAAGAGCGACGGCACGGGTGCCTCGATCTTCAGCCCTAAGGGTGCGAGCATGTCGAAGCCTCGTGCGCTGGGTTTTCCGCCGGCGGTGACGATGACCTTGTCGGCGAGGATGGGCGTGATGCCGGCATCGGACAGCGTGATGCGGTACTGGTCGTCTGTGTGCTCGATACGCGTAACACGGTGGCGAAGACGCAACTCCACGCCGTAGCGATCCATAAGCCGCGTGAGCGTGCCAACAATCTGCATGGCGTCCTACGACTGCGGGAACACGCACTCGTCGTCCTGTGCCACAAGACGAACGCCCTCACGTTCGAACCATTCCCAGCAGTCCCTCTGACTGAAGGCAGCGAGGGCACGTCGCATGAGTTTGTCGCCGCGAGGGTACACCTCCTTCAAGCCTCCCGCCTGTTGGCTGACGAGGTTGAAGGTGTTCGTCAGGTTGCAGCGTCCGCCGCCCGTGATGGCCACCTTTGCCAAAGGGCGCGTGCCGCCTTCGCACACAATGACGCGAGCGGCAGGATTGCGGCGCTTCGTCTCTATAGCCGCGAAACAGCCGGCGGCGCCGGCGCCAATGATGACTATTATCATAAGGTAAGTATATACTTAGTGGCAGCTGATTAATATTTCCTGCTTCGCGAAAGTGGAGGAAGAGAGGAAAGTTCTTGCTAAGGCAAGCGTCACTCCTCCGGAGATGCCGAGCGCTTGCAGTAGCAAGCGAGCAGAGCTCGAGCGTTTCGTGGCTTATTACTTCCTAGACTACAATGAAGACCGTAAAGTTCATATAGTACGCCTTCCCTCTCTTCCTCCACTTTCGGCGAAGCCAGGAGATAATGGCAGAGGTGCCAGTTTGTATATAAGTGCCTATCATAATTCTTGCAGAATAAAATACACCTCCTCGCCGTTGTGCCACTTGCGGTCGATGACGAGATAACCATTTTCGATGACGGGCCGGATAATTTCGTGGCCGTTGACGAAATACTTGTTTGCAGCGCCCTGCTCAGGGATGCGGATGTGGAGCGCGAAGGGGGTGTTGCTCTCTTCGAGACCATCGATGCGCAATTTCACCATGGGGCCCTCGGGATATTGGCTCACGATGTCGAGCAGCATGCGGAACTTCTGGGTGTGGATGCGGCAGACGCAGTTTTCGAAGAGGTTGACGTACACGTTACGCTTGTTGTCCGTGGCGATGATGGTGCCTGTGAGGTTCAGGATGTGCTGTGCTGCGCCCTCACGATCAGCGAGCGAATAGATGGTGGCGTCGGCCAAAGTGTGGGGGAAGGTGCGGAAATAGCTGTTACTCAGGATTTCGGCATAGTGGGCGGCGCCTGTCATAAGCAACCTCTTCGCATGCTCGTAGATGGCTTCGCGCAGCGGAAGTTGAGGGTCAACGTCCATGTGCTGCTTGGCCTCTTTCACGTCGGCCTTCGTGGCCACGATGGGGTGCGGCGAGGCGAAAGGCGCCACCGCCATGATGTCCATGATGATGTTGTGGTCGCCCTTCGGCAGCACAAATATGCTGTCGGCAACGACGAACTCCAGTGGTCGCTTCAGCACTTTCTGCGCTGAAGCCGAGTAGCAGAAGGGCAGGAGGAGCAGAAGAATCAGTATAAACTTTTTCATATAAGTTACAGCCTTGTCGTTTGGTGGAAAATCCTACGGCAAAGATACGGCATTATATTGAATCTGCGAAATCTTTTTGTTCAAATCGTGCGTCAAGCGGCCATTTTCGTCTATGCTTGGATAGCGAGACTACAAAGTTAAATTTTGAAAAGTGATTTGTCCTCAAGTATCAAAATCTTTGAGTAGAAATTATCGGGCATACCTGTGTCTATATACTTATAGTTCTCAGGGATACCATATTTCTCTATATCATCACAATATTCCAATGTTTCTGTTCCCCATCTGTTGTAGTATTGTATCGCTTTCCGCAATTCATAACAAGACCTATCGTCCAGTTTATACGTAGAGCAACCAGTATTGCTTTGTATTGTAGCATAATTGAGCATACCCAAACTAAAGCACACCTCTTCCATTTCAAATAAAATCCTTGAATCGACGCTCTCGCGAGTAGCTACCTTTTTGGTATTCATTGTTCTATTAATAAGATCAAAAAAAGAGTCAGAAACGTAGATAGTGTCAGTGTAATCCATATAATGAGATGCTTTTTGCATTTCTTCTAGTGTCAAATCGGCAGGTCGTTCGATATCACCATTAACGTATAGCACAGATGCTTGACGTCTGTTTTGACAAGAGAACATTGTAAAAATTGCAAAACAAAATGCGATGAACCTCATGGGTAAAATAAATTTATTTTGTACTGGTTTTCTTTTGGCTTTGTTGTCGTTGGACCATTTGTCTGATAACTTTTCCCTTAGAGGTCGAGACCGTGCATACGGTCGAGCTCCTTGCCGTTGTACTTGTAAGGCTGGGTGGAGGTCGCGGTGAAGTCGTTCTTCATCAAGACACCGAAGGGCGTGTAGTCGTTTACCTGTTCAATGTTGCCATTGATATTGGTGACGACACAGTTGTTGCCCTCGTGGTCGCAGAGATAGAAGTGGAAACTCGGCGTCTCAGCATCGCCACCCTCGTAGCTGATGTATCCACCGGGAATAAGCGTCATCGTCAGCAGACCGTTCTCGAAGATGTGGTTGCCACAGTACTCCGTATAGGTGTGGGTAAGACGGATGGGGATGATCGGCGGATTCGGACCGATGATGGGGATAGAAGCAATTGACGCTTCATCCTCGTCTGCAGTGCCTGCACCAACGGACATCGGAAGTGGTCCAACAATGGGATTCAAAGTCCCCAATTGGTTGATGTGGTAATCCGCGCGCAGCTTCCTGCCACTGGCATCATAGAGATACGTGATGTAGCTGCCATCGCCGAAGCGGACTTCCGACGGCAAAGATACGGCATTATATTGAATCAGCGAAATCTTTTGGTTCAAAAATGGCGTATTTTCTACGATTTCGTTTCCTTGGATTTGGGCTTTTTCAATCTTTCTTCCTGTAAAACCTTGAAGAAAAATTCACAAGCAGAATCTAATCCTGCTTCGGGGTCATTAATCGTGTAAAGGAAATCATGGAACAGCGTATTCTTCATCGACATGTCTCCTAATGTATAGAAGAAACGCATTTGGACATGGCGCTGTTCTGTAAATCCTCCATTAGGATTAACCACCTTTTTAGTATCTATTGGGCAACCTTCTTGCTTTACTGCCTTCTGGAAATCATCGAATGAAAATTTCTGTGGAAGTTTCTTTCTTACAGATTCCAGACTCTCAGTAATCTTCTGGTCTTCGTCATCACTAGATATAGCGAAACCTGTCACCTCACAACCTCTTGTCTCCTTCTTTATCGATAAGTATTTCAAGAATGCTGCATATTCTTTGGGATGCTCCTCAATACTTCTCTGCAAAATTGCATTGGCTTCTTCCGTCAGTGGTCTTACATAAGACATGTTCATTGATTTCAGACGATGACTTCTCTTAGGCTTGCCGTCGAAATGACAATACACCTTATATTGAATCATAGAGTAATTGTAGTCTCCCAGTTGTGCTCCTTCGGGAATTTCGCAGTCATATTTTGCGAAATAATGAGGATGTACCAAATCGATAATGGCATATCCGTCTTCTGTACTGATCCAGTCGCCTGGTTTCATGTTTTCTTTATTGGCCATTTGGTTTTATAACGTGCAATAATGGCGTATTAATTCATGTTTCTTTTTTTCTTATAAAAGAATTTCAATATATTAATCAATTGTATGATTACATGTATAGATGTGAAAACTACTAGATAGCACCACCATGTAAAAGCCGCCCCACCAGATCCTTTATGAATCATCAAGTCGTACAGAGGAAATGAATAGACGACGAATGTAATAGTGTTAATTAGCCCATTTTTGTAACTTATATATCCCCATTCTATAAGTATTAATAAAATACATATAGATGAAAGAGCATACAGGATTATATTGTCTGTCATATTGTTAACTGTGATTTCTTCGCAGGGATACTACTCTATTTCTTCAGTTTGATGCAGGCCCAGTTGTCGAGGCTGCGCTCGTCGACGAAGGTGAGACCGAGGCTCTCGGCATGGGCACGGAGCATAGGGACGTCCTCGGTGTAGAAACCGCTCATATAGATGTGGGCGCCCGCCTTCATCGTGCGGACGTAATGCTCGAGATCGGCGAGGAGGATGTTGCGGTTGATGTTGGCGATGACGAGGTCGAAGAAACCTTCTTCGGAGGTGAAGGGTGCGAGGGCCGAGGCGTCGCCGTGATAGACGTCGATGCCGTCAAGACCGTTGATGGCAATGTTCTCGATGCTGTTCTTCACACACCATTCGTCGAAGTCGACGGCTACGCAATGCTTGGCGCCGCGCATACGGGCCAGAATGGCGAGGATGCTCGTGCCGCAACCCATATCGAGCACTTCAAGACCCTCCATGTCGTCGTCGAGGATGCGGCCAATCATCTGTGCTGTCGTCTGGTGATGTCCTGTACCGAACGACATCTGCGGATTGATGCGCACGTTGTAGTCGCCGTTGGGCACATCCTTGTGAAAAGTTGCGGCGATGGTACAACGAGGCCGCTCTTGGCCGGGAATGATGATAGGCTGAAAATAGTTCTTCTCCCACTCCTCGTTCCAATCTTTGTCCTCTGCCTCCTTCTGCTCGTAGGTGATGGTCACGTCGGGCAGGGGGAAGTTTTCGAGACAAGCGTCGAGGGCAGCTTGGTCGAAGAGGGAAGTCTGGATGTACGCGAGGTACGTATCTTCGTCGGCTTTGTCGGCAAAGATAGGAGCTTCGGGGAAGTTCTCCACGCTGCCTACGCGAGGCAGATCGAGTTCGTCGGTATGGATAAAGGATTCAAAGCCAATTTCGGCGAGGACCATGGACAGGATATCGCTGATGGCCTCGTTGGCGGGGCTGGTGGTAAAAGTGAATTCGAGGTATTTCATAAGCCCCCCTCCATCTCCCCCCGTTAGGGGGAGGGCTCGTTACTGCTGAGGGGGTAGATGCAGGTTTTATAGCAGAGCCGGCTTTTTTAGTTATTTCTTTTGTTCGCTACGAGTTCCTCCCCTATCGGGGGAGGCTAGGTGGGGGCTTCGTATTCTCCACTGTTCGGGGTAAAGATTGTTGGCACGTGTGCCGAGATTGTTGACGAAACCGAGGGTAAGACCGCCGTAGGTGACGATGACGTAGCCACGGGGACAGTCGGACGGGAGCGTGATGGCTTCGCGGCGGAGGTAGGCGAGGGCTGTGTCGCGGTCGAGTTCCTGGCGTGGGAAGGCGTCGGTGCTGAGTGCCGTGCTCATGGCGAGGGCATGCTGAGGAATGAGTTTCTTGCCCTTCTCCTCGGCGAGCAGAATGCCGGCGGTAAGGGCGCGGACAGTGCTTGTGACGGCTAGGACGTCGTCGAAGAGCGACTGACGGACGGCGCCAATGTGCTCCTCGCTGGGACGGAAGAGTTTGAAGTCGCTGCTACCAGCCAACCAATCAACGACAGCTGCGCCATTCTTGACGTTGCCGCCGCCTGCAGGTTTGCCACCCTTCTTGCCTTTCTTGTCCTTCTTGCCGCTGCGGCCGGTGGGCGCTTCGCTCGTCTTGCGGAGCAGACACATATAGATGCCTTCGCCCTTCGTGCGGTGCGGATAGAAGTGATAGCCGAGCGCTACCTGCTGTCCGTCTTCGTTCGTGAAGTTTTCGCCCTCCACAATATTCCACGCGGGATCGTGGGCGATGGGAACAACCTCTGCACCCAGCTCTCGGCAGATGCGGGCCACCATGTGCTCGTCCTCTTCGGCGTTGAAAGTGCAGGTGCTGTAGACGAGGTAACCGCCTTGTTTCAGCGCAGGCCAAACGTCGGAGATGATGCCCCATTGGCGTTCGGCACAGGCGATGACGGCCTCAGGGCTCCATTCTTCGCGGGCCTGTTCGTCCTTGCGGAACATGCCCTCGCCAGAGCAAGGAACATCGGCGGCGATGATGTCGAAGAAGCTGCCGAGTGGCGCAAATTCTTCAGGGTAGGCGCTCGTCACAACGACATCGGGATGTCCCCACTTCGTAAGGTTCTCGGCCAGTACCTGTGCGCGCTGGCGAATGGGCTCGTTGGCCACCAGCAGACTGCCGTCGGGCAGCAGCGAGCGCCACAATGTGCTCTTGCCGCCAGGAGCGGCGCAGAGATCCAATACTACCCCCCCAGCCCCCCGAGCGGGGGGAGTGGTTACTTCATCTGTTAAGGATTCTTTTGTGACGGGACATTCTGCTCCCCCCGCTCGGGGGGCAGGGGGGGTAGCTATCGCCTTCCACGCCTGCTCGATAAACATCGACGAGGCCTCCTGCACATAGTAGGCGCCGGCGTGGAAAAGCGGGTCGAAGGTGAACTGCGGACGTTCAGCAAGGTAGCGTCCCGTTGAGCACCAGGGGACACCATTCCCCTCGGGGCATGTAGCCTCCTTGCGAGGATTGGTGCGTATGCTCGTCACGGGGGTGGTATCGCATAAAGCACGACAGAGCGCCTCGGCCTCTGAAGGTCCAAGGAGCTCTGTCATTTGTTCTATAAAAGCTTGGGGAAGCATTTTCTTATTATATATTTACTTTTGTGCGCGAAGATACGACAATTTCGCGACGTCAGCAAGTGGTGGCCCCAGAAAAGTGGTATTGGGCCTTGTTTTTCATCTGTTCTGTTTCTGTGAGGGAATTTTACCAGCAGTAGCGTGCTTTGAGGCTGTGGAACACGGGAATGTCGCAAACGGAGGCGAAGAGGAGGATGCACGAGCGCACCTTGATGGCGTCGGAACCAAAGATCTCGTAGACGCTGTGAGGGCTGTCCAGTACGGCTTGCGCTTCCGCACGGCCGACCTCGAAGACGTGGTGCAGGAGGCGTCGGTCATCGTGTGGGAAAAGGTGAAAAGCATCGACGAGTCGGAACGTAACCGCGAAGGAATGAAACGCTTCATGATTCGCACGTGCCGCTACATGCTCTCCCACGAGATGCGCCACATGGGTGAGGAGGAACGCATGGACACCTGGCAGGACGAGAGCCGATGGGAGAAGGTGGGCGAAATGCTGAATCGCGACGACGAGATGAACCGCATTCAGCGCCGGCGCTACGAAAAGCTGATGGAGGTGTGGGACCGCTTGAGCGAAAAAGACCGGCGCCTGTTGACGCTCTACTATTGGGAGGACAAGCCGATGGAAGAGGTCGCCGCTGTGTTGGGATTGAAGAACGATAAAGTGGCCAAGAACTACAAAGCGCG
>JAUNIC010000094.1 GCA_030523615.1 Bacteroidales bacterium
TTATTGCCGCACATACGTGACACGATCGTTTCACGGATGTGGCACAACATATTCTTCAAAGATAATCCAATAAATCGCCAAGGTAGTTTCAACTGTCTTGGAACTCCTTTCGGCTCTTGCAAACATTTTGCAGGCCGCACTGCGCACAATGGGGCTTGCGCGCGGTGCAGGTGTAGCGGCCGTGGAGCAGAATCCAATAGTGTCCGGGAGCCACGAGGTGCTCGGGGATGTATTTTACCAGTGCCTTCTCGACTGCGTAAGGCGTCGTGGCGCTCTTGGGCACAAGACCGAGGCGATGGCTCACGCGGAAACGTGGGTGTCGACGGCAAGGGCGGCTTTGTGGAAGGCCACGGCTTGAACGACGTTGGCTGTCTTGCGACCCACGCCGGGGAGCGAGGTGAGTTCTTCGAGCGTGGAGGGGACCTCGCCGCCGAAGCGGTCCATCAGTCCTTGGGCGAGTCCCACGAGGTGCTTGGCCTTGTTGTTGGGATAACTCACGGACTTGATGTACTCGTAGATGACTTCAGGCGTCGTGGCGGCCATCGTGGCAGCATCGGGAAAGTCGCGCCAGAGGGCTGGCGTAACCATATTGATGCGCTTGTCGGTGCATTGCGCGCTGAGGACCACGGCCGTGAGGAGCTGGAACGTCGTGCCGTAGTCGAGCTCGGTCTCCGTGGCGTCCATCGTGCGCTGGAAGTAGTCGAGGACGTGGGTGAACAGGTCTTGTTTGCGCATGAGTGTATTATGCCTTCAGGATAGCGGCATAGCGGCTGATGTACTTGCCGATGATGTCGAACTCAAGATTGACGTGGGTGCCGACTTCGATGTTGTGGAAGTTGGTAATTTCGTAGGTGTAGGGGATGATGCACACCTGGAAGGTGGCGTAGTCGAGGTCATCGTCGCCCTTTACGGCATCGGTGGGGTTGCACACGGTGAGGCTCACGCCGTTGACGGTTACGCTGCCTTTATCCACACAGAAATAGCCGCGGAGGGCCATCTCCTTGGAGGTAGCGTAGCGGAAGGTGTAGCGGAACGAGCCGTCCTCGTTCTCCTTGCCGATGCACTCGGCTGTCTGATCTACGTGGCCCTGTACGATATGGCCGTCGAGGCGTCCGTTCATCATCATGGAGCGTTCGAGATTGACTTCGTCGCCAATCTTGAAGAGGCCGAGGTTGGAGCGTTCGAGGGTTTCACTCATGGCGGTGACTACGTACTGGCCTTCGGCGAGGGTAATGGTTTCGGCGCCGAAGGTGACAGTGTGGCCTTCAGCGGTGCCGAGGGCTACAACGGTGAGACAAACGCCATTGTGAGCTACGCTTTGGTCGATGGTGAGTTCGTTGCCGAAGGAGCACTGGAGGACGAAGTGGACGTTCTCCTGCTCCTTTATAATATTAATAACACGCGCGGTGGTTTCTACGATTCCTGAAAACATGGTTGTTGGTTTAGGTTTATAAATTCGACTGCAAAATTACAACAAAAATAGTAATAAAAGCGTGTTTCGTCTATAATTTATTTCTTTTTAGGCTAAACACACGTGCAGATTGCTTTGTTTTCTGTAACTTTGCGCTTGTAAACCAACGTTCTTCTCCTATGCCGAAACCCAATAACCGCATCATCGAACTTCTCATCCACTTCGTCGTGTGGGTTTACCTGCTCTCCACGCCGTTCATCTTCACCCACCATAACGATACGTTGCATTGGCAGCAATATGTGCAGAGCATGTTTGTGCCCATGATGCTCTGCTTAGTGTTCTACGTCAACTACCTCGTGTTCGTGCCGCGCTTCTTCATGCAGCATCGCAACAGGGCGTTCGGCGTTTCCAACGTGTTGCTCATCGCGGCTTGCACAACGTGCATTGTGATCTTCATGCATTACGTTGCGCCTTTGCTCCGTGAATCGCTCGCACAGAGCGGTGTTTTCGACGGCATGCCGCCTAAACCGCACCACGGCCCCCATGGAGAACCTCATCCACCCAAACCGATGAAAGGCTTTCCTTTCGGCACTCCCAAACATCCGGTTGATGGCGCAAGGATAGTCATGATGACATTGCGCGACGCCTTCGGACTCATTTGCGCTGCCGCCGTTGCCATGGGCATTCGTCTCTCTGCCTCATGGCGCAAAGACGAGGAGAAGCGTAAGGAGATGCAGCTGCAACTGGCCGATGCCGCGCTCAAAAACCTAAAGACGCAGACTTCGCCCCACTTCCTGCTCAACACGCTCAACAACATCTACTCGCTCACGGCTTTCGACACAGAAAAAGCTCAGTATGCCATCAGCGAACTTTCGAAGATGCTGCGCTACCAGCTCTATGAGTCGGACACGGAGAAAGTGCTACTGCGCAAGGAGGCCGACTTCCTGAGCCACTACATCGCCTTGATGCGGCTACGCATCAGCGAAGAGGTGAAGATCACAACGCACATCGACATTGCTGCCGACGACAGCATCGTCATCGCGCCTCATGTGCTCATCTCGCTCGTCGAAAACGCCTTCAAGCACGGCATCAGCGCTGCGGAACCGAGCTTCATCGACATTAAACTCGAAGCCGACTTGGAGCGCATCGTGTTTGAGTGTACCAACAGCAACTTCCCACAAAGTGCCGATAGCGACAAGACGCAGGGCGGCATTGGCCTGCAACAGGTGGAGCAACGTCTTAATCTGGTTTACCCAGGTTATCACACATGGGAGCATGGCCCCTCGGCCGATGGCAAGACTTACTCGTCGAAAATCATCATCCGCAACGACGCCGCTCCCTTACAATCATAAGCATTCGCCCTCCACCCCTCTTACCCCTTACCTCTTACCTCCTCCCTCTTACCTCTTACCTTAAAAAATGACTTGCTGCATCATAGACGACGAACCCCTCGCCGTAAAACTCCTCGAAAGTTACGTTCTGAAGACGCCCTCGCTCCAGTTGAAGGGCACTTACAATAGCGCTGTCGCGGCTCTCGACGACCTCATGCTCGAAGACGTCGACCTCATTTTCTGCGACATCCAGATGCCCGACCTCAACGGCCTGCAGTTTGCCGAGATCATGAAGACACGCCACTCGCGCATCGTCTTCACCACGGCCTTTAGCGAGTACGCCCTCGACGGTTGGAAAGCCGACGCCCTGCACTATCTGCTCAAGCCCATCTCGTACGCCGACTTCATGACAGCGGTGGCAAAAGCGCAACAATGGACCGATCTCTCCGACGCGCAGCGCGCAACAACGACGCACGAAGCCAGCGAAGAAGACGGCGAAGGCGCAGAAGAGACAGACCAGGCTCCCATCGAAGCCGACAGCATGTTTGTCAAGGCTGACTACAAACTGGTACGTATCCACTTCGACCAAATACTGTACGTGGAGGGGTTGAAGGATTATGTGAAGATCTATCTCGAGAACGAACGCCGCCCCATCCTATCTCTCACTTCGATGCGCGCCGTTGAAGCCGCGCTGCCAAAGGATAAATTTCAGCGCACACACCGCTCCTTTATTGTCAATCTGGAAAAGGTCAACGTGCTGGAACGCGGACAAATCGTATTCAACGACAAGCACATCCCCGTCTCTGATTCGTACAAAGACATCGTCCAGGAATACTTTGCCGCGTTGACTCTCAAGGGCCGCAACTCGTAGAGAGTGCACACAAAAATGGCGTTTCTGCATCGAAAGTGATGGAGAAACGCCATTATTGTCAATGGTAAATGTGTACGTTGTGAATGTGTACAGGATTACTTGTTGAAGAGCAGCCAAGCATCGGGATAAGTACCCTGGAGGCCGTTGCGGCTGCTGACAGCCTGGCTCTTATCGTCGTAGCTGGAAGCAGCAACGCGATACCAACCGGTGTGACCGTTGATGGTCTCGTTGGTGCGTACGACGCGGGCATTGTAGCCACGGTTAACGAGAGCGTTGTAGAGACCGGTGGCGTTGGTCTCGTTCATGAAGCTACCAACAACTACGCTGAATGCACGGAGGGGTTCACCCTTGATAACGGTGAGACCACCCTGGATGGTGCGAACGGGAGTGTTGTCTTCAACAACAACGGGCTCCTGCTTAACGGGAGTGGTAACTACGGGTTCTACCTTTTCTTCCTGAGGAGCAATGACAACTACGTCGGTTGCTTCGTTGGCGCGAGCCTGCTCATAAGCCTGACGGTATACACTTTCCTGAGACTTACAAGCGGTAAAAAGTGCAAGAGTGCAAAGACCCATGCATACGAAAAGTTGTTTTCTCATAATGCGAGTAGGATGTATTTTTTGAGTGATTTATTCTGTATATTCGTTTTCTGCTGCAAATTTACGATGAATTTTGCATTCAGCATACAAGAAATCTCAAAAAAATCATTAAACAGAGAAAAAAAAACGGAAAAAACTAACATTTCTCGAAATAAATCACTAATTTTGCCACCAAGAATTCAAAAAGCATTCATTTTTTACTAACATTTTAATACCCACAGACAACATGAAAGGCATTAACTTTTTACTCGCATTCATCGGCGGTGCTGCCGTAGGTGCTGCTGCAGGCGTACTCTTCGCTCCCGAGCGTGGCGACGAAACCCGTTCTCGTATTGCTGAAGTCATCCGCAAGCGCGGTATCAAGCTTTCCGGCAAGGAACTTGAGAACCTCGTTGATGACATTGCTGAAGAACTCGCTCCCCTCACCGACTAATTAGTCGCGCATCAGAATCTACCGTTATGAACATGTTCTCTTCTGACCAAAACGTCGAATCCATCTCCCGCTTGCTCGAGAAAGCCAAAGACTATGGCAACCTGCGCCTGAGCAGTTTCGAGCACTCTACGGTTGAGAAACTCACCACCGTCATCACGGCGCTCATCATGGGCATCGTCATTCTGCTGGTGAGCCTCATCGTCGTAGTGTTTCTCAGCGCAGCCATCGTAGTAGGCATTGCTCCCCACGTCGGTGGCTATCTGCCTGCGCTGCTCATCGTCAGCGCCGTCTACACCATCGTGCTTCTCGTCATCTACGGCAAGCGCCAGAGCCTCATCGCCATTCCTTTGAAGAGGGCGCTCGATCAGGTGTTCTTTGCCGAGAAGGCAGGACAGCCTGCACCCACAGTCCAGGAGATGGAGAAAGCCCGTCAGGCTTTCGTCAGCGAATACGAGGAACTCACCGCTCCTGCTCCCGCTCCGAACAATCGTTTCGAGCAGGCTATGCAGACCGCCAGCAAAGCGTGGAGTTTGGCCGATGGCCTTATTCTCGGCTACAAACTCTTCCGCAAGTTCGGCTTTGTATTCAATCGCGGCGGCAAAAAAAGACGCAGATAACGGCCAGAAGAAACGCAGATTACGAAACGCAAGATTCTCCAATGTCTACAGACAAAATGAGGGTTGTCCACACGCTGGGCAACCCTCATTCTATTTATGAAAGACCGCAGCGGCTTGATGCGAAATCAAGTGCTGCGGTCTTTGCGTCGGATAGAGGCGACTCGAACGCCCGACCCCTACGTCCCGAACGTAGTGCGCTACCAACTGCGCTACTATCCGAATGCTACTTTATAATGCGCGAAGGAAGGCATGCAAGCAGGCCGTTCTTCATAATAGCGGTGCAAAAGTACGGTAAAAAAATGAATTGGCAAAACTTTCGCCCACTTTTTTAGAGTTATAAGCCCCCAAAGGCTCAATCTTGCACATTGCGCATTGAACCTTTGGGGCTATTCATTGGCTTTAGTCATCAGTTGGCAGGTTCCACGTTGACGAGGTCAATCGAGATTTTGGGATGCAACGGATCATTCGTCATCAACAGGATGCGCGGGCTGTGCTTGTGCTTATAGACGTTCGAGGTGACGGTCACCTTCAGCGCCGCACGCTCGCCGGGCTTGATGTTCTGGTCGGTGAGGAGTACGGTAATCTCAGGATTGTAAACCTGAAGCGCTGACACATGTAGTGTCTCTGTGCCGTGGTTCTCAAGATAGACCATGCCGCGAACACGCTTCTTGCCGAGCTTTGCACCCATACACATCTTGGCAGGGATAACAGCCAGAGGACCTTCGACAGTCATCTCACCGCTTCCGTCGGCAGGCTTGGTCGCAATCGCGGGAACAAGAGTTGCGCACACGTTGATTTCACCGTTCTTGTGAATCTTATCGCCAGGATAGCGCGACAGATAAATGTTCGTCTGCGTAAGACCGTATTCCTCCAGTGCTGCGCTATTGAGCGAGAAGGTGATGCGGCCCGTCTGCCCAGGACTTAAAGTTGCGGGATGGGCTTTGAAGGTGAGCCAACTGGGCAGGCGCAAGAAATTAGGAACATAGTCCTTCTTGCCTGCGTTCATGATGTTGATGGTGATGTCACGGTGCTCGCCGCGAATAACATCATCGAACTCGATGAGCTGGCTGGAGAAGCGGATGTTGTCGTCCTTGAAGGGGAAAGCGCTCAGATCGACAGCCACGCGCTCTTTCACCTTTCCTTTGAGGGTGATGTAGATGGGTGCATCAGCAGCATTTGTCTTCACGCTGATATTACGCATGAACGTACCGAGTGTTTCTGCTTTGTAGACAGCCGTGAGCGTCGTGCTGCTACCCGGCGAAATGGTCTTGTGGTCCCAATTCACGACGGTGCACTCGCATCCAGGATCGATCTCCGTGATTTCGAGGGGCTTGTTGCCGGAATTCGATATCTTGATAACAGCTGAGGCGGTATTATGCCACGCAATGTTGCCAAGGTCGTATTCGGTCTTTTGCAGTTTCACCTTGGGCTGTGCAGAAGCGCAGAGGCAAGCAAAGCCGCAAAGAAGGGCAAGGGAAAACTTTCGTATCATATTTATATATAATGTGTGCTTATTCTATTTGATTTTGGGGCCAATTGACGAGGTAGAGATTTTCTGACGTACGCGTAAAAGCAGTATAGAGCCAGCGCAGATACGAAACTGGATCTAGATCGTCGGGCAAATAACCTTGGTCTACAAACACTTCGTGCCACTGTCCGCCCTGCGCTTTGTGGCAGGTGACGGCGTAAGCATATTTGATTTGCAATGCGTTATAGTAGGGATCTTTGCGGACGGCTTTCATGCGTTCGCGCTCGTTCTTGATGTCGGAGTAGTCGAGCAAGACACTATCGAAGAGGCGTTTCTGTTCCTCACGCGTCAGGCTCGGGCTCTCGCTGTTGAGTGTGTCGATGAGGATGCGACAATCAAGTTCAAGATCGTCGTAATCGTAGAAACGGAGTGTAGCATCGGCAAAGGTGAAGCCGTGCATCTCATGGACGTTGCGGAATCGCACAACCTCGGCGCTGTCGCCATTGGCGATGAAAGCCATCGGCAACAGCTCGCCTTTGGGGAGTTCAGCTTGTGCCTCGGCTGTCCAATAGTAATTGTTTTTGACGGCCATCACGAGGTCGCCTCGCGTCAGCACATCCTCACGATCAAAGATACGGGCACGGATGCCGTTGTTGAAGATATTGGCGCGCTTGTTACTGCGAGTGACGACGATGGTTTGCTCGGTGCCCCAATTTCGATAGGCCATTTCAAGCGCGTCTATGAGTTCGCTGCCGGGCGTCACCTCAAGACCTTCGCCGCTGATGTCGAGAACAGCAAGACCCGAGGGGGCTGCGCCTGCAGTAATGGCGGAAGACGTACTACCGGCATTGCCAGCCATCTGCTGGCGCGTGGTGCTGCGAGGATCAGATAGTTCGGCGATACGCTGACGAAGTTTTGTGGCTTCACGCAAGACGGGAGAGACACTCTCTTGACGCACAACCTCTGTCAACTGCGCTCCGGTCACATCGAGGCCGTAGGGCTTCAGCGCCGAAGGACGGAGGGCGGGACTTTCGTTGTCGCCCACGGGCGGAAGCTGTGCTGTGTCGCCCACAAACATCATGCGGCAGTTGCGGCCGCTATAGACAAAGTGAATAAGGTCTTCAAGCAGATTGCCCTGACCAAAAAGAGGCACGCCTCCACCACCCTCTCCAAAGTTTCCTGACCACGCAGGAGCATTGCGGTCGGAGGGAATCATCGATGCTTCGTCGACGATGAAGAGCGCTTCTTTGGCAGGATTCCAACCACGGTCGAAACGCGTGTCTTCGCCTTTGAACGTGTCCTGACGATAGATAATCTTGTGAATGGTGAATGCGGGAATGCCGGCGTGCATGGAAAGCACCTTGGCAGCACGACCCGTCGGAGCCAAAAGCACCACGGGGCGGTCGAGCCGCTGCCACACCCGCACCACGGCCGCCACAAGCGAAGTCTTGCCCGTACCGGCATAGCCTCGGAGGATGAAAGCCTGATTGTCACGCGGATCGGCGAGGAAGGCACCAATGCGACTGGCAGCCATCATCTGATGTGGAGTAAATTCGTGGGGAAACTCATCAGCGATGGCTTGTGCGAACAGATCACTCGTGCTCATCGGGTTTGGGTTTGCGGAAGATGGAGAAATTGACGCTGCCGTAAGCACGGTGTTCGAGGAAGTCGGGACGCTCGCTGAAATCGTAATTTTTGCCGTGCTCGAGGACGAAGAGCGTGTCTTCGGTCACCAGCGCACTATTCATGACGCGGTCGGGAAGTTCAGGTAGTTCGCGCAAAGCATAAGGGGGATCGGCAAAGATAAGGTCGTAGCTTCGCGAAGCACGATCAATGAAGCGCAAAGCGTCGCCGCAGACGGGACGAGCGGCTGGATCACCAAGCGAACGCAAGCACGAAGCGATGAATCCAAAGTGCTGACGGTCACGCTCCACGCTGGTCACTTCGGGGCATCCGCGACTCAAGAATTCGAGGCTGATACTGCCCGTGCCGGCAAAAAGGTCAAGCACACGGCATTCTTCGAAGTCTACATAGGCACGAAGCACATTGAAGATGTTCTCCTTGGCAAAGTCTGTCGTCGGACGGGCCTTGAAGGAGTGGGGAACGTCGAAGCGTTTTCCTTTGTATTTACCGGTTATGATGCGCATAGAATGTGAGCCGAAAGGGCGTAAGGGATTTCAGGATTTGTAGTAAGGGGAGAAGTGCCGAATTCTTCTTCGAGCGTCTTCATGCAGACATTGTGGGCAAAGGCGCTGAGTTGCTCCACGATGGTTTTGCTCATGGTATGATCACCTACCACGTAATAGGGCACGGTGGCCACATCAAGGCCTACGACTTTGCTGAAAGACAACGTGTAATAGACGGCGTCGGAAACAGCGTTTACGGGGAAACTGTTCAGCACCACCAGCTGGCGACCATCGAAAGCAAAGACGTCGATGAAGCGGTAGCGGCAGTTGAGATAGACGCGAAAACGACGCTTGCCGTCGTACTGGTCGGAGAAGTAGCGGAGCAAGGGCGTGAGAGCAGAGGTGAAACGTATCTCGGCTTCGCTAAACTGCTCGATGATCTCGTTGCAGACATTGTCTTTGACGGCAAAAAGCAGATGAGAGTGGAGCGCGGGAATCTCGTCGAAGAAGACGCGGCGCGGTGAGTTGTCGAGGAAGTTGAAACAGCTGTTGAAAATCAGGTCCTGCTTCTCGGGAGCAACATTTAGTTCGGCCGTCGGTACGATGGTCGTAGGACCACTGACGAGGACGTCGAGTTGCTTGGCGCGGAAAGCCGACGAGAAGTCGGCGAGCACCTCGGCAAAGGCGCCGGGGATGATGTTTCGACCCACGAGGTTGGGTTGGGTGTCGGCCTGACTGAGCAGGCTGACGCGCAAGTCATCGATGTGAAGATAATACATGAGAAAGGAAGTCCTGATTATTCTGTTTTCTGGAATAGGCGACAAACGAGCAGAGCAATGGGGAAAAGCACAACAGCTCCGATGGCATCGGCAACAAAGTCAAGCCATTCGCTGCTGCGGCAGGTTGTCAAGTAAGCCTGCATGAGTTCCACGAGGCCACCGTAGAGCGCTGCCGCGATGGGAGCTATCCAACGGAGCTTCTCCCGTCTGTTGAGGGTCAATTCAAGGACGAGTACGGAGCAGATACCGCCAAAGAGTACCATATGTGTCCACTTGTCGATGAGGGGCACATCCTTCAATGGAGGGTCTTCGATGGGCATAAGACAAAGCACCATGACGACGGCCACGACAAGGATTGTGAGGGGATAAAAGCGGAAAATGCGTTGCATCACCAGAATTTGTTCAACTCAGAATTGTACTCAAAGCCTGCGCCCCAGAGTTTCACCTCAATCTCGGCGCGTTCCACGCCTTCAGAGGCGCAGAACTCGTCGAGTGAAGCATAAATGTCGCGAAGCTTCATGTTGACGTAGCTCATCAGCATGAAGGGATCTTGCGGGAGTGACATTTTTGAGATTTAAAAATTATAAATTAAAAATTAAAATTCTGTACAGAAAGCGTATTGGAAAGAATGCTTTGAAAGCCCTCAGCAACGAATTTTAATTTTTAATTATTAATTATTAATTGAACTGTCGTTCGATGTAAGCGATGACGTCGCCCTTCTGCACGTGGCTGCCCTGCTTGGCGTTGATCTCCATGAGCTTGCCACCAAGAGCGGCGGGGAGCTGGCTGATCTGGCCGTGCTTGTTCTCGAGGTAGCAGAAGAAGTCGCCTTCCACGTACTCCTTACCGATGAAGGGCTCGATAGCCTTGACGTTCTCAGCGTCGCCGCCGATTTCCCAAAGGATGATACCAGCCTCGGGAGCCACGATGGCGTCGGCCTTTGCGTGCTTCAGAGCGAGAGCCTCTTCGGGAGTTATGCCGCTGGCGTTAGCCTTGTCCTTGGCAGCCTGCAGGTCAGCGAGGAAGCGCTTCTTGGCAGCGCCGCTCTTGTAGTCGCGGTACTGAGTGGGGTGCATGGCGAGTTCGAAGAGTTCTTCGTCGTCTTCGCCGCGCTCCCAACCGTTCTCCTCCATCTCCTTGATGTAGGTTTCGAGGTCATCGGGATAGTAGCTCTGGGGATCAGCCTCGGTGAACTCGAGACCCTTCTCCTTAGCGAGGGCAACGATTTCGGGAGCCACCTCGCCGGGGAGCTTACCGCTCTTGCCGAGGATCATGCCCCAAATGCTGTCGTCCATCATGGAGTAGCGAGGCTTGCCCATCGATTCGGTAAGGAGGTTCATGAGGGCGATATTCTTGACGTACTGGCTGAAGGGGGTTACGAGGGGGGGGTAACCGACGCGGGGCCATACGTAAGCCACTTCGTCGAAGAGCTTAACGAGCAGAGCGTCCTCGCTGAGGGGTTCTTCGCCCTTCTTGGCGCGATTACTGTTGATAGCGGCCATTACGCCGGTGAGGTCGGCCATCATGGAACCCATCATACCGCCGGGCAGACCGCAGCCGAGGAGGAGCGAGCTCATGAGCTTGTTACCGCTGTTCATGAAGTAGCCAAGGAAGTCGTCGATGAATTCCTGGGTAAGCTTACGGGCTTCCATGTAGGCGTCCATATTGATTTCGGGAACGTCGAAACCGGCATTCTTCAGCATGCTCTGCACAGAGATGATGTCCGGATGAACCTTACCCCAAGAGAGAGGCTCGATGGCGGTATCGATAACGTCGGCACCGTTGCGGCAAACCTCGAGGATACTGGCCATAGAGAGGCCGGGGCCGCTGTGGCCGTGGTACTGGATGATGACTTCAGGATGCTTCTCCTTGATCATGCGGGTCAGCTTACCGAGCATAGCGGGCTGGCCGATACCTGCCATATCCTTGAGGCAGATTTCGGGAGCACCGGCCTCGATGAGCTGGTCGGCGATGCCGGCGTAGTACTCAGCGGTGTGGATAGGCGAGGTCGTGATGCAGAGCGTAGCCTGAGGGGTCATGCCGCCCTCGAGAGCGTACTTGATGGAGGGGATGATGTTGCGGACGTCGTTGAGACCGCAGAAGATACGGGTGATGTCGGTGCCCTGAGCGTGCTTCACCTTGTACATGAGGCGGCGCACGTCGGCGGGAACGGGGTACATGCGGAGGGCGTTGAGGCCGCGGTCGAGCATGTGGGTCTTGATGCCTGCCTCATGGAAAGTCTTGGTGAAGGCACGAACGGCCTTGTTGGGATTTTCGCCGTAGAGGAGGTTGACCTGCTCAAAGGCGCCACCATTAGTTTCTACGCGGCTGAAGCAACCCATCTTGACGATGACGGGAGCGATGCGCTCAAGCTGGTCCTTGCGGGGTTGGAACTTACCGCTGGACTGAAACATGTCGCGGTAGACGAGAGAGAATTGGATTTTGCGTTTGGTTTCCATGTATAGCGTTTGTATTGTTTATGATTCGTTTATTTTGCTATGAAAAACGGTTGCCGCAAAACGGGCATTATTTTTTGCGCGTGCAAATATACATTATTTATTTTGCGCGCGCAAGCGATTTTGCCTTTTCTCACACCTTCGCGCTTGCCTACTGCGTGCAATAGGCAACTCAACAAAGCAAACGACAACTAAAAAACGCAGCAACTGAGCGCTTTCCCGCCGCGACAAAAAGCAGGAATGGAGAAAAAGAAAAGGCACTTATATACAAAATGGCACCAACAAATAATATCTTTTTGGGGGGAACAAAA
>JAUNIC010000095.1 GCA_030523615.1 Bacteroidales bacterium
CTAAACCACCAAACAACTAAACCTGCAAACAACTAAAGATGTACAAAGGAGAACTCATATCCATCACCGTTGCCATCTCTTGGACGGCATGCGCCATGTTTGCCGAAGTGGCCAGCAAGCGCGTAGGTTCACTGCCCCTCAACGTGGTCCGAATGTTATTGTCACTCATCATGCTCGCCGCAGTGATGTGGTGGTTCACCGGTGTACCCTATCCCGTAGGTGCCAACGCCGACACATGGTTGTGGCTCTCGCTCTCGGGACTTGTGGGCTATGTGCTGGGCGACTTCTGCTTCTTCAACAGCTACATCCTCATCGGATCGCGTTACGGACAACTGCTCATGACGCTCGCTCCTCCTGTTGCGGCACTCTTTGGATGGCTGCTGCTGGGCCAGAGCATGACGTGGATGGCCATCCTCGGCATGACGATCACCATCCTCGGCATTGCCACCGCCATCTATCGCCCACGGAAAGAAAGCGGCGCTGGGACTAATGGCGGCGAGGCATCAGAGACAACGCCTCGTTTGCCTCTCCGCGGCATTCTCTTCGGCATCGGTGCAGGCATCGGTCAGGGTATGGGACTGGTGTTGAGCGCTAAAGGTCTCATGCACTACGAAGCCTTGCAGCAACTTGCTGGTGTGGCTTATCAACACGGTGGCAACGCAGCTCTCGTGTTGCCCTTTGCCTCAACCGCCATACGCGCTGTGACGGGCCTCATCGGCTTCACACTCTGGACTTTTGCCCGCGGCGAAGCACCTCAATTGCGCAAGGCCTTCACAGATCGTCGTGCCATGCTCTTTGCCCTCGCCGCCACCATCACCGGCCCCTTCATCGGTGTGAGCCTCTCGCTCATGGCCACGCTCTACACCTCCATCGGCATAGCACAGACCATCATGGCGATGACACCAGTGCTCATCATCTGGCCCACCTACCTTTTCTTTCACCAACGTATACATTGGCGCGAAGTCGTGGGCGCCATTGTCAGCGTCTGCGGCGTGGCGTTGTTCTTCGTGTAATGTATTGCGCGATTAAGCTTCTTCGACCTCGGTAGTGAGAATGCGGATGTCGGTCGTGGGACGATCACCGGGACGCGTTTCGCTGTTTTGGATGCGTTCCACAACTTCGAGACCTTCGGTGACTTCGCCGAAGACGGTATACTGGCCATCGAGATGGGGCACACCCCCAACGGTTGTATAAGCTTCGCGCTGTGCATCGGAGAGAGTGCCTGCATTCCTGGCGTCAGCCTTTGCCATAGCAGCGAGCTGTTCTTGAAGTGCCATGAGGCCGTCGCGGTCACGGTTGCGACGCATCTGCATAATGTCTGCTTTACGTTCGGCAGCAAGTTGTTGGAATCTCTGCTGTTCGGCCATCATCGTGAGTTGGCGTTCCATCTGGCGGAGTTGGCCTTCATTGTACACCTGTCCCCAAGTGATGTAAAACTGACTACCGCTGCTTCGACGTTCGGGATTGACCTCATCGCCTTGACGAGCAGCAGCAAGAGTTCCACGGCGGTGGAATAGTTCGGGCTTAATTTCAGCCTCGATGGTGTAGTCGGGGCCACCGGTGCCAAGCATCTGCGTGGGAGTAGCGGTACGACTGTCAGGATCACCACCCTGAATCATAAAATCTTTGATAACGCGGTGGAAAAGGGTCTGGTCGTAGTAGCCTTCACGGCAGAGTTTCACAAAGTTATCACGATGGAGGGAAGTTTCATCATAGAGGCGAACGCGGATGTCGCCTTCAGTGGTATGGAGGGTTACAAGAAGCATATTTGTTTGTTTTCCTATGGATTTATTTAAGCACTTATATACAAAATGGCACCAACAAATAATATCTTTTTGGGGGGAACAAAAATTTTCCGAAATTACCCAAAAATTGGTCTCCAAAAATTAAAATTAAATCTTTTTGGAATAAAATTTTTGGGGACTCCGCTTGCGCCTGAGCACCTACTGGAGCGCAAGAATTTCGAGCAATTTTTGTTCTGCTCCATTTTGGTGCCTTTTTGTATATAGTTCCCTTTATTTATTTCATATTCTGTGTCTGCACAAAAGCAGCAAAGCGACGAAGGCCCTCGAGCATCTGCTCACGCGCGCAGGCAATATTAAAGCGGAGGTAAGTACGGCCCGAGCCATCATACTGCTCACCGTAGTGCTCTCCGGCATTGACCCACAGATTGTGGTTCTGCTCGAGTGCGGTAGCTACCGCCTCACTCTCGCCGAGAGAAGTAACGTCGACCCACACGAGGTAAGTAGCTTCGAGACGGGCGATGGGAAGCTGAGGAAGTTCTGCAATAAAGAAATCGCTGAACGCCTGATAGTTGCCCCAGATATATTCGCGTAAAGCATCAAGCCATTCGCGGCCTTCTTCACTAAAAGCGGCGATCGTTGCGGGATAGCCAAAAGGACCCACATCGCAGGTTTCATTGATGTTGATACGCTTGTTGATGCGACTGCGCAGTTTGGGATTGGCACAAACAATATTGGCCATCTGCAGGCCTGCGATGTTGAAGCTCTTCGAAGCACTGACACAGATGACAGCATTCTGCTGAAACTCTTCACCGAGAGTGCCCCAAGGAGTATAGAGCGTGCCGGGAGCGGTGAGTTCGTTGTGGATTTCATCGGCAATGACAAGCACATCGTGGCGACGGCAGATGTCGGCCACAGCAAGAAGTTCCTCACGCGTCCAGCGGCGTCCGCTGGGGTTGTGAGGATTGCACATGATGAGCACTTTGGCGGTGTCGTCGGCGCAACGGCGTTTGAGATCTTCGAGATCGAGTTCAAAGGTAAAGGTGTGGTCGTCGAGTTCCACACGGCGGAGTGCATTGACGCTGAGCTGGGCGCCGGCATTGCGGATACAGGAGAAGAAGCAGTTGTAGGCAGGGCCTTGCACAATCACCTTTTCGCCAGGCTGGATGACAGCTTGGAGAATGGCGCTCACAGCGGGCACAACACCCGTGGTGTAAATGATTGTGTCAGGATTGATGCTCCAGCCGTGGCGCTGTCCGTACCAATTGCAGACGGCCTTATAGTAAGCTTCGGGCACGGTGACATAACCAAAGATAGGGTGCTGGGCGCGTGTTTGGATTGCCTGCTGAATGCAAGGTGCAACAGCAAAGTCCATGTCGGCTACCCACATGGGCAACACGCCTTCGCGGGCCTCGTCCCACTTAACGCTGCCCGTACCGCGGCGATTGATGATTTCGTCGAAATTCATGAGATTTAAGAGCTAAAAATTAGGTAACTATATACATTGTGGCACCAAAATGGAATTAGAACAAAAATTTCCCCAAAAATTGCCCAAAATTTGACTCCAAAAATTTTCTAAATTATAATTTTGGAAATAAATTTTGGGTAATCGTGAATAATTTTTGTTCCCCCCAAAAAATATAGATTTTGGTGCCAGTATATAAGTGCTAAAAATTATTTCGCACTAGGGACGACCAATTCGACAACTCCCGGTGGATTTTTAAGATAGCCTTCACTGGCATCGGGGAGTTCGACAAGGAGCCAGCCGTCCTTAGTAAGATCGTGGATGCTGACCTTCGTGCCTTCGTGGAGGAGACGAATCCGCTTGCTGCTCGCAGAAGGCGACGTGAAGAGCTGTACTTCTTCGACCATGATGATGGCGTCGGAGTTATTGCTGAATTTGCAGCGCTGAACGATGGCAAAGATCGTGGTGAGCAAGAAGCAAAGAAGGCAGAAGATGGCGACAAAGAATCCGCTCTTGCGTTGCCACATACGGGGGCCTATAAAATATAAGATGAGTGCTGCGAAGAAAAGCACAATCCACAGGAAACTCAACCACGTCCAATGGCCGACGCTATGGGTAGTGACCCAAGAGCGGAACCACGAGACGAAGAACATCTCTGAGGGCTTGGAGAAGCGGTCGGCAAGATTGGTGCGTACGAGAGCGAGGTTATACTGCGCATCTTCGTTGTCGGGATCAAGGCGCAAAGCACGTTCATATGCAAGTACAGCCAGTGCATTCTGTTTCAGCTTGTACTGGACATTACCGAGATTGTAATACAGATCGGCAGATTGAAGGCTGTCGGCAAGTACAGCATACTGCTTGGCGGCAGCTTCGTACTGTTTGGCAGCATAGAGCGAATCGGCCGTCGATTTATCGGCGACGGGTGCGCTGGCAGCAGCCCCAGTAAGAGCCGCAAGGAACATGATGAGGAGCATGAGTGCAGCAGACACTCGGCTCATGACGAAGTAACTGATACGGCTCATAGTTATTTGATGTTTTGGTCTATACTGTTCAACAATTCAGAGGCACGTGCCAGGTCTTTCTCACGCTGACCAGCATCGTGGGAGGGAGCGAAGCGTGCAAAGTCGCAATCTTCGAGGAGAGCCTTGGTCTTGGCCTGGAGTTCATCGCTGAGTCCTCGTTCTGCCAGAGCGGCAAGGATGGTATCGTTGGTCAGAGCGGCAGCATCGCGGGTGAGTTTGTCGGCAAAGTAGCCACGCAGAGCCTGCGAGAGTGCGCTGTAGAAAGCATTGTGATCGCCCGTTGCCAAAGCCTTTTCACAAGCACGCAGATGCTTATTGGCCTTCTTGCGGGCCGTGCGATTGCGAGTTCCAGCCACGTCGGCATTCCGCTCGAAGCGACGACGGAGCCAGACGGTCAGTGCGGAGAAAGCGCCGACAAGTGCAGCGAGCAGACCGAAATACTGCAGTGAACCAATCCATCCGGGACCCGCGGTAAGAGCATCTGTAGCGATTGCTGCGGGTTCGCCGTAGTGAATGTCGTTGATGTCGGAATTGCGCATGGCAAGTTCGGCGTCGACATCCTCCTGCGAACGCAAGCCTTTCTTTACGTCAAGATGATAAGCCCCTGTATTGAGGGTAACGTATTCGTGTCTCTCTGTGTCGAAATAAATGAACTTGGCGGCGGGAATGTCAAACTGCCCTACCTCACGGGGTACGAAGGTGTAGTCGAAGTAAACCTCGCCGGTGATGCCCTTCTCCGACACTTTGGTCTTGTCGGTCATCTTGGCGTCGTAGGTCTCGAAACTAGCGGGGAACTTGATCTGCGGAGCCTTGATGAGTCCCATATTACCCACACCGTTGACGGTGAGACGCATCGTCACAACGTCGTTGGTCTTGGGTTCGGGAGTCATGAGTGCGGTCTGGATGCCGAACTGTCCTACGCCTCCGGAGAATCCTGCGGGCTTTTCAGGCAGGGGAAGAACTTCTATACTCATGTCGTCAGTGGAGCGCTGCACTACTCTATTCATGTTGCCACCGCCACTGAAGAAGGCGTCGAAAGGATCCATAGAGCTCATGCGCTGTTTGACATCGCATTCGAAGGTAACGCCGGGAACAACGAGTTTTCCTGTCTGCTGAGGGAAGACGACGTACTTCAGACAGGTGCCGACACCGAAAAGTTCATTGCCGTGACGCTCGGGTTCCGAGGTGATGTTGCGAGAAAGGGGAATCTCCTGACTCCAGAAGCCCTTGAGATCGGGTTTCTGCTTGAGCATGACATTTGCAAGGCCAAGCTTCACGTTGGAGTGAACCTTATAGGTTAGCACGATGGGCTCCTGTTCGTATACCTTGCGCTTGGTGGCGTCGATGGTAAAGTAGAGATTACCTTTGCTCACAGCAGCATCGCCCTTCTGCGGCTCCGACTTCTCTCCGCCTGCCTGAGCAGAATTGCTCTTTCCGACCTTTCCATGATCATCGTCGGACTTCGCAGAGGAAGATGCAGAACCACTGCCTACTTTGACAGTCGCCTTGTTGGACTTGTACTCTTTGCCTTCTACGCGCACTGTAGCAGCAGGAATTTCAAAAGCGCCTTCCTTATCGGCCTGAACCACATAGACATAAGAGCATGTGCTGTTGGAAGAAGCGTGGCCGTTGATAATCTGCACGCTCGACGAACGGCTCACACTGGGTCCTCCCACGACCGTCAGGCCGTCGGGAAATTCGGGCGGTGTGAAGTCGTCGCTATCAGCGTCTTTGAGCACATATTCGACGTAGAAGGGTTCGCCTTCCTCTGCTTGGCTCGGAACTTTGACCTCGAAGGCCAATCCGTGCTTTGACTCGGGCTGGCTTTCTTCGCCGGACGAGCTGACATGGTAGGGATCGTCGGTCTGTTCGGGAAGATTGATTTTGTCGCGACAGCTTGTGGTCATACCGGCCATAAGGCTGATGGCACAACAAGCGGCAAATGTCTTATTTGAAATTATCATGCGTGACGTTAATGTCTATTTAGACGTGACGTTATTGTTTGTTTAATTACGTAGGCTACCAGTTCTTGCCCAACTGCTTGCGGCGAGGCTGCTTGGCCTGTTCAAGTTTCTTGCGGGTCTGCTGTTCGCTTTGACGAGCCAGGTTAAGGAGCTGGTCTATGTTGTCCTGCGGCATCTGCTGATTCTGGTTCTGCTGTTGCTGCTGGTTCTGTTGCTGGTTTTGTTGCTGCTGATCCTGTTGATTCTGCTGCTGTTGCTGCTGCTGATCCTGCTGGTCCTTCTTCTGTTTCTGGCAGAGGGCCAGATTGTAACGCGTATCCTCGTCTTTGGGATTGTTGCGCAGTGCTTCCTTGTAAGCCTCAATGGCTTGATCGTACTCTTTGTTGAGATGATGGATGTAGCCGATATTGTGGTACATCATGGCTTTGAGCACTTTGTTTGTCTCGGCTTTTGCAGCCTTGGTGAACCACTCCATTGCATCCTTGTTGTTCTGCTGTGAGAGATAGGTATCGCCAAGATTGAACATGGCACGCGTGTTCTTGGGATTGATGTCGAGCGCCTTGCGATAGTACTGCTCCGCCTTGGCCCAATCGCCACGCAGATAGTAGCGATTGCCCTGGTGCATCATGGTGTACTCCGGCGTTTGGGCGTAAACACCAATTGTGGAAAGAAGAATAAATATAAAGAGGAGAAAACGTCTCATTGTCGTTGATATTGTTTAGACCAAAACCGTTTTAGCGCGTCTGTTTGTTGAAGAAGCGGAAACGGGAATAGAAAGGATTCTGCTTGTCGAAAACGAGCATTTCGATGATGAGCAGAAGGAGGAGCAGCAACGCCACTGCCTGAAACTGTTCGTTCATGGCGCCATCGGTTGCAAAGTCCGAGTCGGCATGCTGCAGTTTGGAGAGTTCGGCCTGCAACTGATCTTGTGCCAGATTGCTGCCGTCAACGTGGATGTAAGTGCCCTTACCCGCCTTTGCAATCTCCTTACAAATATCGGCGTTGAGCGCTGTCTTTACGACGTCGCCGTGGCCATCGGTCAGCGGACCTTCTTCGGTGGGAATCACAGCACCGTTGGCAGTACCAATGCCCAACATATAGACGTGGCGACCTTCCTTGACCGCCTCTTCAGCAGCCTCGGCAGCACCTTCTTCGTGGTTCTCGCCATCGGTGATGATGATAATGGCTTTGCCCACACCTTTCTCCTGCGTAAAACTGCGGCTGGCCAGATTGATGGCTGCAGCAAGGTTCGTACCCTGCAGGCTGACCATATCGGTCGTAATGTTGTCGAGGAAGAGTTTTGCACTGACGTAGTCATTGGTGATAGGCAACTGCGGATAGGCCTCCCCGGCAAAGATGCCGAGACCTATCTTGTCGTCACGCATACGATCCACAAGAGTGGAGATGAGCAACTTGGCACGCTCGAGGCGGTTGGGCTGCACGTCCTGCGCCAGCATGGATTGGCTGACATCGAGCATAATGACGGCTTCGATGCCTTTGCGCTTCTCGGTTCCTGTAGCTTGTCCGAACTGCGGGCGGGCCAGCATCACGATGCAGAGGGCAAGTGCGATGCAGAAGAGCACGAGTTTCACGACAGGGCGCACCGTACTGCGGAGATCCACAAGTCGGTGCAACACCTCGGGATCGCCGTACATGCGTTCGCGGCGGTCGGCAAGCCACTGCGAAAACAGGAATGCGCCAATCACCACGGGAATGATGAGCAGCAGATACAGATATGTGGGATTTGCAAATTGAAACATGACAAAAACGAGTGGGTATGGAGATACAACGCGATTAATGAATGCGTTGCAAAGCAATCAATGAATGCGTTGTAGATTAGGGAATGCGACGCAGTACGGTCAGGCGAAGCATAATCTCAAGAAGCAGGGCAAACAGGGCAGCGAGGCCGAAAGGCATGAAGGCTTCGTAACGCTTCGAATAGTTGTTGGCCTTGAGCTTGACGCGTTCCAGGTGGTCGATGTCCTTGTAAATTTCGCGCAACTTATTATTGTTGTCTGCAGCATAATAAAGACCTCCCGTCTGCTCGGCGATCTGTCGAAGCGTCTGAGGATCCATGTCGCTCTTCACGTTGGCATACTGATAACTGCCATCGGGCAACACGGCCACGGGCTGCTTCACGATGCCTTGTTTGCCGACGGCGATGGTATAAACGCGAATGCCTTTGCTCTTGGCAATATCGGCAGCCGTCAGAGGCGAAATGTCGCCGGTATTGTTTGCGCCGTCGGTAATGAGGATGACGACCTTCGAGGGCGACTTGCTCGTGGCCAGACGGCTGATGGCGTTCGTCAGACCCATGCCGATGGCGGTACCGTCGGCAATAATGCCGTTCTGCTGAAGGTTGCAGTTGACGTTCTTGAACATCGAGAGCAACGCCGCATGGTCAGTGGTCATGGGGCACTGTGTGAAGGCTTCGCCGCCAAAGAGGGTGAGGCCGATGTTGTCGTTCCTGCGCCCCGCGATGAACTCAATACCCACAGCCTTTGCGGCTTCAATGCGGTTGGGAGTCAGGTCGCGGCTGAGCATGGAGACCGAGATGTCCATCGCCATCATGATGTCGATACCTTCCACGTCCTTCTCGCTGCTGGGGTCGGCAGTTTGCGGACGAGCCAACACGATGACAATCATCACGAATGCAAACATTCGCAGCACAAAGGGGGCGTGCACCAGCTGTGTGCGCCACGTAGTGGGCAGATGGCGGTAACCTTCGGTCGAAGCTACCTTCATCGTCGTCTCGTACCGATTGCGCAGAAAGACGTACCACAGGAGGAATGGCACGAGCAGAATCAACAGGAAGAAATATGCAGGATTAGCAAATTGCATGATGTATTGTTTTTATCCAAAGTTGAGCCAAAGGAGATAAATGACGTAGACAGACAAGGCAAAGCCGACGATGGCGCTGCCGAACATTACCGTCTTGAGCGAAAGCTTGTAGGCGCGCTGCTTTGAGTCGCTCACCACCACGATCTTCTCCACAGCCTTCTCGGCTTCGGGATCGTTGATTTGCGTAGTGCGCACATAGTCGACGGCCTGCAGCAGCGAGCGGTCGCTTTCGGCAAGCGTGGCTTCGTACTTGGCAAACTTCACCAGGTCGGCCGTGGAGAGAATGCTCTGCAGTTCGTCGATGGCGGCAGCATCGCCGTTGCGGCGCAACTGTTCCACGATTTCGTAGGTCGTCATCTCTCGTGCGTTGAAGCCGAAACGCTCCACGATGTAAGTACGGAGCACATCAGTCAGAGCCATATAATACTCCTTCTGGTGTTCGCCTTCCTTCTCGTTGGCACGCAGGCGTTCGATGGCGCTAATGGCCGTCTTCTGCGGAGGTGTGGGAGGCGTGATCTTCACACGTCGGGTAACGGGTTTGGCAGTTGCGATGCGTACAGCGCAGACGATGCACACGATGAAGCTAAGCCATACGCCCAGACTCCACCAAAGCAGTTCAGAGGACCATTCAAACACTCCTTCAACAACGCCCTTGCCGGGACGAATGTCGTCGGGATGCTGCAGGTCTACGTCCACGGTGTTCACCTTCAATGTGATCTCGTTGCGTGAGGTGTACTTCTTGCCGTTTACGTCGATTTCCACGCGAGGAATCTTGTAAACAGCGCTGTCGAAGGAGGTCAGGGTGTAGTTGCGCGTCAGTTCCCAGCCTCCGTCTGTCTCCACGGTGTCAATGCCGCTGGCCTCGAGCATCTCTACGCCCTCGACCACCATGCCGCTGCGGTAGTCGGGGAAGACCACCTTGGCGCCTTTGGGGCAAGCCACCTTGGTTCTCATCTGGAGTTGTTCGCCGATGAGTATTGCCGTGGAATCGAGCGAGGCTTCCACGGAAACGTTCTGTGCCACAGAGTTCAGGACTCCGCACAGCACAGCAAAAATCAGTATTCGTAATCGTTTGGTCATTTGTCTACACTACTTACGGCAAACCCGTCACGCACGGCGTGCGAGCAAGCCTTTGAGTGGTTTCACGTAGTCGCTGCCCGTCATCACCGCCGCATGATCCACACGGCAACGATTGAGCAGCAATTCGAGGCGGTCGGAGAAGTCGCGCCAATGCTTGGCGTGGGCCATGCGCACCTTCTTACTCGATGTGTCGAGATAGAGCTGGTGGCCCGTCTCGGCGTCCTCCACCTTCATCAGACCCACATCGGGCAGTTCGGCCATGCGGCGATCGTAGATCTGCACAGCCACGAGGTCGTGCTTCTGACGGGCCATCATGAGCTTTTGGCGGAGTTCGTCAACGGGAGTATTGGTGGCGGCGTCGGCAGTGTTGGTGGCCTCAGCCTTAGCCTTCGACTTGCCATTCTGAGGCACACTGGTGTTCAACGCCTGGTCGCAGAAGTCGCTCAAAAGGAAGGCTACACTGCGCTTGCGCACCACTCGCATGAAGTACTCCAAGCCTACGCCGATGTTGGTCTTGCGGCTCTGGGGCTCGATGGTGAGGAGTTCGCGGATGATGCGCAGAATGTGGCTGCGGCCTTTGGCGGGCGGGATGAACTTCTCCACACGATCGGAGAAGAAGAGCACACCGATCTTGTCGTTGTTGCGGATGGCGGAGAAGGCCAGTGTGGCGGCAATCTCGGTGAGCATCTCGCGCTGCGTCTGGCCCTGGCTACCGAAGTCGAGCGAACCGCTGACGTCGATGAGGAGCATCACGTTGAGTTCGCGCTCTTCCTCAAAAACCTTCACGTATGTGCGGTCGAAACGCGCCGTGACGTTCCAGTCGATGTCGCGCACATCGTCGCCGGGCTGATACTCACGCACCTCGCTGAACGACATACCGCGGCCCTTGAAGGCGCTGTGGTATTCGCCCGCAAACACGTTGCTGCTCAGCGCATTGGTTTTGATTTCAATGCGCCGAACCTTCTGCATGAGTTGCTGGATTCTTTCGTCCATTTTCTGAAAAATGTAAATCGAGCGAAGCGAGTTATCAGGGAACTTCTACTTTTGCGAGGATTTCGGAGATAATCTTGTCGGTAGTCATTTCGGCAGCTTCGGCTTCGTAGGTGAGGCCGATGCGGTGACGGAGCACGTCGAAGGCTACGCCGCGAACATCATCGGGCACCACGTAGCCGCGGCGACGGATGAAGGCGAGCGAACGAGCTGCGAGAGCAAGGCTGATGCTGGCACGGGGGCTGCCGCCAAAGGCGATGTAGGGCTTGAGGTGCTCAAGCTTGTACTTTTCGGGGAAACGCGTAGCAAACACGATGTCGGCCACGTACTGTTCGATGCGTTCGTCGAGATAAACCTCCTTCACCATTTCGCGGGCATTGAGGATGGTCTTTACGTCGACAACGGGCATCACCTGCTTATCGGCGATGTTTCCTGCCATCGAAGCACGCACGATGCGCTTCTCCTCTTCAAGGGTGGGATAGTCCACGATGACCTTCAGCATAAAGCGGTCGGTCTGGGCTTCGGGGAGCTGGTACGTTCCTTCCTGCTCGATGGGGTTCTGGGTAGCCATCACAAGGAAGAGTTCGGGCAGACGCATGGTCTCGTCGCCGAGGGTAACTTCACGTTCCTGCATGGCCTGAAGGAGTGCACTCTGCACCTTGGCAGGGGCACGGTTGATTTCGTCGGCCAGCACGAAGTTGGCAAACACAGGACCGCGACGCACGTTGAAACTGTCGTCCTTGCGGCTGTAGACCATTGTACCGACAACGTCGGCGGGGAGGAGGTCGGGAGTGAACTGAATGCGGCCGAAGTCGGCGCTGATGAGTGAAGCGAGGGTGCGGATGGCGAGGGTCTTGGCAAGACCGGGCACACCTTCGAGGAGGATGTGGCCATCACTGAGGAGACCAATCAGCAGGGCTTCGGAAAGGTGCTGCTGACCAACGATGGTGCGCGCCATGCCGTCCATGAGCATAGTCACAAAACCGCTGTTGGCTTCGATCTTTGCGTTGAGCGCGCGAATGTCTACGTTTTGATTCATTATCCTTATATTTTTTAATTTCGTTCGTTAATGGATTCGTTCCCCAAACCAATGTTGTTCGGAGGCAGGTTTTAAATTTTGCGGGCGCAAAGTTAATCATTTTCTTTAAAAAAGAAACAACTTTTTGAATTAAAAAACGCTAAAACATAAAATCTATGTAGAAAAATGTCTGTCTATCGGACAATTGCACGTTTTTCAGCCTCGGCGAAGCGGTCGAAAATA
>JAUNIC010000096.1:0-756 GCA_030523615.1 Bacteroidales bacterium
GACGCCGCCGTCCACCCAGTTGTTGGTATTTTCGATGGCAATGCTCGTGCCGCGATGGCTGAAGCGGCCGTTCTGCACACCGCCGCCGTAGAAGTATTCGCCGGGGTTGCAAGCGAGAGTGAGGGTAGCTCCTACAGCCCCCTCCCAGCCTCCCCCTAACGGGGGGAGCTGGAGGGAGGCTACAGTCTGGAAGGCTACCTTGCCCGTACGCTTATTGGTCACGGTCATAAGGGCGGTCTTGCGGTCGATTTTCACTTCGATGGCAATTGCTGGATATTGGCCGCGAACCTTGAAGGCGCACTCCGTGTCAATCGTGATGAAGCGGTCCGTTTCGGTGAGGTTCACATTGGCTCCGCGGCGGGCATCCTTGACGAGAATCTCAGCCTCGGGCTCAGCCTTGGGGTTGCGGATGACGCCGCCGTTATTGTCCTGAAAGATGCGGAAGATGTTGGCACTGTAGAAGTCGATGGTCATCATCTGGCCATTGGCATAATAGATTTCTACAGCATAATTGTTGATCTTTTGCGCCTTGGTAATTTGCACGGCGTTCAGCTCCACGGGGGTGACTCCGGGTTGCGTCGAAGGCTGCGCGACGGCAGGCGTAGCGACGGCCATCGCCATCGCTGCAAGTGCATATGCGGGTATATTTTTGCGTCTCATATATGATGATAGAATATTCTGCGCGCAAAGTTAGTCAAAAATCGCGACACGACAAAACAAAAAAAGCAGAAATCTGCGTGAGACTTCTGCTTTTTC
>JAUNIC010000096.1:766-12362 GCA_030523615.1 Bacteroidales bacterium
AATTAAGAATTGAAGTTAGCCTGCTTTCAGAAGAGCAAAGTGACTTTTAATTCTTAATTCTTCGCTCTTAATTCTTAATTGTGGTTTAGGCCTGCTTGGGAGCGCCGGAACGCTTTTCCTTGATGCGAGCCTTCTTACCAGTGAGGTTGCGGAGGTAGTAGAGCTTAGCACGACGTACCTTACCTACCTTGTTCACTTCGATGCTCTCGATAGCGGGAGACTCGATGGGGAAAATACGCTCAACACCTACGGTGCCGGACATCTTGCGAACGGTAAAGCGCTTCTTGTCGCCGTGACCAGCGATCTTGATCACTACGCCACGATAGAGCTGTACGCGCTCCTTGTTACCTTCGACGATTTTGTAAGCTACGGTGATGGTGTCACCAGCCTTGAAAGAGGGGTGCTGCTTGCCGGTAGCGAATGCTTCCTCGGCAATCTTCATAAGATCAGCCATTGTTTTGTTGAAATGGTTTTGATGGTTTGTGCTTCCTTACGTAACATCGCGGAATTCTACTGCACTGCGGTGTTCTTCCTGAAAGCGGCATTTCGTATTCTGGATTGGAACACGATTTCTAGCTTGGCTTTAACATTGGAATCTCTTGTATCCGTCAATGCGTCCGGAGAGGTTTCGCGGAAAATGCGCGGCAAAATTACGACAAATCTCCGATGCGGCAAAGCGTTTTGCGAATATTTTTGCTTCGCCACATCGGAAATTTCGTTTTTTGTTATGCTGTGCGGGCAAAACGCACGCTATCAGCGAATTTCAACGCGGCCGCCACGGATGTAGAGACCATGAGTCGGATGCTCCACCTTGCGACCCTGGAGGTCGTAGACGGGTTGGAAGGTAGACGGGTTGGAGAGTTTTTGGGAGTCGATGCCGTCCGTCGTTCCGATAAAGGCCTGACCAGCGTTGTAGACCACGTTATTACCCGTCTGGGCATTGGCGTCGTAGTTATGGACAAAAGCCACAACACGCATATTCTGCGGATTCCAAGACTCGTCGAGCGCAACGTCGTAGTGGCGATGGATGGCGAGGTTCTCTATCTCAACCTTATCGCCCCACACGCCGGCGGGATAAGCACGGATGACGCCGTTCTGTACGAACTTTCCAACGGCAGGCGATGTGCCAGGGATGACCTCAAGCAAATACTCCTCGCTGTCGCCGTTGTAACGCTGGATGTAAGTCATAAGGCTGTCCTCCACAACGTACACCGTAAGACGGAGATCGGTCTGCTGGATCATCTCGGTAAGGCGGGCCTCAGCATCGACGTCGATACTGAGCTGGCGCGTCGCAGCGTTATAGTCAACCGTGGGCGTCACCTGAATGTATGCGGGCATCTGTTGGCAGAGGTTGAAGAGGCCGCCGAGAGCCAATTCGTCGGTCACGAAATAGGCGATGCCGGCTTTCTCCTCCATGCCGTTGATGATGTTGCGGTCAACGACGACTGCGGGCAGGAAGTCGCATCCCTGCATGGGATAGCCTTCATAGAAGCGTTTGTATTCAGGATCGTACTCCGTAGCGTACGTATCCCAAGGATCGCCGTTCTTGCGCTTGCCGATGCCGTCGATGTGGTGCTTTACCCAGATTACGTCCTCGTTGCCCACCTGTTCCTTACGGTCCTGCACGGCTGCGTTGAAGACGTAGTCGGCCTTCGGGGCCAGCATATCGAGCTCGGAAGTCATCTCCTCGAACAGGATGTTGCGGGCATAAGGTTCGGCACCTTCGGGCACAGCAAAGATGTTGCGCGAACGCTCGTTGTCGGAGGGATCGCTGTCGGGATTGCCGTTGACTTGGGTCACGCGGAAAGCGAGCGTGTGATTGCCCTCATCGGGAAACGAGATGCCGGAAAGCGGAAGGGTGATGCGCTCGTTGTGGTCGAGGTCGACAGAGGCAAAGTGCTTGGCGTCATACACTTTACCATCGGAGAGGAGTTCCACATCGACGCTCATCACGTGATCCATGCCGTAGTTCGTCATCGTCACATCGTAGGTTGTGGGACGATTCTGCCAAATGATGTCGGGACCATCCACCTTGGACAAAGCGATATCGGAAGTAGGCAGATTGTCGCCGTCGGCATAGCCGCGAATCATGAGGTTGAGGTTCACATCGGAATGGATGGGATACCAACGTCCTTGAGCATCCATGAAGTAGTTGCAATTGGCTTCAAACTGCCCCTTGGTGTGGTCGAGGGTGAAGTTGCCGTGCATGGCCTCGGCGGCGCTGACGGCTCCTATCCAACCGATGTAGAGGCCCTCGTTGCCGCTGATGGTGACAGGATCGATGCCGACAGCATTCCAACCTTGGTGGAAGTTGCCGCGACGTACAGTATTGCGCGAAATGGGCTGCGTGGGATGGGTAGCGTCGCCGAGTTCGCGAGCCACGAAAACAGTGTAGTGCTCGCCGACTTCCTCCCAAAGTGCAAAGTGCACACTCTTGATCTGCGCGCCGCGATACTTGGCGAGCACCTGCGGCGAAAGATAGATGGCAGCGCCGAACTCGTGAGCCTGGTCGGTCTGTTCGTAGAAGCGCTTGGTGTAATACGTATTAAAGTACGTATTGCTGAAGCCCAAGCGCAGAGGAGGATTGTCCTCGGCCTCCTCCGTGGCCCATTGCTCGGGATTATCGGGCGTAGGCTGTGCCCAGCCGACGAGACAGGCTATGGAGAAGAGCAGAAGAAAAAGAAGATTGCGTTTCATTTTCGCAGAAATTACTTGATTGTTTTCTTTCCGTCGGTAATCGTCACCTTTTGTCCGCCTGCAGCGGGACGGCCCAGAAGATCGTAAACTCCGCCAGTGAGAGTTGAGGGTCGGAGTTCAACTTCCTTCACACCATCGAGCGTAGTGATGGACAGCATGATGCAAGGGATGTAGGGGATGCACTCGCCCGTAGTGAGGGCAGGCATACCCTTGTCGCTGTATGCGCGGATGGAGCCATAGACGCCCGTGCCGCCATGGTTGAAGGACTGCATCATGATGGGGTACATCTCGCCGATGTTGCCTTCGTGGCTGATGTTGACGACGAGGTGCTGACCCTTGCTGATGGGGAAGGGAGTTTCGAGGTCGAGAGCAAGAACGTGCTCGCCTGTAGAGGGATCCAGCTTCACAGGGGCATAGAACACGTTGGTCAGGCGGCTGTCGGGCACAGCATCAAAGATGGAATTGTAGTAGACGCTGTTGCTTGTGCCGAGGTCGAGCGAAACGAACATCGTGCCCGAGAAACTGTTGATAGGCTCATAGCGGTAGCCCACACGGGTAATTGAGCCTTCCATGCCAATGAGGTCATAGTCGTAGATGCTCTGGAAGTTGGAGTAGGCATGGGTAAAATCGAAGGGCACACGGGTTTCGTAGTCCGTGCGGTCGCCACGGAGGTTACCCTCGGTGATGTCGACATTCCAATCGGAAGTACCAGCCTTAGCCACATTGAAGTTGAAGGTTTCGCTCGTATTGTTGCGTGCATTGCCGTCCTTGTCGCTCACGATGCGGAAGGCAATCTTCTCTTGGGTTTGCGTAGAAAGTGCATCGGAGGCAATCTTTGCGCCAGGGGTGAAGGGAAGTTCGATATCCTCCTGATCATCGGTGAGCACGCTGTAGGGGCCATCGATACTGCCGAGGACAGCACCGGTCTCTACGTCGAAGGCTTCGAGACGGTACTCGCCCTTCTTGAAGGTGTTGAGACCGCGGTTGACCACGGTGAGGGTTGCGGTCATCTCCTTGCCTTCGATGCCGTCGGGAACAACGTCTACTGCGGAGAGGGCGAGGTCGTACTCAGGAACTTCCTCGAAGGACACACGGTAAACGGCAACATTGGCGAGAGCGCCGGGCGACTGGCTGCGCACGGCTACGAAATGGCCACCCGTATGATTAGCCTCGAAGGTGCCTTCGATGGTGTGGCTTACGTAGCAGGGATCATTCTCGCCGATGGTGTAGTTGTAGCTTTCGAAACTTCTGAACTTCTCAGCCACGGATTCCTGACTCTCCGCAAGCTGAATGCGGTAAGTGTTGGGATTGTCCATGAGGATGTCGGCAGCGACGCGGTAGGTCTTACCTTCTTCCACATGGAGCATAGGCGAAACGAGAAGGTCGTTGTCCATGCTCTCGGAATTAAGGTTCATGCGGAGCATATCGGGCAAACCGTTCTGACCCTGCCATTCCCAAGTTCTGCCGTCGTAGTTGGCGTCGAGTACGGTCCAAGCGTCAGCTTCCTTCTGAGTGGTGAAGAAAGCTTCGTAGGGAGCGCTGATGGCATTACCGGCATGCACAGCCGAGGTGGTGGCTACGGTACCGCGGCCTTCAGCGTTGATGGCGGCAACTTCATAATAGTAATTGTCGTAATTGCCAAGTTCGGAGTCGGTAAAGCTCGTAGCCGTAGCGCCCTGAACCACCTTCTTGCCGTCGGGCTGACGGGTTACGTCGTAGGTAAGGGCGCTGTTGTCGAACCAGCCTTCGTGAGCACCGATAGTGGGGAGGCTCCAACTTACGATCAGGTTGTTGTCGTCCTTCTTTTCGAGCACAAGCGAGGAAACCTTACCCGGAGTGTCTTCGCCCGCCCAAGCAAGATAGCTGTTGGGCACACCGTTTCCGCTGGCGTTGGCGGGAATAACGTAATAGGTGTGAAGACCCTTTGCGGCCTCGGTATCGGTGAACTGCATGCGCTGACCTTCCTGGCCCGTAGCGCTGACGGTGCCGACGATATTGCTCACGTTATCGCGCGCAATATTTATAGAGGAGAGGTCGGTGAGTGTGGAGCGGTTCCACTGCGTGGTGGGATTCTGCCATCCGAGGGTCACGGCGCTGCCGCGATTGGCGTAGTCGATGCTGAAGTTCGTAGCGCGGGCAGGAGCCGTACGGCTTGCGGCCGTCTGGAAAGGAATGTACATACCAGCCACCGACTCGTACCAACCGATGGCGCCGATGTAAGTGGTTTCGGCGGTCTCGGGGTCGATGCGCACGAGGCGCTGCCAGTTTTCATGGTCGTCGGCAGCCCAATAGAGGTCGCCGGTGGTATGGTCGATGGTGAAATCGTTGAGATAGTAGAGAGGGAAGGCTTCGCCGCGAACGGTGAGGCTCTTGTCGAACACGCGCTTCATGCGTTTGTTGGCATCGAGCTGCATCTTCTCGAAGTGGGTGCCGGAGATATTTTCGCCGTCCACGGTCTCGAAGCGGAGGAAGTAGAAGTTGCCGTCGTAGTCGATGGCCATAGCGGCAGCGTAGAAGCCGATGTTGTCGAGGAACTTGGTGTACTTGCCCGTTTTGGTGTCGACGGTGTAGAGGGCAGAGGTGTAGCCTCCATTGCTTTCCTCATAGCCGAGTGCGTAGAGAATGCCGCGGCTCCAATCGTAATCAACGTCATAGATGCGAGGCCAGTAAGGACCGTAGACGTTGTCGTTCGTCATATCGAGAAGCCACTGATACTGACCGGTCTCAACGTTGAGCTTGTAGAAGCAGAGGGGATATTCTTCGTAAGTGTAGACGCGAGTCATGTAACCCACGTAGCCGTCGGGAGTCATCGCACCACAGCGGAAAGCCTGAAGCTGATATTCATCGTCCTGAAAGAAAATGTTGCGACGCTCAAGCTTTCGGGTATCGTTCGAGGTGAAGTGCACCCAAGAACGCTCATGATTGCTGTCCTTATAGGTACCAGCATAGATGTCGACGTGTTCGGGGGCATTGAGCTGTGCCGATGCTCCCAAGCCCATTGCTGCGAGGGTTGTAGCGAGTAGAAGTCTCTTTTTCATATCGTAATGTGTTGTATTATTATAATTTTCGCGCAAAAATACACAATTCCTCCATCCCGCAGAAACATTTGCGCAAAAACATCTGCACTTTCTGCAAGGATGGAGGAAAATTGTTAATTATAAGTTACTTTCGTCGCTCTTTCAAACGTATTGAATCGAGCCTTATCGCAGCACCTTGACATTCGTCGAGCTGCTGCTCGGGCTCGGCAAAGGCATCAAGCAAGCTTGTGCCTCTGCTCTCACCTTATCGCAGCACCTTGCGGCCGCCAACGATGCTGATGCCCTTGACAGGACGCTCCATGCGCTGGCCGGCGAGGTTGTAGATGGCGTCGGAAGCTTCGGGAGAGAGGACGGTGTGGAGACCTACGACGTCACCACCTGCGTAGTTGACGTTGTAGATGTAGTTGAAGCTCCATGCGCCCTTGCCTCCACGGAGGCCGCCGGGGCTGCTCTGGTTCTGGCCGTTGAGGTACTGATCGTGAGCGATGAAGCGCACCATGTGTTCGTTGACTTCGGGGGCAATGTCGCTGTAGATGTCGTCGAAATTGGTGACTTCACCATAACTTTCGTCGGCAGGACCTGCGATGGTCCAAACGAGTGCTGCGTCGCGACCTACAACATTGAAGTTGCCGCCACCCTGACAGTCGAGGTAGCCTTCACCCTCGTCGGCCTCTGCCTGACGGAGGAGGTAACCGCCTTCGACAGCAATGACTTCCATGATTTCATCTTCCATCGGAGCGCGAACGCCTTCGAGAGTGCCCATGGACGAAGCGGGAGTGCCGTTGTAGTTGAGACCGTTGACGTACTTGTTGGACGTGGTAGTCACGTTGAGGATACCGATGAGAGCCTTGCCGTTCTTGGCCACTTCGTCACGAAGCTGCTCGGCGGTGAAGAACTTGTCGGTGGTGTTTACGCTGGGAGTGGGATCTATGCCGGCAACATCTTCAGCATAGAAGAAGGTGAAGCGGCTGCCGTTGTCGGTGGCGAAGGCGGCAGTAGCGTCCCAAAGTGCGAGATACTGGTCGCGGCTGTTGAGGCAGTTGTGCTCAGAGCCGTGGAGACGGAAGGAGAAGCCGTCGCCGTTTTCGTGGAAGTCGAAGCGAGTGGTTGCGTTGCCCTCTTCGCCGACCTTGACGAGGTTGACGCGGGCATACTTGTCGTCGCCGACGAGGCCGAGAACGTACTCAGCACCTGCGCTGACATTGTAGAAGCTGTAGCCGAGTTCGTCGTTACCACACACTACCCATTCGCCGCGAGGATCTTCTTCAGGAAGTTCGTTGGCGTCGAGACGGAGGCCGTCATCGAGGGCGTTGTCGAGGCTGAGCCATGCAGATTCCTTAGCACCGTTCTGGATGTAGTAAGCCTTGGTGCCCTTGACCCACTGGCCGCCGACGGGAGCGGGACTGACGTAGGGGAAGGTTGCGGTGGGGTCTACCACAGGTTCGTCGGGTCCATCGGGTACTTCGCCTGAAACCATAATGCCTTCGATAATTACATCGGCGTCGATGAGCGAAGCGGGGATGGTGTAGGTGCCGTCTTCAGCAAACTGAGTATGGCTGACGGTGGTGGCAAGATACTGAGGATTGCTGTGCTGGAGGCTGTCGGCAACGATACCTACGTTGTAGCCGTGACGGATGATGAGGCCTGCGCAGCTGAAGCCTTCGGCGCCCTTGGGCAGCACGGTGAGAGGAGTGAGGCGCTGGTGCTTGTAGTCCTTCATCTCGGAACCGTCGGTCATAAGGATGGTGCCGTTGCGCTGGTTGCTGCCGACGTTGACCATGGTTTCCTCTGGAGCGTAGACGTTGAAGAGGACGTCGATCATACCACCGCCGTTGTCGATGATGTAGTTACCTGCGCTGCCATCGTTACCGGCGGGATCGGTGCTCTCCCAGTCCACCTTACCACGGAGGCGGTAGATGCCGGGCTGGAGGTCGGCGGGGATAGTGAAGGTGTGGGTTGCGCCGAAATCGTTGGCGTTGGTGTTTCGGAAGGACACGAGTTCGTCGGCCTCGATCTCGAACTTACCATTGTTGTTCGTGTCGAGATAGAAGAACGAGTGCATCCACGAGCCGTTGTAGTTGCACTTGGCGGTGACGGTCTCGCCGGCCTTGGCCACGATGAAGCCGTCGAAGGCCTGTGAAGCTGCGAGCTTGCCTACAGCCTGCTTGGTGTAGGTGCCGGCCTCGGTGGTGATGGTGAGCGAGTTGAGGTGACGGTCGCTGCGGGTGTAGGTCTGGTCGCTGTCGAAGCATACGGGGTAATCGCCGACGACGACGTTCTCGGCCTTCTTGCTGCTGTTGACCTTTACATTGTCGATGTAGGCTAGGAAGTCGGAGGTGAGGTCGGTGGGAGCTTCGCAGTCGACAACGATGACGAGGCTGTAGATGGTGATGTTGCCTGCGCCCTTGATGGGGAAGACCACATCGGTCCACTGATCGGCGGGAGCCTTGTTGTTACCGATGGCGGTAAACTGCTCTACGTCGTCCTTCTGGGTGGCCCACTGCTCAGCGTAGCCGGGAGTGCTCTCGTTGTGGCGGCCGAGGCCGATGACCATGGAGCGTCCGGCCACGGGCTTACGCATGAGGACGTGGACGTACTTAACGGTAGGGGTAAGTTCGAAACGCTGGTCTTCGGCCAGTTCGATGCGAGCACCGAAGAGGTTGGAGCCGAAGCGGCTGCGCTGGAATCCGAGGACCTTTGCAGAGACGTTTGTGGCGCCTTCTTCGTGGGCAAAGGGATTGGTGATGACCTGGCAATTACCTTTGAGTTCACCGGTGCGGAAGGGAGAAGCTTCCCACCAGTCCCACACGCTGACGGACTTGTAAGCCGAGGCGTCTTCAAAATTGATGTCTACCAGATCCTGTGCATTTGCGGCAAGGGGTAAAACCGCAACAAGCATAGCGAAAAGTTTCTTGAAGATATTCATAGTCGTGTTGTGGTTTTAGGGTTAATAGATTTCGATATTGTCGAGCGTGATGCAAGCCTTTGCATCGGTAATGTTTACACGCACATACTTGGCCTTGACGGAGCCGTAGCTGGTGGTCGACGACTTGGGAATAATGCGCTTGTAGCCGATGGTGGTCTGAGGCACAGTAGCACCGAACTTCGTCCAGCTTTCGCCGTCGAGCGAGGTCTCGATGTTGAAGGCCTTGACGCGCTGGCCGAGTTGGATGTGCTCCTGCAGAACAACGTAGTGCACGGCAGTTTCAGCGGGGAGTTCGAAGGTGATGGTCACGTCCTTCACGCCGTCTTCCGTGGCAAAGTAGCTCTCGATATCGGTGTCGATGAGGTTGGCCACGTCGTAGGTGCGGTTGGCACCCGCGCTACGGGTGTTGGAAGCGGTGACGGTGGCGGTAGGCGCAATGTTGTTGCCGAGACGGGTGTCGAGGAGATCGCCCAGTTCCTTCATGCGCTTAACGGTAGCAGCAGGGATTTCGCCGTTCTTATCGGGGGGAATGTTGAGGATGAACGTGGAGTTACGGCCCACGGTCTCAAGGTACATGGTGAAGAGTTCGGCCTTGGTCTTGAGGGTCTCGCCGCTATGCCAGAACCATCCGCCAGTACTCTTGGCATCGCTCTCGCCGGGGAGCCACATCCAGCCGTTCTCGTTACCGCTCTGGGCGTTGGACTGATCCTTGCCTTCTTCGCGGTTGTCAGTACACCAGTTGGTAGTGCCGGCGTGGCCTTCCTCGGTACCGATCCAGCGTGCTTCGCCGCCTACGCCCCAGAGGACGCAGTTGGGGCTGATGCCGTGGATGAGGTCGCGGAGGTTGGGCACGTCGTAGTAGGTGGCGCGGTCAATCTCACGCGTGGTGAGACTTGTGCCGCCGTACTTACCCTTACCGCCGTTGGCGCCGTCGAACCACATCTCAAACTGGTCGCTGCCGTAGTCAGCAAGTTCCTTGCACTGCTTGAGGAATACCTCATTGACGTATTCTGCAGAGCCGTAGCGGTAGTCGTGGGCGTCCCAGGGCGAAACGTAGAAGCCGTATTTCATGCCGAGTTCCTGAGCTGCCTTACCGAAGAGTTCGGGAATGTTTGCTTGACCGTTCTCGTTGCCACAGTTGGTGATGTTGTAGTCGGTGGTCTTGGTGGGCCAGAGGCAGAAGCCGTCGTGATGCTTCACCACGGCGATGCCGCCCTTCATGTGGGCCGACTGAGCCACTTCGAGCCACTGGTGCGGGTTGGGCACCTTGGCAGGTTTGTAGGTGGTGGCGGGAGCATCGAGCTCGTTGCCCCACTCGTTACCAGTGAAGGTGTTCATGCCGTAGTGGAAGAAGCCGTAGAACTCGGTGCGCATCCACTCGACCTGACGGGGATGGGGCACAGGATGCACGGGAGCGGGCTCATTGTCGAGGTTTGCGGGAACCTCGTCGATGAGTTCGAACGTGCTCTGCGCCATGCCCTGCAGTGCGAACAGCGAGAGGCCGCAAAGGAGGGCAGAGGTCTTGAGTAATTGTTGAATCATAGTAAGTTATTTAAAGATTTGATGATTGATTTCTATTGTTTCGCTGAGGAGCTATTCTTTCTCGATCGGTGGTTCGCCAATGACAAACTCCTTGTAATAGGCCACGAGGATGGTAGTGAGGGGCAGGCCCACGATGAGGCCCACGAGACCGCCCATATAGCCCCACACGCTGAGGGCCAGCAGGATGATGGCGGGCGAGAGGCCCATGATCTTGCCCATGACGCGGGGGGTAATGATGGCGTCCTGTATGACCTGCACCACGCCGTAGACGATGAGCACAAGCAGCATGACGAGCCAGAAGGGACGGCCGCCTTCGGCCATCTCGAGGAGGGCGAGCACGGCGGCGGGGATGAAGCCGGCCACCTGAACGTAGGGGATGAAGCTGATGCAACCCACGAAGAGGCCCATGCCGAGCCACATCTTCAGACCGATGAGCCAGAAGCCGAGGGTAAACATCACACAATTGCTGAGGGCCACGAGGCCCTGGCCGCGGAAGTAGCCGCGCATGCCGACGGCAACGTCGTGAGTGAGACGCTGGAAGAAGGCGCGCTTGGTGCGGGGCACGAAGCTGATCCATCCGGTGGAGAACTTGTCGTAGTCCTTGAGGATAAAGATGAAATAGAGCACGGCGAAGAAGAGCGAGAAGAGGCCCACAAAGACGTTGTAGGTCGAGAGGACCATCTTCCACACTTGCGGGAGGGTGTTCTTTAGGGCACCCACAACGTTCTCCTGTTTCAGGAGTTTGTCGAGCTCGAGACTGCCGATGTAGTCATCGAGATAGCGTTGCAGCCAATAGGGAAGGTCGACGGTGGTCTTGCCGGTAATGAAATCGAGAATGCCCTGCTTGAGTTGCGTGAAACCCTCGATGAAGATGGGGGCGGTGACGGAGAAGATGCCCACAACGCACACGGTGACGACGACGAGCGTGGTAATGATGCTGATCATGCGTCCGGGGAAGTGGAGCTTGTGGTCAATGAAGTCGACCATCGGAGCCAGCAGCCATGCCAACGCCCACGCCAGGAGGAAGGGAACGAGCATGGGGCTGAGGTAGCGGAAGGCCAGGACCATCACGGTGATGACGGCCGCAAAGATGAGGCCTCGCACCACGCGATCCAGGGTAAAGGGGTCTTGGAAAATTTTCATATCTATGTGTTTCTATGCGTTCGTGATGTTGTATGCGCGTCGTAAAAAGATGAACGCGCGTATCGTCGTTGGCAAAGGTACGACAAATATGCGAAAATGCCAAAACTTTTTCGGACTTTTTCTTTCCCGTCGCGGCGATTTGCACTTTTCATCGCGGCGATTTATGCATCTTTCGCGGCGATTTAGATTTTTCTCTCAAAGATTTATGTTGTGCCACAGCCGTGGCACGATAGTCGCACAGATGTGGCAC
>JAUNIC010000097.1 GCA_030523615.1 Bacteroidales bacterium
AACTTCGTGACGAACCATGCCAGGCCGCCGTAGACAATCCACTGGATCCAAAGGCCGATGTACTCGAAGTGGATGCTGTCGAAGTGGGCGCCCATGGTGCTGAGCTTGATGAACGCGTTGACGGCAAAGGTTGAGGGGAAGGCGTAGCCAAGGTACTTCCAGAATGGAGGCAGCGCACTGGCCGGCCAACTCACACCGCTCATGAAGAGTATGGGGATGGTGGTGAAGACCACGAGGAGGATGATGCTCTCGCGGTGACGCGGGATGCCGCCAATGCAGAGGCCGAAGTTGAACACGGCAAAGAGGAACGGCACGGTGAGGAGGGCAATTTCCACGGGGTCGCCCAGCTGAGGGAGCTGGAAGAAGTGGGGGATGACACCGAACTCGTAGACGCAGATGGGGATGTAGACGGTGAAGAAGGCCAGCGCCACACCCATCAGCTGCAGCAGGGTGCTGTGGCCCTTGGTCACCTTGATGCCCTGCTCGCGACGGGTGCCCGCAATGAGGCCGATGCCGAGCACCATGGTCTGCTGAATGGCCAGGATGAGCACCGCGGGGATGAGGAATGTGGCAAAGCCCGTCTGCGGGTTGTAGAGGTTGATGTATTCGTACTTTATGGGGTGCTGTGTGGCGGCCTTCTGCTGCTCGGTTCCGCCCTCGATGCCCGATGCCAGCGCCACGGGATTAGCACCCTCGTCGGCCACCTTGATCTTGGCGTTCATGTCGAGCGACACCTCGGTGTTGGCCGTCAGGACGGCTTTGTAGTAGAGCATACCGCTCATGTCGCAGTAGGCCTGCACGTGAGCCTGTTTGCCCGTCATGAGCGAGGTCTGAAATTCGGAGGGGACGCGCACGATGCCGTAGCACTCGCGGTGCATCACCATGGCCTCGGCCTCGGGCATGCTGGCGCAGTGCTCCACAATTTTGACGTCGGGCGTGGCGTCGAGGCGGCGCAGGTAGTCGCGGCTCAGCGTGCTGCGGCAGTCGTCCACCACGGCCACGGGAACCTCGTGTACCACCTCACCGTTGTAGATGAGGGTGTAGAGCACGGGGTAGATGAGCGGCACGACGATGCAGAAGAGCAGTGCACCGCCATCGGTAAATATGCTGCGAAGGGTTTTCGCGTAACTTTCGCTTAGTGTCATAGGGAGGATGTCAGGGAACGTATTTGATCTGGCGCATCACACGTCCGAAACGGGGTGCAAAGAGCAGCGGGAGGAGCGAAAATGCGACCAGAGAGGCTGCATAGGGCCAGGCGTTGAGGAAAGGGTAACCGTCGAGCGCGCAGTTGACGTAGAGCATGTAGTAGTGTCGCAGGGGGAAGAGCCACGTCAGACTCTGAACCCACGAGGGCATGGCCATGACGGGGAACGACATGCCGCAAATGCTGAACGACAACACGCCCCAGAGCGATGCAAAGCTGAGGCCGAAGCGCAGTGTGGGCAGCGAGCAAATCATTAGTGTACCCAGGCCCTGACATGCCACTACGAAGAGTGCCATGACGCCTAGCATCGTGGGGATGCCGCTGTAGCACGGGAATTTGCAGTACCCATAAAAATATAATATGAGTGTCGAGCCCACGAGCAGGAACACGAAACCCTGTGCTGCGAGTTTGCCGAAGAGCGCCTTGTATGCCGTCTGCATTTTCGACCTGCTGCCTCCCATGGCCGCTGTGGCCAGAAGGTCGTCGGTCGTCTCCTCTTTGATCTCCGAGCCGATGCCGAAGACGGTGACAAAGAGGATAAAGAGTCCCAACAGACCCGGTACGATGATGTTGGTGAGGTAGACGCTGTAGTTGAGCGCCGGATTGTGGATGGGGTGGCTGTCGACGACGATAGGCTGCAGGTAAGGCGTCATCTGCCCGTCGGTTGCACCCTTCGCCCTCAGTACACTACGCGAGGCGGCGCCCGCCATGAGTTCGCTCATCATGCGCATGTCCTTGTAGGTGAGCGAGCCCGCCACGAAGTACTGGCTGTTCATGTAGAAGCTCACCGTCGGGGCCTCCTGGCGGAGCATCTTGTGGGTGGTGCCTGCCGGGATGTAGTAGAAGGCGTAGATTTCGCCGTTCTGCATGGCTTTTCGCGCCTCGGTGACCGAAGCGAAACGTGCGACAATCTCGCTGTTCTCGAAGGCATCGAGATTGCGTGCCAGCGAGCGTGTTGTCGTGCTGTTGTCGCCGTCGACGAGACCTATCGGCATCTGCTTGGGCAGTCCGCTGTCCATGAGCGTCGTGAAGAACACGGCGCAGAACAGCGGGCCAAGGACCATGTTGAGCCAATAGATGGGCGTCGTGGCCAGGCGCTTTAATTCTCTTAGAAAAACTTTGAACATGATGTTTTGTTACTTCAGAAGAACGGTCATACCGGCGCGGAGGCCGTCAACCTTGCCTACGGGGGTGCACTTCACGGTGAAGGTCTTCATGTCGTATTGGCCAGTGGTCTTGGTGGCCTTCCATGCGGCGTAGCTGCCGAGGTCCTTCATGCTCGTCACCTTGGCCTTGATGACCTTGTCGCCGAGAGCGGGTACTACGACGTCGATCGTCTGGCCCACCTTGAAGTCTGCGAGCTTGTCTTCGCGGACGTTGAACGTCAGCCACATCTTGTCGACGAGGGCCACGTTCATCACGGGAGCACCGGTGCCCACGAGTTCGCCCACGCAGGGGAAGATGTCGGTCACTTCGCCGTCCATCAGTGCCACGAGCGTCGTCTCTTTGAGGTAGCTGTTGACCTCGGCGATGGCACCCTGAGCACGGTTCTGCTGTGCACGCGCGGCGTCCTTATCTTCCTGCTGTGCGCCGTTCTTGGCCAGTTCGTACTGCGACTTGGCAGCGTTCTCGGTAGCGATGGCAGCGTCGCGCTGAGCCGTCACTTCGTCGAGCTTCTGAGCCGTGGTGACGCCCTGGTCGTAGAGATTCTTTACGCGGTCGTAGCTCTTCTGTGTCACTTCACGGCCGGCAATGGCCTTCTGCCACATTTCGTAGGCCGCACGGATTTGCTCTTCGCGGGCACCGCGTTCTGCCTTGCGCAGCAGAGCCGCTGCAGCGTCTTCGGCCGACTGGGCCTGAGAGAGTTTTGCGCCCAGTTCGGGAGCCTCGAGAATGGCTACCGTCTCGCCAGCCTTTACGGTTTGGCCCTCTTCGACGAGGAGCTTGAGAACGCGGCCGGGAACCTTGCTGCTCACGCGGTATTCGGTCACTTCCACCTGGCCCTGAATGACGGTATCGGTCTCTTGCAGAGAGTAGTAGCCGCACACGGCAGCCGCGGCAACGACGCCGATGATGAGCAGGAGTGCGGGAATGAAGTTAGGCTTACGCTTTGCCTGAGTATCTTTCTTCTTTTCCATGGTTGGATGTGTTTATGCTTTGGAATTGTGTGTCTTTGTTTGTGTTCTTTTGGGGCGTACCTTATGCGGTCGCTACTTGATGGTGCCGAGCGCCTTGCTGTAGGCAGCGCGGGCGAGCATGATATCGATTTGTGCGTCGATCTTGTCGCTGTGGGCGCTGACCCATGCTGTCTGGGCGGCGAGGAGGTCGGAGGTGGGGATCATGCCTTCGGCGAAACCGATCTTGGCGACGCGGAGGTTTTCCTCGGCCTTCTCGATGTTCTTGCCGGCGAGGGCGAGCTTGCGGTTGGCCTCGTTGATGGCGTTGGCCGCTTGCTTCACCTGCAGCTGGATTTTCTCCTTCACCTCGTCGTAACGCATGGCTGCCAGCGTGACGTCGGTGTGGGCCATCTTCATCTTGTTGATGCCTTCGCCCCAGCGCCACAGAGGCACCTTGACGGTGAGGCCTACGTTCCACATGCCGCGCAGGTTTTTCTGAAAACCGTTAAAGAGCGAGGGGTAGGTGGCCATGTAGCCGCCCGTGAGCGCTACGGTGGGCAGGAAGTCGCTGCGCTGGATGAGGGCTTTCTGCTCCAGCATCTGCGTGGCGAGATTGAGCTGCTGCAGTTCCGGACGATTACTGAAGGCAGCCTCGCTGTCGCCGTCGAGAGCGGTGAGCTGCAGGCTGATGTCATCGAGCTTTTCGTCGGCCAACATCGGAGTTTCGTCCAGTTCGAAACCACACGTCTGCGCGAGCAGCATGCGGCTGAGGACGAGGCCGTCGTCGATGCGCATGAGCGTCATCTCGGCCTCGTTGAGCTTCACGCTTACCGAGAGTTCGTTGGCCTTTGTGGCAACGCCTTCGCTGATCATCGAGAGCACGTCATCGTCGAGGTGCTTGAGCATGTCGCGGTAAGCCACGGCCAGTTTGCGCTTGTTGACGAGCGAAACGACCTGCCAGTAGGCCTTATCGACGTCGAGGATGATTTGCTGCTCTTCCTGACGGAGCTTTTGGCCTGCGAGCTCTTCGGAGTAGTGGGTGATGCGGTCGTAGGCGCGGATCTTGCCGCCCATGTAGAGGGGCTGGGTAAACATGACGCTCATGATGCCCATATTGCGGGAGTCGGTGTTGAAAGCGTCGACGATCTCATGGCCGGCGGCGTTGAGGCTTTGGCCCATCTGGGTGGCAAAGACTTGGGTGTACTGGTCGGCCATCTGCATGGTCTGCATCACGAGCGGCTGCATCTGCGGGTTGGCCATGATGATCTGCGTGGCCAGCTGCTGCATGCTTTCTGACAAGCCGCTTTGAGCTACGCCTGCCTGCATCTGGCTCACGGTGGTTGTGCCGAGATTTTCGAGCTTTAGCTTCTGCGCGTCGCTGAGCAGGTCAATGCTTCGGCTGGTGAACTGGTAGGTACCGGCAAAGTCGAACTTCGGCAAATAGTTGCTGCGGGCCACTTGGCGTTCGTAGCCCGTCTTCTGCAGTTCGAGGGCAGCCATCTGCAGCGTCTTGTTGTGCTGCAGCGCGAGGGTGCGGCAATCGTCGAGCGTGAGGTATTCCTGGCCGGCGAAGAGTCGCGTAGCCGTCGTCACAGAGTCCGAGGCGAGCGGCACGGTTGCCGTCTCCTGTGCCAGGGCTTGAAGCGAAGGCAAAGTGGTGAGAGCGGCAATGAGAATGGGTATTCTTTTCATTTCTATTTGTATGCGCTTAAATGTTTTATGGTGCAAAATTACGTATCTTTATATGGAATTTACCACAGAATACGAAAAATAGAACAACAAAAGCAACGAAGTCGCCAAAACTTTTTTGCGTTTGTCAGTTTCCTTTTGCAAAACGTGCGAAGAAGGCCGGAAATTGTAGCAAAGAAAGGCCTAAAGCGCTTCTTGTGCGGTACGGCAGTCGGGGAAGGAGCTAAAGACAGTGAAGATGGTGGCACTCTATATGCCCTGCAGCATCGACAACGAATAATCCGACAATAAGGCTACGTTTGTTGTCTTATTCTAACACTTTTCGAACTTCGGTCTTTGCCGTGTCGCAAAAAGAATGTATCTTTGTGCCGATAAACACAAATCCAACACACATGAAAGCCCTTATATCTTCTCTTATTCCCTTCTCCCTCACGCTTCTTCCGCTGACGGCGATGGCCCAAAATCCCGCTGTCGTGCGCATTGCCAATCCCGCTCCCGGCGGTGCTAAACTCGTACAACTGGTGCCCGTGAGCGAGAGCATCATCCACGTTATGGCCACGGCTGAAGACAAGTTCTCCGACAGCGAAAGTCTCGTCGTTGTGCCGCAGGCCGCTGTTGATTGGGCCCTCACCGAGCATGGCGACACCCTCACCGTGGCGACAAAGAAAGTGCAGGCCCACGTGCTGAAGTCGACGGGCCGCGTGTGGTTCACGGACCTCGCCGGCAAGACAATCCTTGCTGAAAATGCTGGCGGCCGCACCTTCACCCCCTACGAATGCACGCAGATCCATGCCGACGGCAAGCCCGAGAACTACCACGGTTGGACCATCCATCAGACGTGGGAGTCGCCCTCCAACGAGGCTTTCTACGGATTGGGCCAGCACCAGGCCGACGAGTGGAACTACAAGGGCCGCAACGAAGAACTCTTCCAATATAATACAAAGGTGTCGTTGCCTTTCGTTGTCAGCAACCGTGGCTACGGCCTCATGCTCGACAGCTACAGCATGTGCCGTTTCGGCAATCCCAAGGACTACAGCCAACTGGGCGAACTCTTCACGCTCGTTGACCGCGACGGCCGTGAGGGCGCGCTGACCGGCACCTACACTTCGCCTGACCACGAGACGCTCGTGCGTCGCGAGGAGGGACAGATTTATTTTGAGAATCTGAAGTCGGCCAAGCTTCTTCCCGATTTCCCGCTCGACAAGGCCAAGGTGGTTTACGAGGGTTACATCGTACCTCGCGAGACGGGCGAGTACCGTTTCAGCCACTATTACAGCGGTTATCAGCAGGTGACCATCGGCGGCGTCGATGCTTACGACAAGCCCATCTGGCGCACCGCCTGGAATCCTAACGCCCGCAAGTTCTCCATGCAGCTCGAGAAGGGCAAATACTATCCCATCCGCATCGAATGGACTCCCGACGGCGGCGAGGCGTACTGCGGTCTCCGCGCTTTGGCTCCCGTAGCCGAGAAGGAGCAGAACGACCTCTCCTTCTGGAGCGAAATGACAAAGCAACTCGATTACTACTTCATCGCTGGCGGCAATGCCGACGAAGTCATCAGCGGCTATCGTCAGCTCACTGGTCGCCCGCAGATTATGCCGAAGTGGCTGCTTGGCTACTGGCAGAGCCGCGAGCGCTACAAGACGCAGGACGAGATTGTCGACGCTCTCAAAGGTTTCCGCGAGCGTCATCTGCCCATCGACAACATTGTGATGGACTGGAACTACTGGACCCCCGATGAGTGGGGCGCCTTCACCTTCGATCCTACGCGATTCTCCGATCCCGCCAAGATGGTCAACGATATCCACGATGACCACGCTCGCATCATGATCAGCTGCTGGCCGAAGTATTACCTCAAGGTCGACAACTTCAAGGAACTCAATGCCCGCGGCATGATTTACCAGCAGACCATTCGCGACGATATGTACGACTGGCTCGGCTATCAGTACGCCTTCTACGATGCCTACGATCCCGATGCACGCCGCATCTTCTGGCGTCAGCTCTACGAGAAGCTTGGCACCATCGGCATCGACGCCTGGTGGATGGATGCTTCAGAGCCTAACGTGCGCGACTGTACCGATATTCCCTATCGTAAACTTCTCTGCGGCCCCACCTATCTGGGTTCGTCCGATGAGTACTTCAACGCTTACTCCATCGTCAACGCTGAGGCCATCTACGACGGCCAGCGTGCTTACGAGACGGCTATCGAAAAGGGCGAAATGCCCAAACTCGAGGGGACGCTTTCTGAAATTCATCCTTCAAGCATGGTGCCCACGGACGACTTCTCACCCGAGAACAACCGTGTGTTCCTTCTTACCCGCAACGGCTTCCTCGGTCAGCAGCGCTATAGCACCGCTACTTGGAGCGGCGACATCGGCACCCGTTGGGAGGATATGAAGGCGCAGATCACCGCAGGTTTGAACTTCAGCATTTCGGGCATTCCTTTCTGGAGTCAGGATATTGGCGGCTTCAGCGTGGAGAAGCGCTACGAAGCAGCCCAGCGTCTCTTCGACCAGACGGGGCAGGAGAACGAAGACCTCAAGGAGTGGCGCGAGCTCAACGCCCGTTGGCACCAGTGGGGCATGTTTGCCCCGATGTATCGTGCCCACGGACAGTTCCCCTTCCGCGAGCCCTGGAATATTGCTCCCGCTGATCATCCCGCTTACAAGAGCATCGAAGCTTGTCTGCAACTTCGCTATCGCCTGATGCCTTACATCTATAGCCTTGCGGCCGATGTGCACAATCGCGACTATACCATCATGCGTCCGCTTGTGATGGATTTCGCTCATGATGGTCGTGCGCTCAGCGAAGGTTATCAGTTCATGTTTGGTCCATCGCTCATGGTTTGTCCCGTCTACGAATACAAGGCTCGCACCCGCGATGTCTACTTCCCCAAGGGCAACGTGTGGTACGACCTCATGACGGGTCAGGTGGCAAGCAACGGCGGCGAAAGCAAGACCGTGGCTGCTCCTTATGAAAAGACGCCCGTGTACGTGCGCGGTGGTAGTATCGTTCCCTTCGGTCCCGCTATCGAATACACCGATGAGCGCGCTGCCGACAACATCCGCCTCTACGTCTATGCTGGCGCTGACGGCGACTTCCGCCTATACGAAGACGAAGGCACGAACTACGGTTACGAGGCTGGCCGTTGCGCCACGATTCCCATGCACTACGACAACGCCAAGCACCAACTCGTCATCGGCAAGCGTGAGGGCGAATTCCCCGGCATGCTCCGCGAGCGTAGGTTCACCGTTGTCCTTGTCGATCCCGCCCATCCCCAGGCCTACAATCCCGATGCCGCTGGCAAGGTTGTGAACTACACCGGCAAGCAGCTCAAGGTGAAACTGTAAGCTTGGTGAAATTCAGAAAACGTAGATTGAAAACATAGAAAGCGCCCCTCTGCTCGAGTTGCAGGGGGCGCTTCTTGCATGCCGTTGCGTTCTATATTGTTTTTCTTGTTTTTCTGACTTTTCGTTGTTTTTCGCTGCTTTTCGTTGTTGGTGCTCTACAGAATGTCCATGATGGCGCGGAGGCAATTCACCTCGTAATCTACGGGATCGGGATGGCCTTCGACGGTGTCGGGGCGCGGCGTGCCTTTGCGATTGAAGTAGAGGGTGGGGAGGCCGGCGAGCTTTGCGCCGAGAATGTCGGTCACGATGTTGTCACCGATCATCAGCGTCGTTTCGCGAGGAGCCTTCGTCTGTTCGAAAGCGTAGCGGAAGAAATCGGCGTGGGGTTTGTTGACGCCTGCATCTTCGCTGAGGATGATGGTGTCGAAGTATTCAAAAAGGCCGGAGGCATGCAGTTTGGAGTACTGCACTTCGTGAAAACCGTTGCTCGTCATGTGCAGACGATAACCGCGGCTCTTGAGGTAATCCATCAGCGCGTGTGCACCTTCGACAACGCCAGGCTTCGTGGCGCAGCGTGCGAGGAAGTAGTCGCTCACTTCGAGGCAGAACTTACGCGTGGCTTCGGGGAAGTCGCCGAGTTCGGGATCGAAGGGTGCTGTACAGTCGGCGAGAGCGGCACCGAGGGCCAACGGATGGCGGAAGCGCTCGACGATGAGATAGTCGCGCTCGATGAGGCCGTGGGCGTATTTGTCCCAAAGCATGACGTTGGTTTCCCAGTAGTCGCGATAAAATTCAGCCTCGTCGGCAATGAAGTCGGCGAGGTGGAAATGTTCAAAAACTTCGGTAAGAGCGATGACGGCGTTGCCGTGGGTATCGTAGAGCGTGTCGTCGAAGTCGACAAAAAGGTCGGTGTACATTTCTTAAGGGAAGAGGTAAGAGATTGGAGGGTAGGTGGAAACAGAGACAAAGCAAAAAAGGAGGTGTTGGGCCTCCTTTATGATGTGCTAGGATATGCACGTGACAATTTGTTCTAATTTTAACTTTTGATTTCTTCGAAATCGACGTATTCGCTTTCGTCTTTCTCGAAAATCTTTCCTGCCTGCTGGCCCGTGCTTCGTTGCTGGCCGTTGTCGTAATTCGACTGTTCGTTCGGTCGCCCTTGGCCTCGGTCATAGGTATCCCTGCTGCCGTACGCTGAACCTTGCCGGTCGTAGCCGCCTGTGCGCGTGTAGTCATTACGTACGCGCTTCTTGATGCCCAAGAAGGAAAGAATGATGTTGATGATGCTGCCCAAGAAGGCAAAAGCAACTATAATGATGCCCAGAAATAGGACAAAAAAGCATCCGAGGAAATTAAACATGTTCGAGGGGTGTTAGTTTTTTCAAATAAATTCTGCAAACGTCGCGCCATCATGCTTTGCGTTGTGTCAGCACTGACAGAATGACATACAGCACTACGATGGCCGAGAAGCCTCCCCAACCCAGCAGCGCCAACATCAGGGCGCTGACGGCGATGAAGGAGTAGCGCAACTCGTTGCCCTTCCAGCCGTACTGCTTGAACTTGAGGGCGAACATCGGCACCTCGCTGACGAGAATCCAGCTGCTGAAGAGCACGCCGACAGCGATGGCGGCAGCTATATATATATTATAAGAGGAGGGAATTTCGATGGCGGTGAGTTTCAGCGCCAGGGCGCCCCAGAAGAGGGCGTTGGCTGGAGTGGGCAAGCCGATGAAGCCGAGACTCTGGCGCTCGTCGAGGTTGAATTTTGCGAGGCGCAGGGCAGAGAAGGCGGCGATGAGGAAAGCACCGTAAGCCGCCCAACGGTAATCTTCGGGGAGGAAGTCACCCAACAGGCTGAAAACGATGGTGGCGGGCGCAAAGCCAAACGTAATGTCGTCGGCCAGCGAATCGAGTTCCTTGCCGATGGCGCTGCTCACGTGAAGCAGACGGGCGGCGAAACCGTCGAAGAAGTCGAAGACTGCGCCGGCGATGATGAAGTAGAAGGCGAGAGCATATTCGCCTCTGAACGCAAAACCTGTGGCAATGCATCCGCAGATGAGGTTGCAGCAGGTGATGGTGTTGGGTATGTGTTTCGTGAAACTCATTGTTGCTCAAAAATGTGTGTGGTGAGAGCGCAGCAAGCGCACGATGGTGGAGGCTGCGCGATGCGGCAACTTTATTTGTTCTTGAGGTGCGCAATGACGGTGCCGTTGCCGACTGTCAATTGGCCCATCTTCACGCAAATCTCCGTGTCAAGGGGCAGGTACACATCGACGCGGCTGCCGAACTTGATGAATCCCATGTGGTTGTCGATGTAGCACTCCTGGCCTTCGGTGGCGTAGGTGACGATGCGGCGTGCTACGGCTCCGGCAATCTGGCACACCAGCACATCGTGGCCCGAGGGGGTCTGGATGACAACGGTCGAGCGCTCGTTTTCGGTCGAAGCCTTGGGGAGCCAAGCCTTCATGAAGTTTCCGCTGTGGTGACGCACCATCTTGACGAGGCCCTGGCAGGGGAACCAGTTGGCGTGGACGTTTGTCACGCTCATAAACACGCTGACCATGATGCGGCGGTCGTGGAAGTACTCGTTCTCCTCGACCTCCTCGATGACCACCACGCGTCCGTCGGCAGGAGCCACCACGACGTTGTCGGCTGTGTCGCCCTCAAAGATGCGGATGGGGCAGCGGAAGAAGTTGACGATGATGGCGAAGAGCACCACGAACGCTGCGACGATGAGGTAGCAGAGCCAGTTCATGCTGCCGTAGAGCCAATGGTAGCTGGCCAGACATACAGCCGCAAGCACCAGCGTCGAGATGATGAGTGTCGGAGTGCCTTCGTGGTGAAGTCTATGTTGCTTTACTTTCTTCAGTTTTCCCATATAGATGATTGGTCAGTGCTAAGATTTTTTTTGATTTCGCTGCAAAATTACACATTTCCTCTCACTTGTGCAAGAATTCGTGCGTTTTATTTGTTTTCGAAGGCGTCGCTGAGGCGGCTTTCGAGTTCTTCGGCCGAGAGGCGGAGGTGGAATTGTCCGTTTTGGGCGATGGAGATGCCGCCCGTCTCTTCGCTGACGATGATGGCGATGCAGTCGGACGTCTGCGAGATGCCGAGGCCCGCGCGGTGGCGAAGGCCGAGCGCCTTGGGGATATCATTGTCGTGGCTCACGGGGAGGATGCATCCCGCAGCCTTGATGCGCTTTTTGCTGATGACCATGGCGCCGTCGTGGAGCGGAGAGTTTTTGAAGAAGATGTTCTCGATAAGGCGCTGCGATACCACAGCATCCACGTTTTCGCCCGTGGCCACGATGTCGTTGAGGTGCACATCGCGCTCGATGACGATGAGTGCGCCCACCTTCTGCTTGCCCATGCTCATGCAGGCCATGACGATGGGCATGATGTCGGAACGATGCACCTTGTCCTCTTCCTTTGCACGACGGAACCAGTTGACGAATACGGATTTACGCTGTTGGCCGATGGAGGCGAAGAAACTGCGTATCTCCTCTTGGAAGAGGACGATGAGGGCGAGCGAACCCACGTTGATCAACTTGTCGAAGATGCCGCCGAGCAGTCGCATCTCGAACACCTGCGAGACGAGTAGCCAGGAGATGACGAAGACGAGCAAACCCATGAAGAGGTTGGCGGAGCGCGACTCCTTCATCAGTTTGTAGATGTAGAAGAGTAGGGTGGCGACGAGGACGATGTCGATGATGTCCTTAATGCCGATGCCTATGAGGTCAGTCATGCGTATGTGTCGGTTGCTGTTATGGTAGGTTCTATTAATTCGTTTCACAATTGGGGTAGTCTCTAAAAGGATGCCTGGCCGCTTTTACGCCTCTTGCTTGCATCTTTTTGACTTTCAATCAGTCACGTGGCTCGCCACGCTCCTTCTTTCAAACCAAAAATCTGCTGCGCAATAGACGCAAAATCGCCTCAGGCGAATTAATAGAACCTACCT
>JAUNIC010000283.1:0-573 GCA_030523615.1 Bacteroidales bacterium
TGAGACAGTACACTACTTCAAAGATATTTCAAACTACTTCAAAGATATTTTTAAAAGGTTCAAAGATATTTTGAAGGGCACACAAATTGTTCTCCATATTAGTATTTTCAAAGATTTTGTGTCATTATTCAAAAAAAGTCGTATGTATAACGCGTTCACCTTACAGCAAGTTCTACCTCTACGGTGAGGCCACCGCCTTGAGTTTCGAATGCTGTTGCATTACCATCATATTGTAACGCGATGTTCTTGACGATGGCAAGTCCTAAGCCCGTACCTCCAAGGCGGCGAGAACGGCCCTTGTCAATACGATAGAAGCGCTCGAAAATGTGAGGCAGATGCTCGACAGGAACGCCAGCTCCATTGTCGATGAAGTTGAAAGTATAACGATCGGCGGAAGTGTTCACCTCCACACGGAAACAGGTTGCATCAGTGGCGTAAGCAAGAGCGTTGCTGAAGATGTTGCGGAACAAAGAATAGATCAGCGAAGGATCGCCTTGCATGGGTAGCGATGCGGGGACATCGAGCTGCAGGCGTATGTTTTGCTCTCTAAATTGTCCGGCCGTTTCTTCTTCG
>JAUNIC010000283.1:583-1978 GCA_030523615.1 Bacteroidales bacterium
TCTTAAAATTGGCGAATAATTTCTGCAGCATCGATCTTTTGTCTATTCGACGCATTGCGATTGACGATTTCTTTGGCCTCGTCGAGGCGCGTAAGAGTGCTCATGTCGGCCAGAAGACTGCTCATGCGACGGCTTTGAGCGTGGCAACGTTCAAGAAAAGTAAGGCGTTGTGCTTCAGGCATCGAAGGGTTGCTGACGAGTGTTTCGAGATAACCTTCGATTGTTGCGGCAGGAGTCTTCAATTCGTGAGCTGCATTCTCGGTCAACTGACGTTTGATGCGCTGTTTCTCGCGTTCGCTGTGCTCATAGCGTCGGCGGAAATACATCGCCGTGGCAATGAGCGCGAGGATGCTGGCGGTATAATAGAAGAAGGTGTAATCATGTTCGAGCGAAGACGTGAGTTCGGCAGAATATGGCACAGCAGAGCGCACAACCTTATCGCCAAAGCGCGTTGCGGAATAAAAGTATTTTTCACTACCTTCATGCTCTTCATGTGGCAATGTAGTGGCACGTTTGATGGCAAAACCGCTACCATTGTCGAGAGCCTCCTGGATCTCCTCGCGTTGGAGGTGGTTTCCCATTCGCGTGACGTCATTGCGTTCTGTGTCATAGAGGACGTTGCCGAGGGAATCGACAACCGTCACACGAATTTCCTTATCTGCACGACCTTCGAGATAACGGTAGTTGTTTAGCTGAAGTTCTGAGTGTAGAATATCGACACGAAAAGCGTGTTCGCGCCGATATTCGTAGATGCCGAAGAAGAGCGTGAAAATGCTGGCGAGGATAGTCGCCACGAGAAAGATGTTATTGGTGAGTTGTGTGCGTTTTAATTTCATAGGAGGAGGTTATTTCCTAATGTCGCTAAACATGTAGCCATAGCCGAACTTCGTACGAAGACATTCGCCATAGGGGCCTATCTTCTTACGGATTCGAGTGATGTTGACATCAACAGTTCGGTCGAGCACAATGGCATCGCTCGGCCATACCGACTGCAGGATCTTCTCGCGCGAGAACACTTGTCCGGGACGGGAAAGGAGAAGCGCAAGCAATTCAAACTCCAACTTGGTGAAAGCCACTCCCTTACCATCGACGAGACACTCCTTGCGGTCGAGATCGAGAGCGATGCCTTCGTATTCTATGGTGTTTCGGGCAGAAGCCGTATCGACATTTTCGCGAAGTCCAGATGGCGTGTTATCTGTAGGAGTCATGCCAGAGTCTTGCATAGAATTTATATGACTCAGTTGTGCAGTTCGCTTTAACACCGCTTTTACTCGGGCCTTTACTTCGCTCACACGGAAAGGTTTGCAGATGTAGTCATCGCTGCCGAGGGCAAAACCATAGAGGAGATCCTCTTCCATCGTCTTAGCAGTGCAGAAGATGATAGGAATCTGAGCC
>JAUNIC010000098.1 GCA_030523615.1 Bacteroidales bacterium
AGGCTCCCGGATGCGCTGCACGGGCGGATTTACTTGAAGCTGTGTTTGCTTTTGAAAGATATCGAAAGACTACGAGGCGAGATAGAAAGACGACAAGTTGCATGTTCAAGAGATATTTCCGGTGGTTATAGCACTGTGGTTCCACCTCTTCCCATTCCGAACAGAGAAGTTAAGCACAGTCGCGCCGATGGTACTGCACACCCGCGGGAGAGTAGGTCGCCGCCATTTTAAGAGAGGCTTGGTTCTGAAAAGAACCGAGCCTCTCATTTTATATATATACGCGCGTAGCCTATGCCGTAGGCATGAAATAAGGTACCCAGCCATTCCTATGGCTGGGGTCGCCGCCATTTTAAGAGAGGTCTTCGAGAAATCGAGGGCCTCTCATTTTTTTGTATTTAATGTGTATCTTCCAAAAAAATCGCTCTTTTTTTGAATTTTGTCCTCTTTGTTTCTATATTATAAATGCTCGGCATCAATAGAGATGTTTTGCTGTATTTCCCACACTTGCGGAAATAATGCGCCAACGCGCGTTTCGGCCGTAATCATCTTAGTTTTTTAGAAGAATAGTTAATGTTTCGTGATAGAAAAACTAATGCAGCAGCTTCTATAGTCCGGAGCGCAAGATAGAAACTTATAGAGATAACAACTAATAAAACGAGATATATGGAAAAGAGTACTACGACGATGAAAAAGATGAATATAATGGACATCATCGAACAGATTGTTGAGTTAACCTCCAGCGAAGGCATCACGACTGTACAGAAGAAGACCAAGACGGTATTGGAAAGCCCCGCAATGCCTTTTATCAAGGAGCTTATGAAGCGTCTGGGCATGGATGACGAAATCGAGACCCTGTTTATGTGCGTATTTGTCGACCAATGCAACGACTCGCGCATTTGTCTGCGCGACATTGCGCGCCATTTCGATGTGCGTTTGGTCAAGATCCTCTCCCTCTCCAGTTACATCGACAACCTCGTGAAGCACGGCATCATCTATCGCCGTAAGGATCGCGACGGCGACGTCACCTACCGTATGCCCGCCTCTACCATTAACTGCCTTTGCGAAGGAAAACTGCCCGAGGTCGAGAGCATCGAAGGCCTCACGGCACAAGAGTTCTATGACCATGTGGACAAACTGCTTGAGCGCCGCGAAAATGACGAAATCGAAGATACCGAACTCCACCAGTACCTCCACGAGCTTATCAACAGCAATTCGCAGCTTGACCTCACGACGCGTTTGCGTTCTTACTGTTTCTCCGACAACGACCTCACGCTTTTCCTCGTCTTCTGCCGTCTCTTCGTCAACAACGGTGACGACCACATCTGCCGCAGCGACCTCCGCGATTACTTCACCACTCCTATCATTCGTCGTCATACGAGTTGCCTCATCGACGGCACCCACTCCTTGATGCAAGTGAAGCTCGTAGAACACTCCTTCGACGACGGCCAGGCCAATACCGAACAGTGGCGACTGACAGACTACGCCAAGCGCGAAGTGTTGGGCGAGCTGAAACTGAAAGTTGGCAAAGACAACCGTGTGGGCCTCACCCACCACGAAGACATCACGGCGAAGGAACTCTTCTACAACGCCAACGTGACGCGTCAAGTAAATCAACTCCAATCGTTGCTTGGCAAAGAGCGCATGAACCGTGTACAACAGCGCCTCAAGGCTAAAGGCATGCGAACCGGTTTTACCTGCCTCTTTTACGGCGCTCCGGGCACTGGCAAGACCGAGACCGTGCAGCAGTTGGCGCGCCTCACGGGCCGCGACATCATGCTCGTCGACGTACCCAATATCCGCTCAAAGTGGGTGGGCGAGACGGAGAAGAACATCAAGGAAGTCTTTGACAGCTACAAACGCCTCGCGGCCAGCAACGACATGGCCCCCATCCTCCTTTTCAACGAGGCCGACGCCGTCCTCAACAAGCGTGCCGAAGGCGCCACAGGCAGTGTCGACAAGATGGAGAACGCCATGCAGAACATCATCCTCCAGGAGATGGAGCAGATGGAAGGCATCATGATAGCCACGACCAATCTCACCGGTTCGCTCGACGCCGCTTTTGAGCGCCGTTTCCTCTACAAAATTGAGTTTGAGAAGCCCACGCCTGAAGAGAGTCGCCACATCTGGCAGTCCATGCTCCCCGAACTCAGTGATACCGAAGCGCTCAATCTCGCCAGTGCTTACGCCTTCAGTGGCGGCCAGATTGAGAACATCGCCCGCAAGCAGCTCATCGACAGCGTGCTCAACGAGAACGACACCCTCGACCTCGCCGCCATCCATGCGGCCTGTCGCAACGAAAGCCTCGGCAAGCAGAGCGGCCAGCGCATCGGTTTCTAACCTTCTCAGGCAGAAAGCTTTGCTGCTGAACATTCCTCCAATAATTCTACATATTAGAGTCGTCAAAGTTTCGCACAAAAATATCCCGGACTTGCACATCGCAAATTCGGGATATTTTCGTTTTGTGTAGGCAGTTCTTAGTTCGCCTTAGTGCCCGCCTCCTAATACTTGAAAGCACTCTGGCCCATGAACTCGCGGAGGAGTGATGTGGGCGGAACGGTGTCGAGAGCCATCGGTTCGAAGTAAGTGAGGAACTTGCGCAGACGCGTTGCCGTAGCATACTCCGCCGCCGATTCCGGCACTTGTTCCAGCAGCGGCAGAGCCTGCTGACGCAGCGCAGCCAGTTCGTAGAGCAGCGACGTGTTGATCATCACGTCCGCCTGTTCCTGGAAGGGGAAAATCCACTTCTCCTCGCCTGCGCTCACCGAAGCACAGCGGCGAATGGTCTCCTGCGGAGCGTAACCACGGTACTTATAGTCGCGGCAGATGCGGCGCAGCAGTCGCGTGTCCGTCGTGGGGATGTAGTTGTGGTCATCCAGCATGATGGTCGTCAGCGCCGAAGCATAAATCTTGAACTTCGCCTCCGGGCTGATCTTCTCGCTCATGCGCGGATTCAGCGCGTGGTTACCTTCGAGCACCAGCACCGTCTCCGGTTCCAGACGCAGATATTGGCCACTCATCGTGCTCTTTCCCGTGGTAAAGTCGTAGAAAGGCAGTTCCACCTCCTCACCGTCGAGGAGCTGCGTCATCTGCATGTTGAAGAGGTCCAGATTGATGGCCTCGATGTTTTCGAAGTCATAGTCGCCCTTCTCGTCGCGCGGCGAAAGTACGCGATCCACGAAGTAGTTGTCCATGGAAATCTGCACCGGCTTCTTGCCGCAACCCTTCAGGTGGATGCACAGGCGCTTGGCAAACGTCGTCTTACCACTCGATGAAGGACCCGCAATCAGCACCACCTTGATGCGCTGATCCGCTGCGATGGCGTCGGCAATGCGGGCAATCTTCTTCTCCTGCAACGCCTCGCTCACGAGCACGATGTCCGTGATCTGTCCGTCCTGCAGCGCGCGGTTCAGTTCGCCCACGGTCGAAATGCCCATAATGTCCTGCCAGCGGTGTTCCTCCTGCAGCACGTCGAACATCTTGTCCTGCTGCTTCATGGGGCGCAGCAGGTCAGGGTTCTTCTGATCGGGGATACGCAAGAGCAGTCCCTCGCCGTAGCGCATCAGGTCGAAAACGCGCAGCTGCCCCGTGCGCAGCAGGAGCGAACCGTAGAAGAAGTCGGCCGTATCATCCAGCGTATAGTAATGCGTGTACAGATCGCCGATGCTCTCCAGCAGCTTCACCTTCTGCATGAGGCCCTGACGGCGGAAGAGGTCGATGGCGTCAGTCGTGTGGCACGTCACGCGTCGGAAGCGCAGGTCAGCCTTGATGATTTCCTGCATATAGGTGCGCAGACTCATGGCAATCTCGTCCGTCACGCCGCCCTGAATGTTGAGCGTGCAGTAGTAGCCGTTCGACACTGGCATACCAATGCGCAGACGCGCTCCGGGATAGTGGTCGTTGACCGCCTTATAGAGCACGAAAAAGAGGCTGCGGGTGTAGGTGCGCAGGCCCGAGTCAGTCGTGATGTCCTGAAACTCAATGTCGCGCGAGTCGTTGAGCGTGTAGTGCAGGCCCTCGCTACGGTTGTTGACGAGGCAGTTCGTAGGGCCGTAGGGCATGTCGAGCCCAATCTGCTGGTAAACGTCTTCAAGCGTCGAGCCCTTGGGCACGTCGATCCATGACTGAGTGTTTTTGCAGTATACGGGGATGGTTTTCATGTTTTGCGGGAAGAGGGGATCTTTTAGGTGTGACGAGGGCGTCCTCTTCTTCGCGAGGGCGTCCTCTCCTTTTTTATGGCGCAAAGATAGCAATAAAAGTTGGGATGGACAAATCGGAAGGGAAGTAATTTTGTTTGAAAGGGTTATCTGCTGCATTTTTTTGCAAAGAAGCACGCGCAAACGCCGAGCCCCGAGCGTGACAATCGCCGTGTGAGCAGTGCGTCGTGCTCGGTTCGGAGAGGCATCAGCTTCAACGTCGAATGTGTCATCTGTAAAGCGCACAAAGCACATTTCGCATGTTGCGCCGCTTGCAAATTGACAAAATGCACATTTTCTTCAAAAAATGTAACAAAATGCTTGCGCAACTCGCTTTTTTGCTGTACTTTTGCACTCGGATTCTTTACAATGTACATTTCGAGGCAATTTGCCCGTGATGTTCTGCTGGCGAGACATCCACACACTCACACATAACGGAAACAACACAAAAACTTCCAACATACACACACAATTCCAGAAGATGGCAGCAGTTTGTTTCGATTTCGACTACAATCAGCAGTGGGCTCAATCAGGCACACTCGCCCGCGTAGCCTCTCGCTCCAACACCTGCCAGCGCCGCCAACAGCAGCGCCTCTTCTGCACCACTGACTCCTAACGAATTTGGGCAGCGCATCTCACATCAGCGACGATGCGCTGCCCCATTTCTTACACTTTACTCCCACTCACCCTTTAACCTTTAACCTCTTCCCTCACACCTCTTATTTTAGAAACTTTATGAGCAAGACGATAGAATTCACTAAAATGCACGGTCTCGGCAACGACTACATCTACGTCGACACCGACCGTTTCCCCATCGACGATCCCGCCGCCTTCGCCATCCAGTGGAGCCAGCCCCACTTCGGAATTGCCTCCGACGGCCTCATCCTCATCAGCCGCAGCGAAGTGGCCGACTTCCGTATGCGCATCTTCAACGCCGACGGTTCCGAAGGCATGATGTGCGGCAACGGCAGCCGTTGCGTGGGTAAGTACGTCTACGACAAGGGCCTCACCGACAAGAAGGAGATTACCCTCGAGACGCTCTCCGGCATCAAGGTCATCACCCTCGAGACGGGCGACGACGGCCTCGTGAGCCACGCCACCGTCGATATGGGCGCACCGCTTTTGGCCAACACCCATCAGGTCAACACCCCCACGGGCGATCTCGACGGCGTCACCCTCGAAGCCTGCGGCCAGCAGTTCGAGGCCACCTTCGTGTGCATCGGCAATCCCCACGCCGTGATCTTCGTCGACAACATCGACGCCATCGAAGTGAGCAAGGTAGGTCCCGTCATCGAGAACGACGCCCACTTCCCCGAGCGCACCAACGTAGAGTTCGTGCAGCCTCTTGCCGACGGCTCTCTCCGCATGCGAGTGTGGGAGCGTGGTAGCGGCATCACCCAGGCTTGCGGTACCGGCGCCTGCGCTACCGCCGTGGCAGCCTGCGCCGCTGGTCTCACCACCCGCACCAACCCCGACGGCACTCCCCGCTCCATCCACATCTGCATGGATGGCGGCGACCTCCGCATCCACTGGAACAAGGCCGACGGCCACATCTATATGCGCGGACCCGCCACGACATCATTCGAAGGCACGCTGACGCTCTAATAAACAATTGTAGGGTTTTTAAGGTCTTTAAGGTCGTTAGAGTCTTTAAGGTCCTTAGAACTAAAGTCTTTAGAGTCCTTAGAGCTTCTAAAGCCCCTACCCACCGACACCACCACAACACACAATGCTAAACGAAAACTTCTTGCGTCTGTCGCAGAACTACCTGTTCTCCGACATCGCTCGCCGCGTGCGCGAATACAAAGAGGAGAATCCCTCAGCACGCATCATCAGCCTCGGCATCGGCGACGTCACCCAGCCCCTGCCCCAAGCCTCCATCGACGCCATGCACCGTGCCGTCGACGAGATGGCCAGTGCCGACACCTTCCGCGGCTACGGCCCCGAACAGGGCTACGCCTTCCTCCGCCAGGCCATCGTCGACAACGACTTCACGGCACGCGGCATCGACCTCGACATCGATGAGGTCTTCATCAGCGACGGCGCAAAGAGCGACTGCGGCAACATCGGCGACATCTTCTCGACCGACGTCACCGTCTACGTCACCGACCCCGTCTACCCCGTCTACGTCGACAGCAACGTCATGAGCGGCCGCTCCGGCGAAAAACTCCCCGACGGCACCTGGAGCCACATCCGCCTCCTCCCCGTCACGGCCGAGAATGGCTTCGTGCCCCAGTTGAGCGATCTGAACACCGCCGACGGTGAGCTCGAAGGCGCGCTCATCTACCTCTGCTATCCCAACAACCCCACCGGCACCGTCATCAGCCGCGACGAGCTGAAGAAGTGGGTGGACTATGCCCTCGAGCACAGCTGCGTCATCTTCTACGACGCTGCCTACGAGGCCTACATCCGCCACGACGACGTGCCCCACAGCATCTACGAAATCCCCGGCGCCAAGCGCTGCGCCATTGAGTTCCACAGTTTCTCCAAGACTGCGGGCTTCACCGGCGTGCGTTGCGGCTACACCATCGTGCCCAAGGCCCTGACCGTCACCGCGAGCGACGGCACTGAAGTCCACCTCCGCGACCTCTGGAACCGCCGCCAATGCACCAAGTTCAACGGCACGAGCTACATCACCCAGCGCGCTGCCGAGGCCATCTACACCCCCGAGGGCAAGGCTCAGGTTCGCCGCACCGTCGACTACTACATGCAGAACGCCACCTTCCTCCGCGAGAACCTCCAGTGCCTCGGCTACACCGTCTTCGGCGGCGAGGACGCCCCCTACGTCTGGCTCCAGACTCCCCTCCGCGAAGGCAGCACCACCGAGCGCATCAGCTCGTGGGAATTCTTCGACCATCTGCTCCGCGACCTCAACATCGTCGCCACTCCCGGCGTCGGCTTCGGCCCCAGCGGCGAAGGCTACATCCGCCTCACCGCCTTCGGTCGCCGCGAGGACTACGAAGAGGCCATACGACGATTCGAAATGATAAAATGATAGAATGAAAGAATGATAGAATGCCCCTGCGGACATCCGCCTAGAGGACTCACATTCTTTCATTCTGTCATTTTTTTCATTTTATCAGTCTTTTCATTTTATCATTATATCATTACAACATATGGAACCCCTCAAACACGAATGCGGCATCGCCCTTGTGCGACTGCTCAAGCCCCTCGGCTACTACGAGGCCAAATACGGCACGTGGATGTACGGTCTCAACAAGCTCTATCTCATGATGGAGAAGCAGCACAACCGCGGACAGGAAGGCGCCGGTATGGCCTGCCTCAAACTCAACGCCGAGCCCGGCGAAGAGTTCATCTTCCGCGAGCGAGCCATGGGCACCACCGCCATCAGCGAGATCTTTGCCGCCGCCCACCGACAGATTGCCGACAACCACCACCGCGACGTCGCCGACACCGAACGCCTCACCCCCTTTGCTGGCGAAATCTACATGGGCCATCTGCGCTACTCCACCACCGGCAAGCGCGGCCTGCAGTACGTACACCCCTTCCTGCGCCGCGACAACTGGCTGGCCAAGAACCTCTGCATCTGCGCCAACTTCAATATGACGAACGTCGACGAAATCTTCGCCACGCTCGCCACGAAGGGCCAACACCCGCGCATGATGAGCGACACCTACCTCCTCCTCGAGCAGCTCGGCCACCGTCTTGACCGCGAGAGCGAGCGCTGCTTCAACGAGGCCATGGCGCTCGGCCTCACCGACCAGGCCATCACGAAGTACATCGAGCAGCATATCAACGTCGCCAACGTCCTGAGCCAGAGTGCTCCCGTCTGGGATGGCGGCTACGCCCTTTGCGGCGTGACGGGCTCCGGCGAGAGCTTCGTTCTGCGCGATCCGTGGGGCATCCGTCCCTGCTTCTGGTATGCCGACGACGAGGTCATCGCCGTCGCTTCCGAGCGTCCCGTCATCCAGACCACCTTCGACCGCGAGGTCAGCGATATCCACGAACTCCTCCCCGGCCAGGCCCTCATCATCCGTCGCGACGGCACGTGGCGCACGGAGCAGATCCTCACTCCCCGCAACCTTGCCGCTTGCTCCTTCGAACGCATCTACTTCAGCCGTGGCTCCGACGTCGACATCTATCGCGAGCGCAAGGAGATGGGCCACCAGCTTGTCGATGCCGTCTACGCAGCCGTCAACGGCGAAGTCGAGAACACCGTCCTCTCCTACATCCCCAACACCGCCGAAACCTCTTATTACGGCCTTTGCGAAGGTTTCGATGCCCGCGGCTTCAAGGTGCGTCGCGAGAAGGTGGTGCACAAGGACATCAAGATGCGCACCTTCATCGCCGAAGGCGCCGCCCGCAACGACCTCGCCGCCCACGTCTACGACATTTCCTACGGCAGCATCCACGCCGGGGAAGACAATCTCGTCGTCATCGACGACAGCATCGTGCGCGGCACCACGCTCCGCCAGAGCATCATCCGCATCCTCGACCGTCTGCACCCCAAGCGCATCGTCATCGTCTCCGCCGCCCCGCAGGTGCGCTACCCCGACTACTACGGCATCGACATGAGCTCTATGGAGCAGTTCATCGCCTTCCGCGCCGCCATTGCACTTCTCAAGGAGCGCGGCATGGAGCACATCATCACCGATGTCTATGAGCGTTGTAAGGCTGTGCTCGACAATCCTGCCACCGTCTACGACCCCTTCGCTGGCTCTTTCGTCCAGGCCATCTATGCTCCCTTCACGCAGGAGGAGGTTTCGGCCAAGATTGCCGAGATGCTCACGCCCGTCGACATCAAGACGGAGGTGAAGATCATCTTCCAGACGGTCGACGGCCTCCACGCCTCCTGTCCCGACCACCCCGGCGATTGGTACTTCACGGGCGACTATCCCACCCCCGGCGGTCTCCGCATGCTCTACCGCGCCTTCGTCCATTGGTACGAGCAGCGATAGCCCCGCAATGGCGCCAGTAGCCTTCGCGAAATCAGACGTTAGCGTAGGGGTAGTCCTTTTTTTCGCAAAGATGCTCCCGTCTGCCTCAAAGATATAAAGAAATATCTCAAAGAAATAAGTCGTGCCACAGGTGTGAATCGAACATTTCACGAACGTGACACGATAGTGTCACAGCCGTGGCACAACATATTTCTCGAAGATAATTATCTGTTTCTCCACCACAATCGAATAAATCACAAACACAATATGAGCTCTACAAAGTACATTTTCGTCACCGGCGGCGTCGTTTCGTCGCTTGGCAAAGGCATCATCTCCTCCTCCATTGGTAAGCTGCTCCAAGCTCGCGGCTACAAAATCACCATCCAGAAGTTCGATCCCTACATCAACATCGATCCCGGCACCCTCAACCCCTACGAGCACGGCGAGTGCTACGTGACGATCGACGGTATGGAGACCGACCTCGACCTCGGCCACTATGAGCGCTTCACCGGCATTCAGACCACCCGCGCCAACTCCATGACCACGGGCCGCATCTACAAGAGCGTCATCGACAAAGAGCGCCGCGGCGACTACCTCGGCAAGACCATCCAGGTTGTGCCCCACATCACCGACGAAATCAAGCGCAACGTGCGCTACCTCGGCGAGACGGGCGACTACGACTTCGTCATCACCGAAATCGGCGGCACCATCGGCGACATCGAGAGTGCTCCCTTCCTCGAAGCCATCCGCCAGCTCAAGTGGGAACTCGGTCGCGACGCTGTGAGCATCCACCTCACCTACGTGCCCTACCTCCGTGCCGCCGACGAACTCAAGACAAAGCCCACGCAGCACAGCGTCAAGGAGATGCTCTCCAACGGTATCCAGCCCGACATCCTCATTCTCCGCACCGAGAAGCACCTTGACGACGCCATGCGCTCTAAGGTCGCTGGCTTCTGCAACGTCGACCTCGAGTGCGTCATCCAGAGCGAAGACCTCCCCAGCATCTACGAGGTGCCCGTCAACATGCAGCGCCAGGGCCTCGATGCCGCCATTCTCCGCAAGATGGGCATTCCTGTGGGCGAAACGCCCCAACTCGGACCCTGGAAAAAATTCCTCGAACTCCGCAACGCCGCAACCGAAGAGGTGCACATCGGCATGGTCGGCAAGTACGATCTCCAGGATGCCTACAAGAGCATCAACGAGAGTCTCTCCCACGCCGCTACCTACAACAACCGCAAGATCAAGATTACCTTCATCAACTCCGAGTTCCTCACACCTGAGAACCTCGAGGAGCAACTCTGTGGCCAGGACGGCCTCGTCATCTGTCCGGGCTTCGGTCAGCGCGGCACCGAGGGCAAGATTCTCGCCACGGAGTACGCCCGCACCCACAACGTGCCCTGTCTCGGCATCTGCCTTGGCATGCAGATGATGGTCATCGAGTTTGCCCGCAACGTCCTCGGCCTCACCGACGCCAACAGCAGCGAGATGAATCCCGACACGCAGTACCCCGTCATCGACATGATGGAGGAGCAGAAGACCATCAAGGGCCTCGGCGGCACCATGCGTCTCGGTGGCTACGACTGCGAGCTCCGCGAGGGCTCCCGCGTGCGCACGATTTACGGTAAGGACTGCATCGTGGAGCGCCACCGCCACCGTTACGAGATGAACAGCCGCTACACTCCCGACTTCGAAGCCGCCGGTATGCACTGCGTGGGCACGAATCCCCAGACGGGCCTCGCCGAAATCGTCGAAATCCCCTCTCACCGCTTCTTCATCGGTACTCAGTTCCATCCCGAATACCAGAGCACCGTCCTTCATCCCCATCCTCTCTTCCTCGCCTTTATCGAAGAAGCGAAGAAGGGGAACGCCTAAGGAACGTTGCAGCCTCAAGCAACTCGGCGTACCTTGGTGTGCAAATTGCCCGTCATTTTGAGAAATACGCCCTTGTTTTGAGGCAAAACAGGCAAAAATCGTAACGGCTGCTACACGCGTAACCCTTTCGGTCACAGCGCGTAGCAGCCGTTATGCTGCGCAGGCATAGCGATTTTTTTGCAAAAGTGATTTTGCCATTCGATACTCGACAGTTACCTTGCCTGCAGCGAGGTGTCGAAGGCATAGAGGGCTGCGACGTCATCATCGAGGCATTTGAACATGTCGACAATCTCCATGGCTGATGCCTCTTCCTCAACCTGCTCGCCCACGAAGTATTGCAGGAAATGGAATGTGGCGTAGTCGCCCTCGCTCATGGCCGTGTGACACAGAGCATTGATGCGCTCCGTAATCTTGTGCTCGTGCTCAAGGGCCTCCATAAACATTTCCTTGGGGTTTTTCCACTTCTTCGGCACGTCGGTGATGTCGGCCAATTCAGCCTCAACATGCCGGCTCTCCAGATAGTCAATGAACTTGTACGCATGCTGCAACTCTTCTTCATGCTGCTTGCGCAACCAATGGTTCATACCGCGGCATCCGATCCGCCATGCGTCGATAGACATGGCGAGATAAAGCTGTGCCGCCCACATCTCCGCATTGATCTGTGCGTTGATGTCGTCAATCATCTTCTTACTGATCATAATGTTCTGTATTAAAGTGTTATAGGAACCGTTCGTCAGTTCCACGGTGCAAAGGTACGGCAAATTCCAGTCCCACAACCACAACCTCCATTCTTTCTTGTATCGGTGCCATAAGAGATAATAATCACATAGAATTATCTCCATCCTCTAAAGAAATCATCGACTTCCCTTCTGAGCAGGCAGCACCCATATTTCTTGACGGCAGAAACCCATATCTGATGCTGACAGATCCTACCTTTCAGCGCAACAATACCCAGGTCGTTCTGGGTAAACATACAGGGGGCGGGCAAGCATGAAAGTCAGGGGAAGG
>JAUNIC010000284.1 GCA_030523615.1 Bacteroidales bacterium
CTAGAATTTCTAGAACGTCTAGAATCTCTAGCCCCACTAAACCACTGAAAACATGAAAAAGATACTTCTCACCATACCTTTTGTCCTTCTGGGCCTCGCAAGCTGCGATGCTTACCTCGACAACGAGCCCATGGACTTTGCCGACGAGACGGCTTACTTCAAGACGCCTGCCGACCTCCGTCTGAGCGTCAACGCCTTCTACGACATCTTGCCGAAGATGCAGATCAACTATCAGGGTGTACACTCCGAAGACAACAACTCCGACAACCAGATTGGCGCACAGCCCTCGTCGCTCTTCTATCCCGGCGAAAAGCGCACGCCGCTCCAGAGCCAGTCGGAATGGAAATTTACCAACCTCCGCGGCATCAACTACTTCCTCAACACCGCTGAGGCTAAACTCGCTGCCGGCGAAATCAAGGGCAACGAAGAGCACGCCCTGGGCTACATCGGCGAGGGCTACTTCTTCCGCGCCTACGACTACTTCCGTCTCCTCCGCAACTACGGCGACCTCCCCATCCTCACCGAGATGCTCCCCGACGATCCCCAACAGCTCGCTGCCATGGCCGAGCGCAAAGACCGCAAGGAAGTCGTCAACTTCATGCTCGCCGACCTCGACCGCGCCATCCAGCGCCTTCCCGTCACACCCCTTGAGAGCGGACGCGTCAGCCGCGACGCCGCCCTCCTCCTCAAGGCCCGCGTAGCTCTCTACGAAGCCACCTGGCAGCGCTACCACGCCGGCACCTGCTTCGCTCCCAACAGCAGCGACGCCGACGTCAACGCCCTCCTCGACCAAGCCATCAAGGCAGCAGCAGAAGTGGCCGATGCTCGCCAGCTCGACAAGAACTACATCACGATGTTCAACAGCCTCGCAGAGTTCCCCGCCACCGACGAAGTCATCCTCGCACGCTACTACAAGCCCAACGTCATCACCCACTCGGCCTCCAACTACCTCGGCCGCACTGGTGCCGGCACAGGCCTCACCCGCGCCCTCGTCAACAGTTTCCTCACCACCAACGGCCTGCCCATCTATGCCGACGGCAACGACCAGTACCTTGGCGATGTGAACCTCGAGAGCGAACTCACCAACCGCGACCTCCGTCTCGCCGAGAGCGTCAAGTGCCCCCACTACGAGACAAAGAAGGACGACCAGGACAACATCGTTTACGATGCCGACGGCGCACCCGTGAAAGTCCTCGTCGACCGTCCCCACGTCAACGAATCTGGCAACCAGGGTACGCCTACTGGTTACGAAATAAAGAAGTGGGTGAGCACCGTTCCCGGTCAGGACGAATACACCATGGGCACCACCGCCACGCCCGTATTCCGTGCTGCCGAGGCCTACCTCATCTATCTCGAAGCGTACTACGAGCGCCACCACAGCCTCGACGACCGTTGCGACCGTTATTGGCGTGCTCTCCGCACCCGTGCAGGTGTTGATCCTGACTATACGAAGACCATCGCCGCCACCGACCTCGCCCGTGAGAATGACCTCGCTGTCTGGAGCCACGGCAAGGAGGTGGACAAGACGCTCTATAACATCCGTCGCGAGCGCCGTTGCGAATTCGTGGCCGAAGGTATGCGTCTCGACGACCTCAAGCGTTGGCGCGCTCTCGACATGATGCGCGACTACCAGCCCGAAGGCATCAACTTCTGGGCCGAGACCTACACCCTCTACAAGGCCAGCGAGCGTGCAGAAGGCATCGTTAGCCAGAGCGGTATCAGTACCTATCTCCACCCGCTCCAGAAGAACGCCACCATCGTCTGCTACCAGGGCTACAACTTCCCCAAGCAGCACTATCTTGAGCCCATCCCCGTCACAGAGTTCACCCTCTGCACCGACGCCGACGGCCGCTGCCTTCTGAAGCAGAATCCCGGTTGGCCCACCATCGACGGCGTGGCCGACTACAGCTTCAACTGTGAGTGAGTCTTTTATTTAGTGGTTTAGTTATTTGTGGTTTAGTGATTTAGTAAGCTC
>JAUNIC010000099.1 GCA_030523615.1 Bacteroidales bacterium
CAAAAAAACCACAAACATAACTACCTCTATGAAACTCAACAAAATTCTTGTCGGCGCGCTCGTGGCCATGAGCCTCACCGCTACCAGCGCTTATGCCGACGACTTCAACCTCATCCCGCAGGCTGTACAACTCACCGAGGGCGTAGGCTCGTTCACCCTCACGACCAAGACCGCCATCTCCGTCAAAGGCGAAGGCGCACAGCATGTTGCAGAGTTCTTCGCCACGAAAGTCAACGCCGCCACAGGCTTTGATCTCAAAGTGGGCAAAGCAGCAGCCAAGAGCGGTATCACATTCGTCGTTGATCCCAAGTTCGACAACGGCATCACCTCCACCGCCTATCCCGACTGCCAGCAGGAAGCCTATCGTCTGCAGGTAACGGGCGCTACCGTCACACTCACCGCTCGCACCGCCGACGGCCTCTTCCGCGGTCTGCAGTCGCTCTTCCAGCTGCTGCCGCCTCAGGTGGAGAAGGCTGGCGCTGCCAAGGGTGTTGCAGCATGGAGCATTCCCGCTGTCGACATCAAGGACGCTCCCCGCTTCGGCTACCGCGGCGTCATGCTCGATCCCTGCCGCCACTGGCTCCCTGCCGATGCTGTGAAGCGTGTCATCGACATGCTCGCCACCTACAAGTTCAACCGCGTCCACTGGCACCTCACCGACGACCAGGGCTGGCGCGTACAGAGCGACCGCTACCCCGAACTCAACAAGAAGGGTTCCTTCCGTGTTGAAGGCGACGGCTCCATCCATGGTGGATACTACACAAAGGACGAAATCCGCGACATCGTGGCTTACGCCAAGGAGCGCCACATCGAAATCATTCCCGAGCTCGAAATGCCTGGCCACGAACTTGCTGCCATCGCCATGATGCCCGAAATGAGCTGCAAGGGCGAGGCTATAACTCCCCGCATCATCTGGGGCGTGGAGGACATCGTGATGTGCCCTGGCAAGGAACTGATGTTTGAGTTCCTCAAGAACGAGATTGACGAGTTCTGCGAACTCTTCCCCTACGAGTACTTCCACATCGGTGGCGACGAGAGTCCTCGCGGCGAATGGAAGAACTGCCCCAACTGCCAGAAGCGCATGAAGGACCTCGGCTACACCCAGGAGGCTCAGCTGCAGGATTACATCATTGAGCGCATGGGCAAGTATCTCAAGTCGAAGGGCAAGACCTTCATCGGCTGGGACGAAATCCTCGAAGGCGGTAACCTCGAACCCTCGGCTGTCGTCATGAGCTGGCGCGGCGAAGAGGGCGGCATCGAGGCTGCAAAGAAGAACCACTACGTGCTCATGACTCCCGGTAGCCGCGGCCTCTACTTCGACCACTTCCAGGGCGATCCCATCACCGAACCCAACGCCATCGGCGGCTACTCCACGCTCGAAAAGGTGTATAGCTACGACCCCGTGCCCGAGGAACTCCGCAAGGAGGGCAAGGACAGCTACGTGCTCGGCGTGCAGGCCAACAACTGGAGCGAGTACATCCACAATCCCGAGATGCTCGAATACCGCCTCTTCCCTCGTGCTTTGGCTCTCTCTGAAATCGCTTGGAGCCCCGTGGAGAGCAAGAACTTCCAGGACTTCCAGCGCCGCGTGGATGGCGACGCCGCTCTGCGTCTCGATGCTCACGGCATCAACTACCACATCCCCGTGCCCGAGCAGAAGGGTCCTGAGTGCAACAACATCGCCTTCCTCGACTCCTACACCCTCGAACTGACCACCACGCGTCCGGAACGCATCGTCTACACCGTCGACACGAGCGATCCCAGTGTGACCTCGCCCACCTACACCAAGCCTCTCACCTTCACCACCTCCACCGTGGTCAAGGCTCGCTGCGTGCTCCCCAACGGCGAACTCGGTAGCATCCGCACCTTCAACATCATGAAGGACCGTTGGCACGCTGCTATGCCCGAATGCAAGAAGTGTAAGGAGGGTGCCGAAGCTGCTCCCGTCGGCGAATGCACCAAGGCTGTGATGGGTGCTGCTGGCGACTGCTGCAAGGGCGCTCAGCCTGCTGCTCCCGCCGCCAAGAAGGGTCGCAAGGGAAAGAAGCTTCCCAAAGGCACTATCATCGACTCTACTCCCGTTCCCGTTCATGCATGTCCCAAGCCCGTGCAGGGTGTGCACATGCGTGTGGCTTACGGCGACTTCGACTTCAGCGGCGGCAACATCCCCTGCTGCGCTTGGACCATCGACAGCATTGCTCCTCGTCTGGAGAGCGTGCGCACCGTGGAAGATGTTCCCGCAAGCGTGCGTGGCGTAAAGAATTATGCTGCTGAGGTAGATTGCTTCGTCGACATCCCCGAAGACGGCATCTATGAGTTCTTCACGCTCAACAGCGCTCTGTGGCTCGATGGCGAAATCCTCGTCGACAACCGTGCTGTGAAGATTCCCCGCATGAGTTACGAAGGTTCCCAGATTGCGCTGAAGGCCGGTCGTCACCAGCTCCGCACGCTCTTCGTGGGCGGTATCTTCAATGGTTGGCCCTCATATTGGGACGCTGCCCAGGTGAAGTATCGCAAGCAGGGCGTTGAGGACTTCACCGTCATCAAGCCTGAGCAGTGCACCACCCTGCCCCGCTGCTGTGGCAAGAAGTCTGCCGGAACTTGTGGCAAGCAGGCCGCTGGCGCCTGCTGTAAATAATTGAGTATTTCTTGGCAAGTGATTGTAAGAATCTCTTTCGCGATACATAAAGTCCCTGCATCGTTCATCCGGTGCGGGGATTTTTGTAAGCGCCGGACAAACCTTTTAAGCCGCTTCGGCTTTGCGTCAGTGTACACTGATTTTCTCGTCAGTCTAGACTGACTTCTTCGTCAGTGTACACTGACGTAAAAATATCTTTGAGCTAAAAGAAATCTTCATTTAACCAGATTCTAAATTGGTTTCATCGTGGTAAGCGTGTCCGCGATGACGTTTACAAATAGTGAACCTTGGTGAACCTTAAGTGAATCTGAAACCACTTTGGGTTCACTTACACAATCTACTATCTATCATCATCTTATACCAAAGAAGTGAACCCGTGAACCCAATACGTTCTTTTGTTCGTAGTAGCAATACGGCAGCGCCCCTTGCCACTGGAGAGAGCGGCAAGGGGCGCTGAAATTCAAAAATCAGATGATTTTTACCATGCGAAGAGGGGATAATCCTTCATGAGGTCGTTCACGCGAGCACGAACAGCTGCGATAACTTCCTCGTTTTCAGGATCGTTGAGCACAGTCTCAATGAGTTCGGCGATGACGACCATAAGGTCTTCCTTGGCGCCGCGGGTAGTGATGGCGGGAGTGCCGAGGCGGATGCCGGAGGTCTGGAAGGCGCTGCGAGAGTCGAAGGGCACCATGTTCTTGTTCACCGTAATGTCGGCAGCGACGAGAGCGTTCTCGGCCACCTTACCGGTGAGGTCAGGATACTTGCTACGGAGGTCTACGAGCATGGAGTGGTTGTCGGTACCGCCAGAGACGATGGTGAAGCCGCGCTTGGTGAGTTCGTCGGCGAGTACGGCAGCATTCTTCTTCACCTGGAGGGCATACTCCTTCCATTCGGGCTTGAGGCACTCGCCGAAGGCAACGGCCTTGGCGGCGATGACGTGTTCCAGAGGACCGCCCTGGATGCCGGGGAAGACGGCGCTGTTGAGGAGCTGGCTCATCTTCTTCACGACACCCTTGGGAGTGGTGTAGCCCCAGGGGTTGTCGAAGTCCTTGCCCATGAGGATGATGCCGCCACGGGGACCGCGGAGGGTCTTGTGGGTGGTGGAGGTGACGATGTGGGCGTACTTCACGGGATTGTCGAGCAGGCCAGCGGCGATGAGGCCGGCGGGGTGAGCCATATCGACCATGAAGATGGCGCCTACCTTATCGGCGATCTCGCGCATGCGCTTGTAGTCCCATTCGCGGCTGTAGGCCGAGCCACCACCGATGATGAGTTTGGGCTTGTGCTCGAGGGCGAGGCGCTCCATCTCGTCGTAGTCGACGCGGCCCGTCTCCTGGTTGAGATTGTAGCCGATGGGGTTGTAGATGAGGCCGGAGGTGTTGACCTTGGAGCCGTGAGAGAGGTGACCGCCGTGGTCGAGGTTGAGGCCCATGAAGGTGTCGCCGGGCTTGAGGACGGCGAGGAAGACGGCAGCGTTGGCCTGTGCGCCAGAGTGAGGCTGCACGTTGGCGTATTCGGCGTCGAAGAGTTTGCAGATGCGCTCGATGGCGAGGTTCTCGATCTTGTCGACCACCTGGCAGCCGCCGTAGTAGCGCTTGCCAGGATAGCCCTCAGCATACTTGTTGGTGCATACGCTGCCCATAGCGCGCATAACGTCTTCGCTGACGAAGTTTTCGGATGCGATAAGTTCGATGCCGCGCATCTGGCGCTGGCGCTCTTCATTGATAAAGTCAAAAATTTGATCCATAATGTGTGAGTTATTAGTAGTTTGAGGTTAGCAGTTCGGTGTTAAGAATGAGGTTCGTCTATATATTTTTGCCCTTACAGGGCGCGTGTCGTGTGTCCGTATCCAACCCAACGCGTTGCATTGGGCTATGGAATTGTTGGCCTTTCAGGCCGTAAACGAAAGTGGTCACTGCGCCATCAGCTTGACGCTGCCGAGCTTCTGCTCCTTCTCGCAATAGTAGCACTTCACGACGCCATCGGTAACGATGAAACGAGTGGGCATGGGCTCGTTGTTGCAGATGCACTTGGGGTTGTGACACTGTACGATGCCGACGAGTTCGGAGGGGAGTTCCACCTTGCGCTTCTCCACGACCTCGTAGTCGCGGACGATGCAGAGCGTGACGTTGGGTGCCACGACAGCGAGCTGGTTGAGTTCTTCCTCGGAGAAGAAGCGGTTGGCAATCTTGATGATGCTCTTGTTGCCCATGGCCTGGCTCTTGAGGTTGTAGCCGATGAAGACAGCATCGGAGGAGAGTTCCTCGATGTGGAGCAGACGGATGACCTCGAAAAGGCGGTCAGAGGGAATATGGTCGATAACGGTGCCCTGCTCGATGGCAGCCACCATGAGTTGTTCGCGTTTCATAAGGCGACCCCCCTAGCCCCCCGAACGGGGGGATAATATACTGCCGAGGGGTAAGGCAGCTTTAAGAATTGTTGATTTTTTCGATGATTTCTTTAAGCACTTTGTCGATATTGTTCAGCACTTCATCGTTCGTAAACCGAATCACCTCAAACCCCATTTGCTCGAGGTCGAGGGTCCGTATCTCATCAGCTCGTTGTTGTAACGGCGCGTCATGATAACCTCCATCAACTTCGATGACGAGTTTGAGAGGAAGGCAGACAAAATCTGCTATGTGCTCTGCAATGATGTATTCTCGGCGGAATCTTACTCCCAAACGATTTGCTCGCAGATATTCCCACAAATAGGCTTCTGCTGTTGTAGGATACTCCCTGTGCCTACGTTGATGCTCACGAAGATGAGGATAGTAGACGGGGTCGGCCCAAATGTGACCGTCAGGTTCTTTCTTGTCAGTATCCATAGGAAATAAGGAGTCTTTCATTTGAGGTAGTAACCACTTCCCCCCGTTCGGGGGGACCGAGGGGGGTCGTCACTTTTTTATGTCCTCGAGCGTGATGCCTAAGACATCGCAGATGATGGCTTCGCGAGCGTAGAGCCCATTGCGGGCCTGCTCGAAATAGTAGGCGTAGGGAGTATTGTCGACGTCCTGCGCGATTTCGTTGACGCGGGGCAGCGGATGGAGGATGCGCATGTTGGGCTTGGCTTTGGAGAGCATGGCGGCGTTGAGGACGTAAACGTCCTTCACGCGCTCGTACTCCATGAGGTCGGAGAAGCGCTCACGCTGCACGCGGGTCATGTAGAGAATGTCGGCGCCGGCAATGACGTCCTCGTTGAAGTCCTCATGCTCAACGTAGCGAATGCCGTGTTCGTCGCAGTACTGCTTGTACTCCTCGGGCATGGCGAGTTCCTTGGGCGCAATGAAGTGGAACGTGGGGTTGAAGTGGCGCATGGCCATGATGAGCGAGTGGACGGTGCGGCCGTACTTGAGGTCGCCCACGAGATAGATGTTGAGGTTCTCGAGCGTGCCTTGCGTCTGGATGATGGTGTAGAGGTCGAGGAGCGTCTGCGAGGGATGCTGGTGGGCACCGTCGCCAGCATTGACGATAGGCACGGGAGAAAGTTCGCTGGCGTAGAGAGCAGCGCCCTCGAGATAGTGACGCATAACGATAACGTCGCTGTAGTTGGAGACCATCATGATGGTGTCCTTGAGGGTTTCACCCTTCGTGCCGCTGGTGATCTTGGGATCGGCAAAACCGATGACGCGGGCACCGAGACGGTTGGCAGCGGTCTCGAAGGAGAGACGCGTGCGGGTGGAGGGCTCGAAGAAGAGGGTGGCTACTACGCGACCATCGAGAATCTTGCGATTGGGATGACGCTCAAACTCGCTGGCCATCTCCATGAGGTACAGAATCTTCTCACGGGTGAGACCGGCAATGCTTACAAGGCTGCGATTTTCAGACATTGTTTTGTGATGACTATTTTAAAACAAAGAGCTAACGGCTGGGCTTGAAGCTCAACCATTAACTCTTCACTATTTTAATTATTCGGTTTCATTGAGAAGGGCCTCGGTCATGGCCTTGGCTGCACGCTTACCATCGCCCATGGCGAGGATGACGGTAGCACCGCCGCGGACAATGTCGCCGCCGGCGTAGATGGTGGGAATGCTGGAGCGCATGTCGTCGTTGACGGCGATGGTGTTCTTGCGACCCAATTCGAGGCCCTCGATACTGCGTGGGACGATGGGGTTGGGGCTGACGCCGATGGCTACGACGACGAGATCACAATCGAGGGTGACGGTGGCACCGGGAATCTCGACAGGACGACGACGGCCGCTGGCATCGGGCTCGCCGAGTTCCATCTTCTGCAGCACAACCTGCTTGACAGCACCGGTCTCGTCGGCGATGTACTCGATGGGATTGTGGAGCGTCATGAAGTTAACGCCCTCTTCCTTAGCGTGGTGAACCTCCTCGACGCGGGCGGGCATCTCTTCCTCGCTGCGGCGATAGACGATCGTGGCGCTGTCGGCACCGAGACGGAGGGCCGTGCGGACGGAGTCCATGGAGGTGTTTCCACCGCCGACTACAACGACTTTCTTGCCGAAGACGATGGGAGTGTCGCACTCGGGGTTGGAAGCGTCCATGAGGTTGCAACGGGTGAGGTATTCGTTCGATGACATGATGCCGTTGGCGTTCTCGCCGGGAATGCCCATGAAGTTAGGCAGACCTGCGCCACTGGCCACAAAGATGGCGTCGTAGCCCTGCTCCTGCAGCTCGGCCACGGTGATGGTCTTGCCGATAACGGTGTCGGGCACGAACTTCACGCCGAGTGCCTCAAGGCCCTTGATTTCGGTCTCAACGACACTGTTGGGCAAACGGAACTCGGGGATGCCGTACTTCAGCACGCCACCGATCTCGTGGAGAGCTTCGAAGACGGTGACTTCAAAGCCGCCCTTGATCATCTCGCCAGCGAAGGAGAGACCGGCAGGACCGGAACCTACGACAGCGACCTTCTTACCGTTCTTGGGAGCCACAACGACAGCAGGAGCCTCGTCGGCATGAGCCTGAGCGTAGTCGGCAGCAAAGCGCTCAAGGTAACCCACAGCGACTGCCTTGTGACCGGTCTTGAGGTGGATACACTGGCTTTCGCACTGCTTCTCCTGCGGACAAACGCGACCGCAGACAGCGGGAAGGCTGGAGGTTTCCTTTATGGTGGAAGCTGCGGCCATAAAATCGCCAGCTTCAATGTGCTTTACGAAACGGGGGATATCGATGCCGACGGGACAACCCTGACGGCAACCGGGATTGGCGCAGTCGAGACAACGCTTGGCTTCCTGCTGTGCTTGTTCGACGGAGAGGCCCTGGTTCACTTCGCTACGGAAGAGGCGAGCACGCACCTTGCCGTCGAGTTCGGGCATCTTGACGCGCTCAATGGCCATGCGCTCCTTGGGCTTCATCGCGGTGCGGAGGGCTTTGCGCCATTCGGCGTCGCGAGAGGGATCTTCGGCAACTGCAACGGCTTCGCCCTGTGCGGGAGCAACTTCGGCAGCAACTGCAGCCTCAGCTACACACTCGGCCTTGGGAGCGTCAGCAGCCACCAAAGCGGCCTGATACTTGGCCATCGCCTCCTGCTCTTCCTTCGAGAATGCCTTCATGCGCTTGAGCATTTCGTCGAAGTTGACAGCGTGGCCATCGAATTCAGGACCGTCGACGCAGACGAACTTCATCTCGCCGCCTACGCTGATACGGCAGGCACCGCACATACCGGTGCCGTCGACCATGATGGTGTTGAGCGAGACGTCGGTGGGAATGTCATATTTCTTCGTGGTGAGGCAGCAGAACTTCATCATGATGGCGGGGCCGATGGCAAAGCACTTATCGACCTTCTCGCGCTGGATGACTTGCTCCATACCGACGGTGACTACGCCTTGCTGGCCGTAGCTGCCGTCGTCGGTCATGATGATGACTTCGTCGCTGGCTTCACGCATCTCCTTCTCGAGGATGATGAGTTCCTTGGTGCGACCAGCGAGGACGGTAACGACGCGGTTGCCGGCTGCCTTGAGCGCACGAACGATGGGGAGCATGGGAGCTACGCCCACACCACCACCGGCGCAGAGGACGGTGTTGTCGAACTTCTCAATATGGGTGGCGCGTCCGAGAGGACCTACAACGTCGAGAATCTCGTCGCCTACCTCCATCTTGCACAGACGGGTAGTGGTCACACCGACAGCCTGAACAACGAGGGTGATGGTGCCGCGCTCCACGTTGGAGTCGGCAATGGTGAGGGGGATGCGCTCACCCTTCTCGTCGAGACGGAGGATGACAAAATGACCGGCGCGACGGGCCTTGGCGATGAGAGGAGCCTCGACTTCAAACTTGAAGACTTTCTCTGAGAACTGCTCTTTGAGTACGATTTTATTCATTGATCTTGATTGTGGTTTTTGTGAGAGGTGATGTGCCCTGCTACTTGCCGGAGATTTGGCGAGCCGACTCATTTAATATTATTAAAGAGCGTGAAGGTGCATCAGTTGCTTTCTTCTTTTCAAACGGCAAAAATAACTCAAAATTGCGGAAATAGCAAAATTTTTACGACTTTTTTGCGTTTTCATTTTCGTTTTCGTTGATTTAGCCGTAACTTTGCAATCGTAAACACAGAAAAACGACGATAATGGTACCCCTACAATATATCATTAACACCACGGATCTCGACGCGGCGCTTGCCTGCGGATGCCATTGGCTGCAACTTGCCGACTCGGCTTCGGCCTCGGCGGCACAGCTGACGGAGTGGCTCGGACAGTGCCACACGGCGGGATGCTACCTCGTGCTGACGGACGATGTCGACACGTGCGCAGCGATTGCTGCCGACGGTGTGGTGCTCACGACCGAAGGCATTGCGGCTGTGGCCTCAAAAGTGCCCGAACCCACAGGCATCGTGCTGCAGCGTCCGCGCCCCGTCACGCTGGCCATCGCCGAAGCTCGCAAGACGTTGGGCGAGGAGAGTCCGCAGTTTGTAGGTGTGCAGGTGCACACGGCCGAAGATGCTGTGGCCGCTGCCAAAGCGGGAGCCGACTTCATACAGGTGCCGCTCGCCCTCTGCCCCACTCTGCTCCAGGCCGTCCGCGAACGCAGTTTCACCACGCCCATCGTAGCCCTCGACGTGCTCGATGCCGAGGCCGTCGGCACGCTGCTCGACCAAGGTGTCAGCGGCATTGCCTGCAACATCGGCGAGGTGCCGCCCGTCATGATTCCCTTACTACTCAACGCTGACGAATAATGAACGATCCCCGACATATACAGATTAAAGACTACAACTACCCGCTCCCCGACGAGCGAATTGCAAAATATCCGCTCACACAGCGCGACCAATCGAAGCTCCTGCTCCGTGCCTCCGACGGCACAGTGAGCGAGAGCGTCTTCTGCCATCTCCCTGAATATCTGCCTGCTGGAGCACTGATGGTGTTCAACAACACGAAGGTCATTCAGGCGCGTCTGCACTTCCACAAGACCACGGGTGCGCTCATCGAGATCTTCTGCCTCGAACCCCACACTCCACTCGATTATCAGCAGTCGTTTGCTACAACGGGCAGCGTGACGTGGACGTGTCTCGTGGGCAATCTGAAGAAGTGGAAGGAGGGTGCGCTGGAACGCGAAATCGCCCTCAAGGACCGCAGCATCACGCTCAGCGCCGAACGCATCGGTGTGAGCGGTACGGGCTTCGAAATCCGATTCTCGTGGAACGACGACAGCGTGAGTTGGGCCGAAGTGCTCGATGCCATCGGCGAACTGCCCATTCCGCCCTACCTCAACCGCGAGACGGAGGAGAGTGACCTCAAGACGTACCAGACGGTTTACTCAAAGATCAAGGGCAGCGTGGCGGCTCCTACCGCAGGATTGCATTTTACGCCCGAAGTGCTCAACGCCCTCGACGCCAAGGGTATAGAGCGTGCAGAACTCACGCTCCACGTGGGCGCTGGAACCTTCAAACCGGTGAAGAGCGAGGAGATTGAGGGCCACACGATGCACTCGGAGTGGATTGCCGTTCGTCGCGAAATCATAGAGCGTCTCATAGCTCACGGTGGCCGTTGCATCGCCGTCGGCACAACAAGCGTCCGCACGCTCGAAAGCCTCTACTACATTGGCATCATCATCAGCCGCCTTGTTGCAGAGGGCCGCGCGCTCACCGATATCCATGCCGAAGACCTACACGTGCCGCAGTGGATGCCGTACGAGACCAAAGAAGCGCCGAGCGCCGTCGAAAGCCTCGAGTGGATTGTCCGCTATCTCGACGCCAACCACTACACGACGCTCTCAACGGCCACGCAGATCATCATTGCGCCGGGCTACACGTACCACATCGTGCGCACCATCGTCACCAATTTCCACCAACCGCAGAGCACGCTGTTGCTCCTCGTCAGCGCCTTCGTCGGCGGCGAGTGGCGTCCCATCTACGACTACGCTCTCGCACACGATTTCCGATTCTTGAGCTATGGCGACTCGTCTGTACTGAACTATGACGCATTGGAAAAATGAAAGATAACGCAAAAGAACTTCTCCCTGTTGTCGACGCCGAAGGTAACGTCATTGGCCAGACAACCCGCGGCACCGCTCATAACGGCATCGACAAGCCGCTCCATCCCGTCGTGCATCTGCACGTGTTCAACCCGCAGGGCGAACTCTTCCTCCAGCATCGTCCCGTGTGGAAGGACATCCAGCCCGACCGTTGGGATACTGCCGTCGGCGGCCACGTGGATTGGGGCGAGGACATCCCCACAGCGCTCCGTCGCGAAGTGCGCGAAGAGATCGGCATCGAGCTCTCCGAAGGCCTCGAAGAGGTCAGCGCCCTGACTCGTTACGTCTTCGAGAGTGCCCGCGAGCATGAACTCGTCAACGTTTTCTGCCTCGTCACCACAGAACAGCCTCGTCCCACCGCAGAACTCGACGGCGGCCGATTCTTCTCGCCCGAAGAAATTGCAGAGCGCATCGGCACCGCTTTCTTCACTCCCAACTTCGAGCAGGAGTACCAGCGCGTGTTCGTGAAGAAATGAAGAAATGATAGAATGATAAAATGCCCCTTCGGTATCAACGTCGTGAGCCGAAGGGGCATTCTTTCATTAGCCGTAAAACGGCGATTTCATTCTATCATTTTTGGCACTTATATACAAAATGGCACCAACAAATAATATCTTTTTGGGGGGAACAAAAATTTTCCGAAATTACCCAAAAATTGGTCTCCAAAAATTAAAATTAAATCTTTTTGGAATAAAATTTTTGGGTAATTTCGAGCAATTTTTGTTCTGCTCCATTTTGGTGCCTTTTTGTATATAGTTCCCTCATTTTTTCATTTCCCTTAATTCCGCAACACTATAGTTTAACATTATTTATAAGTGCCTGAGCA
>JAUNIC010000100.1 GCA_030523615.1 Bacteroidales bacterium
GGTAAATCAAAATACTCCCACAACGACCATGAAAATCAAGACATTCGTAAATCGTCCCATCGACGAAAACTGCTACGTCGTGAGCGACGAAACGCGCGAAGCCGTCATCATTGACTGCGGCGCCCTCATCCCCGCCGACCAAGAGGCCATCGCCGAATACATCCACCAGGAGGGACTGACCGTCACCCAGCACATCTTGACCCACGGCCACTTCGACCACATGTTTGGTTCGCAATGGGTGGCCGACACCTATGGCTGCCGCCCCAAGCTCCACCCCGCCGACACCGATATCTACGAGGGTTCTGTCGAGCGTGTGAGTGCGTTCTTTCACAAGCCCATCGCGTTCCCCGTACCTCCCGTGGGCAGCTTCTTCAACGAACGCAACACCCTGCGTTTCGGTTCCCACAAATTCCGCGTCATTGCCTGTCCCGGCCACACTCCCGGCGGCGTCTGCCTGTACTGCGAGGAGGAGGGTGTGCTCTTCTCGGGCGACTCGATTTTCCAGAGCAGCATCGGCCGTACCGACATGGAAGGCGGCGATCACGCGGCGCTCATCGCGAGCCTCACGGAGCGCGTGCTGACCCTTCCGGGCAACGTGAGAGTCTATCCCGGTCACGGCCCGAGCACGACAATCGACGAGGAAGTCAAGTTCAATCCCTACCTGCCGTAAGGTCGAAGGCGATGGAATTTTTGCTAAAAAAAGTTGGCCACTTCGCAATTAATGCGTAACTTTGCACGCAATTTCACGCGCATGCGTGCAAACATCTTTCAATCAAAAAAGGCATCCTCCTTCCACACGCAACATGAAACACATCGCAACAACCATAATGGGGCTGCTCGTCGCCACCCAGTGCATGGCATGGGGCCAAAAGGGCCACGACACCACGTGCGCCATTGCGCAGCAGCACCTGACGGACCACGCCAAGGCACGCATCGCCGACATTCTGGACGGCAAGAGCATCCTCTACTGGAGCAACTGGCTGGACAACGCTGTCCACACGCCGGAATACGAATACGCCAAGACGTGGCACTACAAGAACATCGACGCCGATCAGCAGTATGACGCCTTGCCCGACTTCGAGACGGGCGACGTCGTCAGCGCGCTGACCGACCTGCAGGCGCGTCTCGTCAAGTATGAGGAGGCACCCGCGGCTCACAAGGCCGAGGAGGCGCTGGCGCTGAAGATGTTTGTGCACCTCATGGGCGACCTGCACCAACCCATGCACATGGGCCACGCCACCGACCTGGGCGGCAACCGCATCCAGGTGAAGTACTTCGGCCGCGACAATAATCTGCACGGCATCTGGGACACGAATCTCGTGGAGAGCGCCCATGCGTGGAGCCACACGGAGTGGGTGGAGGAAATCGACCGCGTCACTCCCGCTGAAGCCGAGGCCATCGTGGCTGGCAGCATCCGTGATTGGGGTCGCGAGACGTACAGCATCTGCTGCGCCGTCTACGACGATACGCCCGAGGGCTGCCGCGTCTCCTACGACTATGTGGCAAAGTGGGCTCCCGTCATCGAACTGCAGTTTGAGCGCGGCGGCCTGCGTCTGGCGCACCTGCTCAACGAAATCTTCAAATAAGATCGGGCTCTCTGGTCTTCCATTCTTTCAACATCAACGACTGACATGAACAAGCTATACTCCCTCCTTCTCGCCTCGGCGTGCGCTCTGGGCGCATCGGCACAAGGCGTGATGGTGACCAAGAACCAAATCCCCACGTTCCTGAAGGACATCCCCGGATTCACCTTCGGCAACGGCTCCATCATCGTCGACGGCACGACCTTCGAGGCCGACGAGGTCATCCCCTTCCCCGCCGAAACGCTCATCCCCGGTGAAACGGCCCGCATCGACTTTCTGAGCAAGGCCTCCAGCCGCACGCTCCGCATCGTGAGCCCCTACGTGTGGATGGCGGCCAGCGTGCCTGCAGGCTTCACCCTCGACCAGACTTACGGCACGGCGGGGTGTCAGGAGATTACCATCAGCGTGGTCGATAACCCCTCGGCGACGTCGTTCACCGGCACACTCGTGCTCATGGGCGGCACGGGCACGCTCTGCACCATCGAACTCTCGCAGATGGGCGCGCAGGATCCGCAGAATCCTTACGTATACATGCCCGACTCCAACTTTGAGCGTTTCGTCCTGGCCAACTTCGACAAGAACCACGACGGCCTGCTAGCCAAAGCCGACGAGGCGCTGGCCATCAAGAGCCTCAACGTGAGCGATCTCGAACTGACGAGTGTGCTCGGCGTGGAGCAGATGAAGAATCTCGAGGAGTTCGACTGTTCGTACAACAACATCGAGGGCACGCTCTCCTTTGCCGGACTCGCTCACCTCAAGACCCTGCACGCCGAACACAACCTGATGACGACGCTTGACGTCAGCGGATGCACGGCTCTCGAAGAGCTTTGGGCCCACGACTGCTATCCTTCGTCGGACTACCAGAAGCCTAACCGCCCCTTCCGCAACATCAATCTGAAGGGTTGTTCGGCGCTCTCCTTCCTCCACTTGGAGGACAACCACCTCGAGGCGCTCGACCTCAGCGACTGCGCTTCGCTCGACTTCCTCAAGGCTACGGACAACTGCTTCCCCACGCTCGACGTGAGCCATTGTCCGAAGCTGCGCATCCTGCAGTGCCGCAAGAACGACAATCTCACGGGGCAGCTTGACCTCACGGGCAGCCCTGCGCTCGAAGAGCTTTGGGCTTCGGAGACGAAACTCGAGGGCGTGAATGCTTCGAAGAATCCTGCGCTGAACTACATCGATGTACACGCCACGAACCTCACGCGTCTCGACGTCAAGGGTTGTGCAGCACTGCGCAAGCTCTATGCCCACAACACTGGCATCCGTACGCTCGACCTCAGCGCCAGCACGAATCTGGAGCTGCTATGGATTAAGTTCGACAACATGCAGGAGCTCGACCTCACGCATTGTCCTAACCTCGTCGAATTCCAGGCGGGCAGCAACGCGCTCCAGACGCTCGACCTCTCGAAGTGTACGGCGCTCCGCACGCTGGAACTCAACAACAACCAGTTGCTGAGCCTCAACCTCAAGGGTTGTGCAGCCCTCGAGACACTGCAGGCCAACCATAATCTGCTGACGAATCTCGACCTCTCGAACTGCACGGCGCTGAAGCAGATCGACGTGCTCGGCAACCGCCTCACGACGCTCGACGTCAACGCCTGCCCCGCTCTGACTACGCTGCAGGTCAGCGAGAACGAACTCGCTTCCATCGCTTGCGACAAGTGCCCCGAACTCTACTACTTCTACGCCGAGGACAATCAGCTCACTACCATCGACCTCACCAAGAACACGCAGCTTACTGAGGTGGCGCTTGGCAAGAACCGCCTGCAGACGGCGCTCATCAAGGGTCTGTCAAACGTGGGCGAACTGGAACTCTTCGACAATCAGCTCACGGAGATCGACCTCACGGGCCTCGTCAGCGTGCAGGAGCTCTACATCCAGAACAACCCCACGCTCGCCAAGCTCGACACGCGTCCGCTCCAATCTATGCGCCAGCTCGATTGCCGCAATACGGGCATCGGTTCTTACATCGACCTCTCGCCCAATCCTGCGATGGCGTTCCTCTTCGCTACGGAGTGCCCCAACCTGAAGACGGTCTACATCCTCGAGGGTGCCGACTACAGCGCGCTCAGCGTGGACGAAGGTGTGGAGATCATCGAGAAGCAGCCTGACCAGGTTGTCCCTGACACGGACGACGACACTCATTGGAGCTACGGCGAGGGCTGCACGGACTTCGTACCCATGACGAGCATGGCCGACTTCGACAAGAATGCGGCTTACATCATCGCCTCGCCCGACGGAAAGGGCAATGCGGTAGTGGCCTCGAACGTGGTAGAGAACAACTATTACGCCAAGGGTGTAAGCTACGCTACGGCTGCCGACGGCTCTATCTCGAAGACGGCCGACGACAAGATCATGGATTACATCTGGCGTCTCATCCCCAAGGTGGGCGACGACGGCCAGACGCACTACATGCTCTACCACGAATACATCAACAACGGAAACTACGCCGTGAGCCAGCAGGGCAGCGGCGACTTTACCAACCCCTATAGCCACGACGGCTCGGAGGGCCGCATCTGGTTCGACACACAGGCAGAGGTCGACGCGCTCACAAATGGCAGCCAGTATTGGGATCTCAGCTTCGACGCCTCGGGCAATGCCGTGCTGACGAGTTGCTACAACGGTCGCAAGGGTGTGACGATGGGCTACTGCCCCGATCACAACTGGCTTTGCATCGGTTACAGCGACGCTCCTCACCGCGCCATCCGCCTCTACAAGCTTTCGGCAAAGGGCGAAGAGACCCAGCCCGATGAACCGCAGCAGAATCCTCGCATCGGCGACTTCTACTACAGCGACGGCACCTGGAGCACCACGCTCAACAAGGCGAAGAAGCCCATCGGCATCGTTTTCCGCGTGGGTTGCGCCACAGAGTTTGGCGACAACATCAGCTACTACCGCCTGAAGGACGGTAAGACGCGCTTCGAAGAGATCAAGGGCTACGTTGTGGCTCTGCAGGATGCTTCAGAGAGCGGCTGCTGGTGGAGTTCGTTCAACGATGACAAAGGCTGCGGCTGCTCGACGAGCACCGAGGACTTCCGCGGCTACTCTAACACGAAGAGCATCATCGCAACGGCTGACGCCAAGGGTGGTTTGACGAGCAACAACTCTTCTTTCCCCGCGTGCTACTACGCCACAACGGCTTACGAGGCTGCTTGCCCCGCTCCTGCCAAGACGAGCGGCTGGTATCTGCCCTCGGCCTTCCAGATGGCTTACATCTGGAACCGTGTGTGGTTCGACGAGGACAACAGCGGACGTGCTTGCCTCGAGAACAGTTTCAAGCAGTTGGGCGACGCCGCTACCCCGCTCTATCGCAACGATGCCGAATACTGGACGAGCACGGAGCAGGTGAACAGCTACGGCAACTCGAACTACGCCTACTACTTCGACTTCAGCGCCAACAACATCTACAACGGCACCATCTCTCACTATCGCAAGAATACCAACATGCTGGTGCGCTCAATCCTCACCTTCTGATGACGAACCGACTCCTTTATCTATTTATAGCGTCTCTCGCTGCCGGATCGGCTTCGGCGCAGAGTTTCTGCATTCACCGCGGCATGGAGGTGACGGAGACGCGAGAGCCCATCACCTTCAGCGAGCATGCCGACGCCGACTACATCGAGGTGCGCGGCGCGACGTTCGACCTGAGCGTGACGGACGTGACGCAGACTTCGTGTACGCTCCACGTCACTCCCTCGAACGACGAGGTGAGCTACTACTACGACATTTGTACGCGCGAAACACTTGACGGTGAGTTCCACGGCAGTGTGGCCACGCTCATCGAGGGCTACATCCAACGCCTCTACGCACAATACGGCACGACGTTCTCGCTCGAAGAGATTCTGGCCGAAACACTTTCGATGGGCGCCGACGAAGACGATTTGCGCGGCTTGCCCGCAGGAACAGAAATGGCCTTCTATGCCATGGCGGTCGACGACGAGGGACACTGCGTGGGCGAACCCGCGCTGACCTTCTTCACTACGGATCCCGCCGGCGATCCTAAGGATTGTACCTTCACCATCGACGTGAGCCACGTGAAGAGCGACGGCTGTCTCGTGAGCATCAGCCCGAGCGACGCTTCGGTGCCTTATTGGTACGGCATCTGCGCCGTCGACGAGTGGCCAGGCGACTACGCCATGACGACCGACGTGAGCGACGCCATCTACGAGTACGCCAAAGAATACGGCATCAGCATCAGCAGCGTGGCTTCGCGCGTGGTCTACACCGGCGACATCAGTATGGAGGAAAGCGGCCTCAACCTGAACACGGCCTACTATGCCTACTGCTACGCCATGGACACGGAGACGGGCGATGCGCTGGGTCCTGTCTATAAAGAGCGTTTCGAAACGCTCGACTACGACCTCTCGAACGCTGACATTGCGCTCGACGTGAAATACTACGACGGCGACGCGCTTATGGCGGCTTACCCCGAACGCTTCACCTCGTCCATCAGCGGCCGCTGCTACATGCAGGTTGTCGTCAAGCCTAACCCTTACTGCTACAACTGGGCAGTGGCCTTGGCCAAGGGTGATCTGACGGACGCCTTCACGTATCCCGAGGAGACGACAAAGAACGCGGTGCTGCAGGGCGGCAAGCTGAGCCACGAGGTGAACAACTTCGTTTGCGACTGGAGCGAATGCACGCTGTTTGCCTTCGGCGTTGACGCTGTCGGCATCGACGGTCCGCTGCAACGCATCCTCATCACTCCTACGCGCAGCGGCGTGAGTCCCGTGAGCGAATTCATCACAGAGGTCTCGGCGAGCAGTTTGCCCATCGGCATTCCTGCCTTTTCGGCTTCGACGGGCATGACTCCGGGCGCAACGAGCACAACGATGCCCGCCGCGGACCTTCAATCCACGAAATTAATAATCAATAATAAATACAACCATTATGAAAAAGTACATCTTCACTCTGCTCCTGGCCATCGTCGGAGCATTCACGGCTTGGGCCGAGGACGTTGAAACTTGCGTCATCGTAGAGTTCAAGAGCGGCGAAACGCTCTCTCTCGCCCTTAGCGAAAAGCCCAAGGCTCAGTTCGAGGGCAACGACCTCCTGCTCACCTCTGAGAAGTTCGAAGGCCGCTACGCAACGACCGACATCAAGCGTTTCCACTTCGAGGATCAGTCAGTCGGCATCAAGGTGATTGAGGCTGCCGACAATGTTTCGGAAGGCGTCATCTACGACCTCGACGGCCGCAAGGTGGCTTCCTACAAGGGCACCATCGACTCCACCACCCTTCCCGCTGGCGTCTACGTCGTAAAGACGCAGGGCGGCCAGAGCTTCAAGGTAACGAAGAAGTAAGGAAACACGGTTCTTCAAAGCACAAAAAAGCGCCTGCAGTAACACGAAGTTGCTGCAGGCGCTTTTATTTTGAAGTCGAGCTGGTGCTCGGGCTCGGTCATGAGAAAATGCTCGCTTTTTCTCATGACTCTCACCTTATCGCACCACCTTGCGGCCACCTACGATGTAGAAACCGCGACGCTGGGGAAGGGCTTCGTAACGGCGACCGAGGATGTCGTAAATACCGCGGGGAGCGGTGACGTTGTCGATAGATTCAATGCCAACAAGTACGCTGGGATCGATGAGCTTCATGCAGTTGACGTAGTCATCTTCAACGTTGGGGTTCTCGACGAGCTGCCAGCAGCTGCCGTCGTCGCTTGAAGTCCAAACGGCGATGGGCTCGGTGAGCTGGGGAGCAGCACACATATAGTCCTGAGCACCGCCAGAGGTGTTGAAGGCAAAGCCGTTGCCGAGTTCAAGCACCTTGATGGGGGTAGCTTCGTCTACGAAAGCAGTAGGACGTGCCACCTTGACAAACTTCTGAGCACCGATGTTGTAGAGGTAGTACTGGTCGTTGTGGTCAACGAGCATCCATGCCGTGTTAGGATCAGCAAAGTTGCAGGTCTCGCCGTAAACGGGGTTGGAGAGGGCGTGGCCGGCGTCGCCAATCATGTTGGCGGTCCAAACTGCGCTTTCGTTGTACTCGGGAGCGTAGATAGCGTAGGCAGTGAAGTGAGGATTGTAGAGGGCGTAAACCATGTGGTTGTCTACTTCGTCGAGAGAGGTGATAGGATTGCCGAGGGGCTTCTCCTCTGCGAGGATGCGGTAGCTTACGCTGAACTCGTCGCTAACCTGACCGTCGTTGTCCTTAAGGAGCTTCTCGGGGAAGGTGAGGGTGTAGCTACCAGGAGCGGTGATGGGCTCGTCGAGAGTGACGGTCAAAAGCTTCTTGTTGTCGGTGTGGGTCTTGAGGCGAGCGGTGATGCCATTGCCAAGATCGGCAACACCCTTCTGGAGCTTGATGTCATTGTTGAAGGTAACTTCGATGACGTCGAGCTGCTCAACGGTACCAGCAGCGGGGCTGAAGCTGAGGGGCTGGATGGGCTGCATCTCGATGACGGGCACATACTCGGCGTCGAAGCTGTACTTGCCGTCGGTGAGGCACTCGATGGTGTAGTTCTTGTACTGGATGTCGTAACCACCGTTGCCGCCGTTCTCTTCGTAAACGAAGGCGATGGTATTGTCCTTCTGGAGACTCATCGTAGAGTAGCAGCTGCTGGCTTCGCTCACCTGGTGCTGGCCTTCCCACTTCTTAGCGAAGTTGGTGGGGCTGCTGTAGTCGGTGCCTTCGTCGAGGGCCTTCCACTGGATGCCGACGTTGGCGCGACCGGGACCCCAAGGCACACTCTGGAGGGCGAGGTAGTGGCGAGCGCCGTCAATATTGTTAACAACGGGCACGAGGAGGATTTCGCCATTGGTGGCGTTGTTGCCGAGGATACCGCTGTTGCCGCTGTTGCTGACGGCAACACCCATCCACTTACCTTCAGCCTTTTCGCGGTCGGTGAACTGGAAGATGTTGTAGTGGCGGCCGCCCTGGCTCATGATACGGCCAGAGAAGAGGAGGTTACCGTTGGGGAGTTCCTCGCACTTGGGCTCATCACCACTGGTGACAACGGCAGGATTGTTGACGCCGCCGAGGAAGTTCCAAGTCATACCGAAGTCGTCGGAATAGATGACGTAGTTCTGGCTGTTGTTGGTGCCAGACATGTGGCTGGAGAATGCGCAGTAGAGACGGTAGTACTGACCCACCTTGACGTAGCGGCTTTGGTGGATCTTACCAGAACCAATGAACATGCCGACAATGGGGCCGTACTTGCTCTCATCCATGGGGCCATAGATGAACTGTTCGTCGATGATGTCGGGAGCCTGGTTCCAGGTTTCACCGTTGTCGTCGGAGTACCAGCGGGCGAGACCCTGGTGCCAGTCGCGTGAGCCAGCGAAGTAGCCCTTGTAACCGGAGCAGCTCATGACGAGCACGCGGCCGCTCTCGCGGTCAGCCACGATACAGGGATCGCCGAATGCACCAAGCTGATAGCCCTTGGTGAAGTTGGCGTCGCCGTCCATAACGGCAGGCTTCATGACGGGTTCCCAGGTCTTACCGTTGTCCTTGGAAATACGTACGTGGAGGTCGATCTCGCCATTACCGATATCCTGCTTAGAAGTACGATAGTCGGCCACACAGATGAGGTTACCGTTCTGTGCGGTAGCGATGGCGGGGATACGATAGGGAATAGCACCCTTGTTGCTGAAGACGGTGAAGAGTTCGGGCTCAGCGTTGGGATTGTCAGGAACTTCAACGAGGTCCTTGCGGATGACGGTCACGGTAGCGTCCTTGAGAAGGGTGCTGTTGCCGTTGGTGCCAGAGAGGCCGAAGGCGAAGGTAGCCTTGTTGATGTCGGTCTTCTCGAAGGTCTGGCCAGTGGCGCTGGTGGTGTAGGCGTCGCCATCGAAGGTGAGGGTGACGGTCTTGCCTGCGGTCTTGGCCACGGCGGTGAACTTCACATCCTTGATGAGATAGCCGGTGGGAGCGCGGAAGGTATAGGTTGAGCCATTAGCAGAGCCGGTCTCGATCTGCACGTTATTGTCGGCCCAAGTCATGTTGTTCACACCTGCGTTGAGCTCGAGCACGGGCTCCTGGTTGCTGTACCAATAGGTGTTCCAGTTGGAGTTGACGGTGCCGTCGTTGCGCTGGAGGAAACCGTTCTCGGCGTCGATGACGTAGCTGATGTTTTCAGGACCAAGTTCCTCGCCACCCTCGCTGAAGTCGTAGGAGAGGTTGCGGATCTGCTCGTCGGTGAGAACAACGTCGTAGAGACGGACGCTCTTGATATTGAGCTTACCGCCGAGGCTGGTGCCTGCAGAGGTTACGAGACCACCGAGGCTGACGGTGTTGGCGCTGATGTTGCCGAAATGGGCAAAGCCGTATTCGCCGAGGCCGCTGATGATAACGTCGCGGAGATAGCTGCCGTCGGCGTAGTACTTGTAGCCGAATTCGGGATCAAAGACGATGACCACCTTGTGGCTACCGCTGCCGAGGCCGGCGTTGGAGCTGGTGTACCAGCCTTCGAGACCGTTGTTGAGGCCGTAGTAGCACACGCCGGTAGAGCCGTTGTCGCGAGCTACGATGGAAAAGGTGTGGTTGGTGGCGTTCTTATCGCTGGCACCAACGAGGGTGAGCATGCCGCTGACGGCGGTGGGGAGCTGATAGTCGATGACTACGGAACCCTTGCCGTTGAAGGCGAGAAAGGGGGCAGCCTCTTCGTCGGTGAGGACGTAGGGAGCGTCGGTGACTTCCTTGTCAAGGATCGTAGCCACGGGAACCAGCTTGGGCTCTACGCCCTTGATGAGGTCGCGGTTGGCGGCAGCCTCCTTGGCAGTGATGGGGGTACAACCGTCGATGTAACGATTGAGGACATTTGCGATGGCGATGTAGCCGTCGCCGTAAATGTAGTTGTCGCTGGTCACGGGGAAGTACTCATCCTTGGGCTGGTCGGCAGCCGTAGCGAGGGTGCTGAAGATGTCGATGTACTCCACGTTTTCGGTGTCGGCAGCATAGTCCTGCAGTTTCTCGTTGAACTGCTTCACGCGCGCGTTATTATTATATGTGCGGGTGGGGATGAGGCTGACGAGACTGATCTTGGCGTTGGGAGCCGCCTTGCGGATCTTGGTGATGATGGCCTTGTAGTTGGTGAAGATGGTAGAAATGGCGGTTGAGCCGTTGACTTCACCGGTACCGGTATAGAGGAGAACCTGCTTGGGCTCCTGCTTCGTTACGCCGCTGACGGTGGCGAAGGTAGCGTCAACATTGTTGCTCACCACGTTCATCACGCTGTTCTGGCCTTCGTAGCCCCAGCCGGTACCACGGTTCTTGATGTTGGGATTACGGAGGAGCTCGGCCCACTCACCGTTCTTCACCATTTCGTCGCCGAAGAAGAGGACGTCATTGCTGGTGAGAGGCATCATGCTGAAGTAGGTGGTGCGCATGCCGTGGCTACCGCCGTTGCCCTTGGCCTGCTGTAGGCTGAGGGTGTTGGTGGGGTATACGCTCTTGAGGCCGCCCATGTACTTCTCGATCTCAGCGAGCCAGATCTGGTAGCCGGCTGCGGTGAGGTGGAGGGCGTCGTAAGAGTAGCCGGCGCTGTTGCTGTCGCACTTGCCTTCGAGCTTGGTGAAGAGGTCGATGTAAGTGACGCCCTCATAATTGGCCACCATCTCCTTGAGCACCTTGTTGCAGGCTGCAATGTTGGCGTTGGTGCGATTGTAGGACGAGGGCAGGATGCTCTCGATGTAGATCTCGGTCGAGGGGCTCTCAGCCTGAATGGCCTTGATGGTCTTCTCGATGTTGCCCACGATGGTAGAAGCGGTCGAAGCAGAAGGATTGTCGTTCGTACCGATCATGAGGAAGATCTTGGCAGGATGACCGGCGCAATAGCTCTTCACGTTGGCGAGAATCTCGGAGGAGAGACCACCGCTATTACCGCGGTTCACGACGCGAGGATCGTTTCCGAAAGCCTCTGACCAAAGGTGCATGTCGGTGATAGAGTTGCCGACAAACACGATGCTCTGCTCGTTGATGGGCTCCACCTTGTAGGTGTCGTAGCGATGGTTGCGGAAGGGAGGATCCGCAAACGCTGCCACTGCTGCGCAAATGAAGCACAGGAGTGCGAGTAGATGTTTTTTGTTCATGGTAGTTAGTTATTGATTACCTTAATTCCGCAACACTATAGTTTAACATTATTTATAAGTGCCTGAGCAA
>JAUNIC010000101.1 GCA_030523615.1 Bacteroidales bacterium
AGCATCGTCAACTTTGCCGAGGCCGACCGCTCCAGCTACGAGGCCATCCGCAAGGCACGTCCCTCGCAGGCCCTCAGCCGTCGCGTTCTTGCCGAGTACCTCAACAATCTCGCTCCCGCCCGCTGCACCGTGCAGCAGAGCTATCTCAAGAGCATCGGCCTTGAACCCAAGAAAAAGTAAAAACATCTTAGAGTCTTCTAGAAAGCCTAGAATCTCTAGAAAATCTAGAACCCTCTAGAAACCCAAGAACAATGAAAAAAATCTTAACCATATCTGCATTTGCTCTCTCTGCCCTCATGGCCAATGCCCAGAGCGCACAGGAGCAGTGGGTCAGCAGCATGCTCTCCAAGATGACCCTCGAGGAGAAGATTGCCATGATCCACGCTCAGAGCAAGTTCTCCAGCCCCGGTGTCAAGCGCCTCGGCATCCCCGAAGTGTGGTGCACCGACGGCCCTCACGGCATCCGCGCCGAGGTGCTTTGGGACGAATGGGAAACCGCCAACTGGACCAACGACCACTGCGTGGCTTTCCCCGCCCTCACCTGTCTCTCCGCCACCTGGAACCTCGACATGTCCGCCCTCTACGGCAAGAGCATCGGTGAAGAAGCACGCTACCGTAACAAGACCGTGCTCCTCGGCCCCGGCGTCAACATCGCACGTACTCCCCTCAATGGCCGCTCCTTCGAGTATATGGGCGAAGACCCCTATCTCTCTGGCGAAATGGTCGTGCCTTACATCCAGAAGGTGCAGGATCAGGGCGTAGCAACTTGTGTGAAGCACTTCTGCCTCAACAATAACGAGCTGCATCGCCACACCACCAACGCCATCCTCTCCGACCGCGCCCTCTACGAAATCTACCTTCCCGCCTTCGAAAAGGCTGTAAAGCAGGGCCACACTTGGAGCATTATGGGTAGCTACAACCTCTATCAGGATCAGCACGTCTGCCACAACGAGCGTCTCCTCGGCACCATCCTTAAGGGCGAGTGGGGCTTCGACGGCACCGTCATCAGCGACTGGGGTGGTGTCCACAACACCGACCAGGCTGTGCGCTACGGCATGGACCTCGAGTTCGGCTCTTGGACCAACGGCCTCGCCACCGGCAAGAAGAACGCCTACGACATGTACTTCCTCGCCGACCCCTATCTCGAAGCCATTCAGGCAGGAACCTACGGTGAGGCAGAACTCAACGACAAGGTCACCCGCGTCCTTCGTATGATTTATCGCACCAAGGAAGCCCGCAAGGCAACCGACGGTTCTATGTGTTCCGAGGCTCACTACGCCGCAGCCCGCCAGATTGGTGCTGAAGGCATCGTGCTCCTCCAAAACAAGGGCAACGTTCTCCCCATCCCCGCCGGCAAGAAGGTGCTCGTGGTTGGCGAAAACGCCATCAAGATGATGACCGTGGGCGGTGGCTCCTCTTCGCTCAAGGTGGAGCACGAGATTCTCCCCCTCGACGGCCTCAAGGAGCGCTTCGGCGCAGCCAACGTCAGCTACCAGCGTGGTTACGTGGGTGATGTAGGTGGCGAGTACAACGGTGTGAAGACCGGTCAGGACCTCCACGAAAGCCGCTCCGCCGAGCAGCTCATCGCCGACGCTGTAGCCGCTGCCAAGAATGCTGACTATGTGGTTTACATCGGTGGTCTCAACAAGGCCGACCATCAGGATGCCGAGGACTTCGACCGCGAGCAGTACGACCTTCCCTACAACCAGAACGCTGTCATCGAAGCTCTCGCAGCAGCCAACTCCAACCTCGTTGTCTGCAACCTCAGCGGTAATCCCGTCGAGATGCCTTGGGCCGACAAGGTGCCCGCCATCGTACAGATGTGGATGCTCGGTAGCGAAGCCGGCCACAGCCTTGCCGACGTTCTCAGCGGCGACGTCAATCCCTCTGGCCACCTTCCATTCACCTGGTTCGCCAGCCTCGACCAGTGCGGTGCTCACGCTCTCGGCGCTTATCCCGGCACCAAGCGCGTTGACGCAGAAGGCAACGACGTGAAGATCGACGGTGCCGAGGTTTGGGACCTCTCTTACGACGAGGACATCTATGTGGGCTACCGTTGGGTGGACAAGAAGAGCCAGACTCCCCTCTATCCCTTCGGCCACGGCGAAAGCTACACCACCTTCAGCTTCTCTGACCTCACCGTCAGCGCCGATGGTGCTACCGTAAGCTGCACCCTCACCAACACTGGCGACCGTGCCGGTGCCGAGGTGGCTCAGCTCTACGTTGGTGCTGTGCCTGGCAAGGGTGCTGCTGCCAAGAACGCCAAGGACGTAGCCAAGCAGGCCAAGGCTGCCGCCAAGAATCCCGCAGCAGTCGTTGTTCCCGAGCGTCCCGTTCGCGAACTCAAGGGCTTCCGCAAGGTTTATCTCCAGCCCGGCGAGAGCAAGACCGTGACCTTCACCCTCACCGACGCCGACTTCAGCTTCTTCGACGCTGACCATCACAACTGGGTGGCTCCTTCAGGCGAATACACCATCGCCGTAGGTGCTTCCAGCCGTGACCTCCCCCTCGTTCAGAGCATCAAGCGCTAAGCGCAATGGGTTAAATAAAGTGTAAAGGTGCGTTCGTATCATTCCAGATGCGACGCACCTTTATTATTTTGTCTTTTCGCTCTTTGCAGCATTTCCCTCGCCCTTTGCAGCATTCTTTTCGCCCTTCGCAGTAATTTTAATTTTCGTTGTCCGCATTTTGCTCACTCCAATGAGCTTTTTGAGGGTGCTTTGCATAAAATGCAATGAAAAATGCAGAAATTTTTGAAAAAAGAAGGTTGTTTTGCTTGTTTATGTCAAAATTATGCCTACCTTTGCCAACGTAACACTTACGCAAATCACATGACACGCTATTCTGTACATAATTGGCTTTGGTGGCTTTCCTTATCGCAGGGAGAGTCAAGCAAGGCGTGTCAGGAGGTATAGCCAGAATCATCATACAACGTATACTTACCATCACACTGCAGCCGTAGGACTCTCTCGAGTTCTGCGGCTTTTTTGTACCCTTTCCTCAAGGTCGCCGCGGCCGAGAATTTCTACGAGCATAGCCTCCGGCAACATGAGTCTCCGCACCATTGCCGACGCCTCTATCCCGCCAATCACATATCAATAACACCATAAAAAACTAAACCGTTATGAAAGAGACTATCCCTTACAAGATTTTCCTCGCTGAGGACGAAATGCCGACCCATTACTACAACGTACGCGCCGACATGGAGCGCAAACCCGCGCCGCTGCTCAATCCCGCAACCATGCAGCCTATGACTGCAGAGGAACTGGAACACGTCTTCTGCCGCGACCTCGTGGAGCAGGAACTCGACGACACCACGCGCTACATCCCCATCCCACAAGAAATCCGTGACTTCTACCGTATGTACCGTCCCGCGCCGCTGGTTCGTGCCTACGAACTGGAGCGTCGCCTCGGCACTCCGGCACACATTTATTATAAATTTGAGGGCAACAACACCAGCGGCTCTCACAAACTCAACTCCGCCATTGCGCAGGCCTACTACGCCAAGAAGCAGGGGCTCAAAGGCGTCACCACCGAGACCGGCGCTGGACAATGGGGCACGGCTCTCTCCATGGCCTGTGGCTATCTCGGCCTCGATTGCCGCGTGTATATGGTGAAGGTTTCCTACGAGCAGAAACCTTTCCGCCGCGAGGTGATGCGCACCTACGGAGCCTCCGTAACGCCTTCGCCTTCAACGACTACCGAAGTCGGTCGCCGCATCCTTGCTGAGCATCCCAATACGACCGGAAGCCTCGGCTGCGCCATCTCCGAGGCCGTGGAAGATGCCGTCAGCCGCGAAGGCTATCGCTACGTCCTCGGCAGCGTGCTCAATCAAGTGCTTCTCCATCAGTCCATCATAGGCCTTGAGACCAAGACCGCCATGGATCGCTACGGCATCAAACCCGACATCATCATCGGTTGCGCCGGCGGTGGCTCCAACTTGGGCGGATTGATTGCTCCCTTCGTCGGTGCACAGCTTCGCGGCGAGGCGAAATACCGCTTCATCGCCGTCGAGCCCGCCTCTTGTCCCAGCCTCACCCGTGGCAGTTACGTCTACGATTTTGCCGACACTGGAAAGGTGTGTCCTTTGGCTAAGATGTACACCCTCGGCAGCGGCTTCATCCCCTCTGCCAATCACGCCGGCGGCCTCCGCTACCACGGCATGAGTCCCATTGTCTCCGAACTCTACGACCAGGGCATCATCGAGGCACGCAGCGTGGAGCAAACTTCTGTCTTTGAGGCTGCTGAATACTTCGCCCGTATCGAGGGCATCCTCCCTGCTCCCGAGAGCAGCCACGCCATCCGCGTAGCCATTGACGAGGCCATCCGCTGCCGCGAGACGGGCGAGGCCAAAAACATCCTCTTCGGCCTCACAGGTACCGGCTATTTCGACCTTGTGGCCTACGAGAAGTTCAACAATGGCGAGATGACCGACTTCATTCCCACCGACGAAGACATTGCTGCCTCCCTCGCCAAGTTGCCGAAGCAATAGAGCGTTCCATCAGGAAGCTATATTAGTTCGCTTGATTGCTGTTTAGCATCGCCGCCAACAATGGTGGAGAAAACGCAAAAGAGACACGCCTCATCGGACGTGTCTCTTTTGTGTGACCCCGCAGGGATTCAAACCCTGGACCTTCAGAACCGGAATCTGACGCTCTATTCAGCTAAGCTACGGGGCCTTCTTTGCAGAAAAGCGCTGCAAAGGTACGACAAAGTTTTGAGATGACAAAGGATTCGCGCTGAAAGTTGTTGCAGTGCCGCACTATTGCGGATGGCCGCCGTGCGATTGCGGGATTACCACTGTGCAATTGCGGATTGGCGCGTTGCCCGATTGCGGATTACCGCCGTGTAATTGCGGATTGTCGCTGTGCGGCTTACCAATTCATCAAGTTGCGGAGGAAGGGCGTAAGTTCGTCGGCCATTTTGCCGTGCTGCCAATACGACGGATGCCAGCTGGCGCCGTAGCCGAGAGAACCATCCTGCGGCGTGAAGTCGAAGCGATAGACCTCGCGGTCTCCGGCAGCGTTCGCCTCGTTGACCACGGCGTCCATCGTGCGGCGTGCCAAGTCGAGCGCATCGCCGTTCATCATGCAACCGCAGAGGAACACGATCTTTGCCTCGGGGTAAACGCCGCGCACCTGGCCGAGCAGACGCACATAACCCTGCTTCAACAGCGCAGGATCAGCGCCCGTGGTACTCGTGTCGTTGGTGCCGAGGTTGATGCATACCACCTGCGGCGTGAAGCGGCTGAAGTCCCACAGCTCCGAAGGGTCGTAGAGCAACGTGTGGGTGTACTCCGTGTTCATATTGATGGAGTCGCCCGTCACGGGACCGTTGTAATTGCGGTATACACCAATGCCGCTGCGCGCCACGACAATGTGCTGAGCGCCGAGGTTGCGCGCCGTGCGTGCGGCGTAGGTGTGGTAGTGGTTGCACGTTTCGTCGAGGAAAGGCGCACTGGCCTCCGTCGCCTCCACGCCGTAGCCGCAAGTGATGCTGTTGCCGATGAACTCGATGCGACGCTCAGGAGCAGCCGTAGGAGCCGCAAGATGACAACCCTCGTCAACGATGAATCCACGGAACTCCGCGCGGCGGTCGTAGCCCTCGGTGACGTACATCAGCTGCACCTCGTGCTGGCCGTAGGGGAGGGCAGTGGCCAGCGTCACTACGGAGTCGCGTTCAGCGTTGAAGCCCACCTTAAAGGCCGTGCTGCCGTCAATCTGCGCCATGAAGTAACCGCTGCGAGGTTTCGCAATCATGCGCAGCGAAGTACCCGTGAAAGCCGTACGGATCGTCACGCCGGGAAAGGTGAACGTGGGGCGTTCCGGCTGGCGCATGCTGACGCGTCCCACGTATTCAATGGCGGGATCCGTCGGCGCAATGCGCTGGCCCTGTGGCACAAGGAGCGTGGCGGCTACCGAGGTCTGGTAGTCGGGCCAAATTGTAGCAGAAGATTGTGCAGAGGCAGAAAGGGCCGCAAAGGCCAAGCCTGCAAGAATGACGAAAAAGCGTGTCATAAAGATGAAGATTAGATTAGCGATGGAAAAGGAGCGACGCGGGGAGCACGTTGTGTTGACGATATTCCAAAAGGCGGATGCGGAAGACGCTTTCCCTTTCAATTGAAAATTGTTAGCAGAGCGAGCCTCACTGCTCCTGGCAGCGGTAGCCACACTTCTCGACGGCAGCGATGAGAGCGGCCACATCGGCGTCGCCCTCCACGCGAGCCATGCCCGAAGCAAGGTCTACTTCGACGTTCTGCGCACCCTCGACAGCCGTGAGCGCGTCGAGCACGTGAGCGCGGCAATGGTTGCACATCATACCCTCGACCTTGAGCACCGTGACGCGCACCTCGGGCGCAGCAGGTTCGGCAGCCGAATCGCCTCCTTTAATATAACGCAACGCGAGTGCGCGCACGAGGAGAATGGCGAAGACGACGGTGCTGGCCACCTTCCACCAAGGCGTGGCTTCAGTGTGGCAGCAGGCGCTGTGGTAGGCGTGGTGGCTGACGGTGGCAAACCACTCGGCAGGTAGGAAGGCATCGACGATGGTGCCGAAGGCAATGGCGCCGACGATGATGGTCAGCAGATAAGCCATGAGCGAACGGCGGCCGAGCGTCTTGCCGAGCACCATGATGGAAGCCATGTTCGTTGCGGGGCCCGCCATGAGGAATACCAGTGCGGCGCCGGGCGATAAACCCTTGAGCATGAGGGCGGCGGCTACGGGAATGGACCCCGTGGCGCACACGTACATGGGACAAGCTATGAGGAGCACGATGAGCATGTTGATCAGCGCATTGTGCTGGTAAGACAGGAAGAAACCCTCGGGCACAAAGATGGTGATGAGGCCTGCGAGGACGATGCCGAGGAGGAGCCACTGGCCGATGTCGATGAGCATGTCGGTGAATCCGTAGCTCAAGGCGCTGCGACACTTCTCAATAAAGGTCGTCGGTGCAGTCTCGTCGTTATCGGCGCCAGCCGTGGCGGCGTCAGCGTTGTCGTCGTCGCGGTCGACGGCATTGGTCACCACACCGCCGATGAGGCCTGTGACCATGGCCACGATGGGGCGGAGCAGGGCGAAGGGCAGGCCGAGGATGGCGTAGGTGGCCAGGATGGAGTCAACGCCCGTCTGCGGAGTGGCAATGAGAAAGGCGTTGGTGGCTCCGCGCGATGCCCCCTCGCGGCGCATGCCTACAGCGGTCGGAATGACGCCGCAAGAGCAGAGGGGCAGGGGTACGCCGAAGAGTATGGCACAGAGTACGCTGCGGAGGTTGGAGGCCGACAGATAGCGGCGGTAGGTGCCCTGAGGCACGAAGGCGTGGAGCACGCCGGCAATGAGGAAACCAAGGAGAAGGTAGGGGGCCATCTCCTCTATCAAGAAGACAAACGGCAGGAAGTAGGTGTTCCAGATTTCCATGACGGAGAAACAGTTTTTTGTAGCGGGGATATTGTGCATACCACATACGTGAAACGCTTGTGTCACGGGAGTGGCACGATGGTTTCACGCATGTGGCACGATAGTCGCACAGCTGTGACACGATCGACTCACGTCAGTGGCACGGCTTATATGCTTAAGATATTTGGTTATATCTGCGGGTCAGGACACTCGGTGGCGGCGGTGCGCCGATCTGTGCCCAAGGGTGGAGTTAGAACTGTACGACGAGGTACTGCGATGCGCGCCAGAAGGCTGCGGGATCGATGATGGTGAGCGTGCAGGACTTGCCGCTCTTCGTGATGGTGTACGAAGATTCGGGCTGTCCGCTGAGGATCTTGCACTTCGATGCGGGAATGTTGAAGTTCTTCAGCGTCAGCTTGTTGCCAGACTTGAATGCGCCTGAAGCGTAGCCCTCGGTGTTCGCCTTTGTCTTGCTCTTGAAGAGGCCCGTTTTTGTGGCGATGCCGGCCGCTACGAGGTTGGCCTTCGTGTCGATGCAGTAGTACACCGTGTTGAGGGCTTCGTCCTGTTGGCGGAGGCCCTGCTCCTGGCTGGCGATGACCTGTTCCTGCTTGGCGATGGTGCGTTCCTGGCTCTCCACGGAGGAGCGGAGGCTCGTGTTGCTCTGTGTCAGCTGAGTGTTTTCGCGCACGAGGACTGCGGCGTAGTCGTTGGCCGAGGCCAGTTCAGCCTGAAGGCTGGCAATCTGGCGCTCTTTGCCCTCCACGTCCTTGCGCAGCTGGGCGACGATGGTCTTCATATTTTCGTAGTCGCGGCTGAGCGTCTTGTTTTCGCCGATGCGCTTCTCCAGCTGCGCCTCAAGTTCTGCGATGCGCTGCTTCTTGGCGTCCATGAGCTGCTGCACGTGCTTGAGCTTGGCGATGACCTGCTCCTTGGAGTGCTTGCTGCCCTCTGCGGTGAGCACGGTGATTTCGTTCTCTTCGGCATTGATGCTGTCGATGATGGCAGAGATTTCGCCCATCATGTCGCCGATTTCGAGCATCTGCTCCTGGCGCATGGCGATGGAGTCGGCCTTGAACTTTGCTGCGGCTTCGTCGCCCTTCTTGCAGCTGTCGAAGGTGAGGGTGGTGGCGATGGCAGCGATGAGGATGATGAGTAGTTTCTTCATACTGTTTTAAATTGTTTTTAAAGGGTTAATACATTCTTTCGTCGGCAAATATACGACAACTTTGTTGAACTCGCAAATTTTTGGGACGAAAAACGGCATTCCGACGTGACAAGTATTGCAGTTCGCACTTGAGTATGCCGTTAAAAGATGGAAAAAAGTTGTTTTTTTGCTCCTTTTTTAGTAATTTCGTGCCGAAATTAGCGCAATCGCACTGTACAACACACACATAATGCTTCGATGCAATGACTCTACCCAACGTCTTGCACTGTCGGTTCTCCTGTGGGGAGCGGGCGGTGCTGTTGCGCATGTCTATGCTCAGCAGGATGCCCAGTACATGCAGTATTGGAAGACAGAGACGCAGTGGTGTCCCGCCGCTGTGGGCCGCACGCCCGAGATGGCCGTCAACGCTGCCGTACAAACCCACGCCATTGACTTCGAGAATGCCGGTATGACGATGTTTGCCGGTGCCGATATGGCCTTCCAGCTTGGCAAGTCGCGCCATGGTGTCGGTGCCTACTTCTACAACGATACGTTCGGCCTCTTCTCGCAGATGCAGTTTGCTGCGCAGTATGCCTACCACTTCAAGATGGCTGGCGGTGTGTTCAGTATCGGTGCCGACGCGCAGCTGCTGAGCGACGAGATCAAGGGCTCGAAGGCCGAGTTGGGCGACGGCAATGACCCCGCCTTCCCGACCACCGACCTCACCGGTACGGGCTTCGACGTCAGTGCCGGACTCTACTATCAGCGCAAGAATCTCGGCATCGGTCTTTCGGCGCGAAATCTGCTCGCTCCCACCGTCATGATGGGCGAAACTAATGAATTTCACAAGAAAAGGCAATTTAATTTGGCCTCGTCGTACAATATTCGGCTGAAATCTCCGTTATATACAGTAACGCCGTCTGTCATGTTCCGCACAGACCTGACCGACTACCGCGCCGACGTGACCTGCCGCTTTCAGTACGAATATGAGGGCCGCCGCATGTATGGCGGTGTGAACTACGCTCCCCTCCGCAGCGTGGGCCTCTTCTTCGGAGGCACCATTCAGGGCATGGACCTCTGCTACAGTTTTGAAGCCAACACTCAGGGCATCGGCATGATCTACGGCCAGCACGAAGTGACCCTCGCCTACCGCATGCCGGTGGACCTCGGCAAGAAGGGACGCAACCTCCACAAATCTGTGCGCTGGCTCTGATGCCATAGGCACTGTCAACAACAAACACGAACACTCCATTAATATAAATAATATAGATGAACAAGATAATCCCTGCTTTTCTCAGTCTTATTGCCGCATCCATACTCTATTCGTGTATGGGCAGTAGCAACGCTATGCAGAACGGTGGCGAAGTGACAGGACAACGCTCCACATCGATGGCAGAACCTGCACCTTACGGCATGGTGGAGGTGAAACGCGGCTTCCTCAAGGTGGGTCTGTCGGACAACGACTCCCTCTGGGGTACCGTGATTCCCGAGAAGGAAATCAGCGTCGACGGATTCTGGATGGACCAGACGGAAGTGACCAACTCCATGTACCGCCAGTTCGTGGAGTGGGTGCGCGACAGCATCATCCGTGAGCGCTTGGCCGACCCCTCATTCGGCGGCGACGAGACCTTCAAGATTGAGGTCGACAAGTACGGCGACCCCGTCACACCCCATCTCAACTGGGCAAAGGCCATACCCTGGCGCAAGCCTACCGAGGACCAGCAGCGTGCTCTCGAGAGCGTCTACCTCGTGCATCCCTACGATGGCACGAAGATGCTCGACGCCAAACAGATGAACTTCCGCTATGAGGTGTTCGACTACGAGAAGGCCGCTCTCCGCAAATATCGCCTCGACCCCTACGAGCGCGATCTCAACACCGACCACTCCATCGACCCCAACGAGGTGGTGATGATCAGCAAGGATACCGCCTACGTTGATGACGACGGCAACATCATCCGCGAGACCATCAATCGTCCGCTCTCGTCGCTTTACGATTTCGTCAATACCTACATCGTGCCCGTCTATCCCGACACGACCTGTTGGGTCAACGATTTTCCCAATGCGCACAACGAGACCTACATGAAGAACTACTTCTCCAATCCCGCCTACAACGATTACCCCGTGGTTGGCGTCACTTGGGAGCAGGCACAGGCCTTCTGCGCTTGGCGCACGGAGTTCCTCCTTCGTGGTCTCGGTCCTCAGGCCCGCTACATTCAGCGCTACCGTCTGCCCTCTGAGGTCGAGTGGGAATATGCTGCCCGCGGTACCGAGGGTGCTGAATATCCCTGGGAAGGCAAGGACATGACGAGCGAGAAGGGTTGCTACTACGCTAACTTCAAGCCCGACCGCGGTAACTACACCGAAGATGGCAACCTCATCACCTCGCGTGTGGGCATCTACGGCGCCAACAGCAACGGCCTCTTCGATATGGCCGGTAACGTAGCCGAATGGACCAACACCGTCTACACCGAAGCGGGTGTCATCTCTATGGCCGACGTCAACCCCGAACTTCGGTACGACGCTGCTCTCGAAGATCCCTACTTCCTGAAGCGCAAGAGTGTGCGCGGCGGTTCGTGGAAGGATCCCGTATCGCTCATTCGCTCAGCATGGCGTACCTACGAGTACCAGAACCAGCCCCGCTCCTTCATCGGCTTCCGCTGTGTTCGCTCCAAGGCTACCACAACGAGCAACACCGGCACTTCGAAGAAAAAGTAAATACCCCCTCGAAAGGCTATACCTTAAATATATAAATCTTGGTCGGCTCGTGCCTTTTCCTGCTTGACCCCTCAGCAGCAACGAGCCCTCCCCCTGGTTAGGGGAGATGGAGGGGGGCTTATGGCAAGCAAACTCAACATCGTCGTTCGCCTCCAGCACTGGATGGACAGCATCCCGGGGCAGACCTTCCTTAACTATGCATACTCTTGGGGTGCATCCATTGTGATCCTCGGTGCACTCTTCAATCTTACTCACCTTCCCGGT
>JAUNIC010000102.1:0-8432 GCA_030523615.1 Bacteroidales bacterium
CCCTAAAGACCTTAAAGACCCTAACCCCAAGAAGACCATGAAAAGACTCGCCATCTCTATCCTTGCCATCCTGCCCCTCGTCGCTATGGCGCAGAGCGGCATCGCCACCAACTATGACGCCAACCAAACTTATACGAACACGAACAAACGTGCGTTGGGCAGCGTGACGCTCTCCACTCCTTCCAACGGGGCTCAGACCGTCAGCGCCGACACGAAGCACGTGTATACCGACGCCACCGCCACGCGCCTCTACGCCAAGTCCGGCGAGACGGTGACCATCAACTTCGGCTATGCTGGGGATTGGATGAATGGCTACGTCTACATTGACCGCAACGGCGACAAGTTGCTGTCCTACAGCCTCAACGCTGACCACACGCCTGCTGCCGACAGCGAACTGATGAGCTACTCCTTCTACAGCGGCAACGACGATGACGACACGACGGGTTGGAACAGCGAGGGTACTGAGCTGAAGACTTCGGCACGCAACACGCTGAACCCGCCTTCGTTCACGCTCCCTGCCGACTTGGCCGAGGGGGAATATGTCATCCGCTTCAAGGTGGATTGGAACAGCCTCGATCCGGGCGGCGACACGAATGCCGAGGATGGTGACTTCTTGGTGAACGGTGGCGCCATCCTGGACGCTACGCTCCGCGTTACGGAGGAGAGTGCTCCGCGTCCGTCACGTCTGCATTTTGCGTCCAACTATGGTTTCTTCGTGGGTTACGGCTTGGAGGCGGGTTTGCCCGATCTTGTGCCGGAGAAGGATCTGCGCCTGAAGCTCGTGGCTCCCGACAAGTGCTACACCACGCCGACGGAGGTGACGGTGAAGATTACGAACCACGACGGGGAGCTGGTGAGCAGCGAGACGATCGAGGTGCCTACGAATGGTATCGTGACGATTCCCGCCGCCGCGATGGCTGGTCCTGCGTCTGGCTCCGGACAGGGTTACGACGTGACCATCAGTGGTGTTTGGGGCACACCCGACGAATTTACCGAGAACAACTATCAGTTGGCTTTCTTCGACGAGTTTGACACGACGCCCGGTGAGCAGGCAAAACTGAACACCAGGAAGTGGCGCCGCGGCACGCACGACAACAATTCGGCGTGGAACCGCTACGTCAATTCGAAGTCGCCGAAGGTGGTGTACATTGCCGACGGCGAACTGGTGAACCGCTGCATCCCTTGTGCTCCGGAGGATCGTGCGAGCAACGAGGACCGCGACTGGATGTCGGGCAGCGTGGACACGAAGGGTAAGTTCACCTTCCAATATGGTCGCGTCGATGTGCGTGCCCTCACTTGTCCTTTCACGGGTTCGTTCCCTGCCATTTGGATGATGCCTTCTGACCAAAGCGCTGGATGGCCCTACTGTGGCGAAATCGACATCTGGGAGATGATTGACGCCGCCAACGTGGCTTACGGTACGGTGCATGCGGCGAAGCAGAGCCAGAAGTCGGGACTTACGGTATGTAACTACGACGGACTTTACCACGTTTACTCTTTCGAGTGGACGGCCGACAAAATGACGTGGAGCATCGACGGCAAATCGGCATACTCGTCTTATTACAAGAGCAGCATCAGCCAGGAGAACCTCGACGCGGGCTACTGGCCGTTCGACAAGAAGTTCTACCTCATCCTCAATCAGAGCGTGGGCAATGGTTCGTGGGCAAAGAATCCCGTTGCGGGCCACGAATACGAAACGCGCTTCGACTTTGTGCGCGTCTACCAGACGAAGGGACAGAACACGAAGGTGGGCATCGATGCTATGCCCTACGATGACGACGACAACGCATCCTCTTCCCTCTCCCCTCTTACCCCTTCCCTCCTCTACGACTTGCAAGGCCGCACGGTTGCTGCCCCTGCCCACGGCATCTACATCGTCGACGGCAAAAAGCGCGTGTATTAACCTAAAGTCCTTAAAGACCTTAAAGTCGCTAAAGCCGCTAAACAAATAGAGCAGCATCCTAAGATGCTGCTCTATTTGTGTCTATATCCTCAACAATTTGATGAGGGCGGGGATGTCGGCAATGCTGACGGTGCCGTCGCCATTGACGTCCTTCAAATCGCCGATGAGATCAAGGAGCGTGAAAGTCTTCGTCACCTCACGAGAATCGGTGTAGCCGGGAGCACCGGCATAGGCGGTGACGGTGAATGTGGCGCGGGACAAATCCAGATTCTTCGTCGTGGTGAGATCAGCACTGACATTGCTCGTCACGCTATAGAAATATGCTGCGCCGGGTGTCTTGCTCTTCATCACGAGATTCTGTCCTTGAATCTCAATCGTGGGTGCTGCGCATTGCTGACGCGGAAGGAGCATGGTGCTGGGCAGAGTGGTGACGCTCACCACATCGCAATTGTGCACCTCGCTAAAGGTGAAGTCGGCATCGTCGAACGAGCTGACAAAGGCCACAACGCGCATGCGAGAGGGGTCGGTGGCGATCGTGCGGATCTTGTCGGGAATGACGTAGGAGTACATCACATCGTAGCGGCCGCCGCTCACGGGCAACCAGTCGCCGTGGACGCTCTTCGTCAGGAAAGCGCGCGAAGTGCCTTCGAAGCGGTCGTCGTCCTGAAGGAGGAAAATGTTGATGTGGAGGTTGGGGAGCGATGCCGTCACCTCGCCGCTGACGCGAATGTTGAGCGTTTTCGACGTGGGGTTGTAGCTGCTGCCGGTAAGGGCGATGCTGACGTTCGTGAGCTTGTTGAGACGGTTGCCAATCTCATCGGTCGAATCGCCGTCGAATTCGCCACGTCCCATACCATAGGAGCGCGGATCTGTGTAGCGGTTGCCGTTGGGGTCGCAGCGATCCACGAAATAGCGGGGCCAACCATCGACGCGCCACATATCGGAGATGTCGAGCTGGAAGTCCACGAAGTAGTTGTCGAAGCTGTGGTAGTTGTTGTGGCGCATCTCGACAAACTTATCAGCGTAATCGGGATGACGCTCGATGTACTCCCGAAGTGCGCGATCGCCGTCGGGGCAGTTGGGACACGCCAAACCCGTATGTTTCTCAATGAGCACCTTAGAGCGGGTAAAGGTGCGGGCAGCGGCTTTCGACTGTGCCTGGGCGCAGAGTGCAGAAGCGCAGCACAGAGCTGCCAGGAGGATGTGCTTCACTTTCATTTTGCAGTCTTGTTTAGGAGATTATCCACAATGGTTTGAACGTCTTGCGTGGTGACTTTTCCATCGCCGTTGGCGTCGCCCTTCTTGCCCCGAAGTGTGGTGAGGGAAATGGTCGTCGTGGTGGTCGGCGATTTCTCGTAACCCGCGGCCTCGCCTTGGACATTGACCACAAGCGGGAAGTTGAGGGGGACCGTTCCATCGCACATCCGCACTTTGCCGTCGGCATCGAACTGCATGCTGTAGGTAAACGAGGCATTGGGCGTTTCTGTATCAAACTTCACCACGCCGTTGTTCACCGAAATCACGGGATCCTTGACATACTGCTTGCCGTAGGGCGTACCGACGAACCAGATGCGGGCCTCGGTGAAATAGTAGCGGGTGCTCACCTGCTTACCGTAAAATGAAATGGCAGTAGCGTTGCCCTTCCAGATGGACGTTTCTTTGGGGTACATCTTTAATGTGCCGGTCGTGCAGGCCACGTCGGAGGTGTACGCATTGCTTCTGTTGTCCGTAATGCCGTCGAGTTCAATGACGGCAATGGCTTTTGCCGACGTGAACTTAATGTCGTAGTCATTACGCCAATTACTATAGATGGAAGCGCCATCGGAGTAGGTACCTCCAGGAATGTATTCAGCCTTGACTCCGTTGCGGGTAATCGACCATACACTTTGGTGCTCATTCTTGTCGGGATGCGTCAAGTCAAGCGTCGCGTCCTGCGCCAGCGCTGTGAGTGACGTCAGCGCGAGAGCGACAAGAGCGAGTAATTTGTGTAGTGTGTTCATAATATGAGGTGACCCGTTGGAATTAATTTGCCAAGCCCCAAAGGGGCGACATTCAGCCAGCGTAGGGTTTCAACCCTACGATTATCAGGGGGGTATAAATAATATGTAGCCCTGTAAGGGCGACATTCTTACAACGCCTCGAATCAACGGGGATTGAAATCCCCTATCTAAGAATGTCGCACTTTCAGCGCTACACATTAATTTGATTGATTCCGTTTAACATAGGGTTCTTGCTTAGGCAAGCGAGCAGAGCTCGAGCGAAAACCCTATGCCGTTGAATATCACCACCTTGGGGTTTTCTGCAATCTACATGTTTATTCCGCCAACGGGTATTGTTTCTTTTTTTAATTTCGTTGGAGTATATTTACTTCATCAGCAGTTTGTCGACGAGGGCATCTACGTCGGCCTTGTTGATGAGGCCGTTGCCATCGACGTCGCGAACCTCTGTGGCATCATCGCCGACGACATCGCGAAGGCTAAACGTGCGACTCACCTTTGACGAAGGCGTGAAACCCTCTGCCGTAGCGTAGGCTGTGACGGTGAAAGCCGGCGCCGTGAGGCTGAGCGCTCCCTGACCATTATCAGCTGATGATGTAAGAGGAGTGATGTCGTAGTGGCAGACGGCACCCTCCGTAGCACTGGTGCAGACCAAGGAACCCGCCACATACTCGATGTTCGGAGCGGCACACGGAGCCACAACGGGAAGATCGAGGAGCGCAACGACGTCAGCATTATGCACCTCGCTGGTGGAATAGTCGCAGTCGTAGAAGCTGGCGGTATCGTCCACATACGAGCTGACGAAAGCCACGACCTTCATATCCTCTGCAACAGTCTTGATCGGGCCATACTTGGGCTCGAGGGTTTTCTCGAACACCACGCAGTACGTGCCGTCATCGTTCAACTCCAGCACATCGCCCTGCGGATCAACCATCATGCGGTCGCGCACGGCATCGTTGTGGATATAGCCCGACGGAGCACCCATCTGAATGGCCTCGATGCCGCTCTGGGTGATAAAGGCGTGAATGCGGAGGTAGCGCAACTTTGCCGTCACCTCACCGCTGAGGACGAGGCGCAGCGTCATTGTCGCGGGGTCGAAGGTAGAGCCGTTGAATGCCAGACTGACGTACGTCGGAGTGTCCAGACGTCGTTCGATGGTCTCGAGCGATCTCAAGGAATACGCATTGCCGGTGGAGCACGAAGTACGTTCCTTACGGTCGCCGAAGAATCCGTAACGGTCCACGTTCATCGAGGGCCATACGCCAGCGCCCCAAATGCCGACGATCGCCGAGCTGGAGGCAGTGTTGAGGAGGCTGCTGCCATAGTTATGGTGGCGCAAGATGGCCACATCTTCTTCGGCGTTGATGTCAGCAATGTATTTTTCGACGACTTCGTCAGCGGCGGGACACGCCTGGCATCCTGTGCCTGTATGTTTCTCGATGAGCACCTTGTTGCGGTGGAAAGTACGTTCCTGAGCCTGAACGCCAAGCGCCATCGTGCAGCAGAGGGCTGCGAGCAGAGTCTTGTATATTGTTTTCATGGTAGCGCTTTTATTTCTTTATGAGGTTTTGGATGAGTTTGGTGACGTCGGCAATGCTGATGGAGCCGTTTTCGTCGATGTCGCCGCGAACTTTTGCTATTGCGCTGCCGTCGATTTCGATGGTCGACGGTGCCGACGGAGCATAGCCAGGAGCGGTGGCCGTGGCCGTCACTACGAAGACGCCCTTCTTGGTCTTGGAGGGTGCAATGCCGTAGTTGAACGTAGCGCCGCGTGTTGCGCATCGGAATGCGATTTCGCCGTCGGCATAGGTGATTTGCGGCGGAGCACAACGCTGGAGATCAGCCTCCCAATCGATCTTGAGCGAACGGATGAAGACATTGCTCTGCTCATCGGCAGGATACTGCTTGTGGGGTTCGGCACGGAAGAGCAGATATTTGTAGTCGCCCTTGATGAAGAGTTCGTCGTTGTAGCCCTTGACGAGCGAGCCGAGATAATCGCCCTCCTCGCCGTTCCAAGCCTGTTCGGTGGAGATGTAAGCGTAATTGCTGCCATAGACGCCGATGACTTCGCCCTGGCCCGTGGGGTGCAGCCAGTCGATGCTCACGCGACGCGCCTTGCCGGGGCTGGCGGTGGTGACGATGCTGCAGTATTGGTACTTGTCGCGAATGAAGATGCCCTCTGCAGGAACATCGCTATACAGCCAACGCTTGTTGCCGGTGACGCACTCGGCATAGTTGCTCAGATCGTTCACAGCACAGATGAGATACTGCGCGGGCGAAGTGGAGGAAACCATGGGACGCGGATCGGTCCAATTGTCAGTGACGGCGGTGCCAACGGTGGCTACGGAGATGATGTCGGTGTGGGTGATGTTGAGGGGAGCAGCAACGCCCTCCTCGAGCTCGTCGGTTCCGTTGCCGGCGGTGAGGGTGACGGCGTGCCACAAATCGTTGTAGCCCGGAGCGCTGGTGTAGAGCATGCAGTCGCCCGTGGGAGCTGCAGCAGGGATGTGCAGCGTCACGTTGCCCTCGGTATCGGCTACGGCAGCCGCAATGACCTTACGACCCTGACTCAGGCAGACCATGGCCTCGGGCACGGTGCTGACGGTCACGTTGCGTCCCGTCGTCATGTTGTACGTGGCGGTGTGCAGCTTGTTGGCCTTGGGCGTGGTGATGTAGGGCTGATAGGTGGGGTCGCCGAGGAGGTTGTACATCTCGGAGTTGGCATAGAAGTCGTCGGGCATATTACGCGCCACAGCGAGTCCGCTGATTTCGAGCGCCTGTCCGATGGTTCGTGCGCGCTGTGAGAGGTCGGTTCCCACACAGGGGAAGAGGCTGCGCAGCAGACCTGCGCTGGCACTCTGTCGGCCGTCCCTGTCGCCGGCGAAGCGACGGAAGTTGGAGTCGGAACGTGAGGCACGCGAGGAGGCGATGACGGCTACCGCACCGGCATCCTGATGCTGCATGAAGGCTTCGGCAAGGCAGGTGGGGTTGTAGGCGAAGTTGCCGGCATGGCAGGTGATGCTGAACACGACAGGATATTTGCCGCGGTTGTTGAGTTTGTTGGCATCGCTGGTCATGTAGCTACTGCTCCACATCTCGGGACCTCCGTGACCGAAGTAGCTGACGAAGGAGCAACCGTTGTTGATGATGGTGTTGATGGCGTCCTGCCACGAAGCCTCGATCTTCTGCGACGAGTTGCCCTCGAAGTTGAGGGGATAGTTGAGCGACATGTCCGATGCGGGCCTCATCACGGCAATCTCCTCGTTGATGTTGTCGACGGTGAGCGAGTGCTTGAGCCATTCGCCGTCCTTGGGTCTGAGGGCGGCCATGAACTGCGTCTTTTCGAGCTGCGGCCGGAGCTGTTCGGGTGTGGTGGCCGTGAAGCGTCCTACATAGGCATCGGCATAGTAGTCGTCGGTAAATTCGCCGTAGAAGAGATCGGCCGGACCGACGTCGGGGTCACCGGGGAATACGGGGATATCCTGCACATCGCCCACGAGGAGGATGTATGCGGGACGCGGCTCCATCTTCATCAGCTCCTGACGGATGGCATGGGCAAGTTCGACGCCCGTCTTGCCGCCAGGAACCTTGTCGGTATAGAGTTCCGTCACCTCATAACCCTGCTGCGTCTTCCATTCGAGGTAAGGCTGGAGCACGCTCTTGAATTGGGGTGCGCTGACCACGGCCATAGGCACACCGCGGCCGTTGCGGGGCAGGATGTTGACGGAGGCATAGACGCGGTCCTTCTGGGCGTAGTCGGTATCGTCGTCGGCAAGATTGACATCGGCGGCGTAGGGGTTATCGTCATCGGCGGATACCTCCCAAGGAGCCTCGGGATTGTACTTGTCTGCGTCGAACCACAGACGGAGGCGTGTGATGCTGCACGAGGTGTTTTGGTCGGTGCCCCAGAACGTGATCTTGTTCGTTGCGCCACGCCACACCCGTGTGTCGGCGTCCTTGGCGCTGATCTTGCCGGATGAAGCGCTGAGGTTGGCGTTCTTGCCGCTAACGGGCGTAGCCTGGTATTCGATGACGGCGATGTTACGGGGCGCGGTGATGGTGAGACTGTAGATGTCCCACGTGCTGTAGAGGTATGCGCCGTAGGGGTCGTACTCATTGCCGACGAAGTCGAAGTGTACGTTCTCGCCACGGATTAGGGTTTGGACTCTGGAGTTGGCTGTACCTTCTTTGACGAAGTCCACAACCACGTCCTGCGCCAGCGCTGTGAGTGACGTCAGCGCGAGAGCGACAAGAGCGAGTAATTTGTAAAGTGTGTTCATAATATGAGGTGTTGTTATTTTCATGTGTGTGTGTAGTTCACAAGTGTGCAAAGTGTGCAAGTGTGCACTTTTGGTGTGCATCATCGGTGCATTGCTATCGACTTTGGTGCATCCATCGCCACGCATCCGTCAGCCTACGGCCGTCGTTTAATCCTTGATATACATCGTCTTATCTCCGCAAACAGTTTACCGATCTCCGTGACCGCTGCGCCTGCGTCCGCGAGCGTTTTTTCTATCTCCGCGAGCGTTTTT
>JAUNIC010000102.1:8442-11516 GCA_030523615.1 Bacteroidales bacterium
ACAGATGTGACAATATCGTGTCACTAATGTGGCACGTCCATCATCGCAAAGCCCCATTTTTGTGTGTCGCGAGGGCGGGATTGCGTGATGCGGAAATTTTAATTTTAAACAGAAAATGGGCGCCAAACGGGGTTTTGCGATTCTGGTTGGCGGGTATTATAAACAGAAAATGGGCGCCAAACGGGCTACGATTCTGCATGGCGGGGCGCCCTGGAAAACACCTAACGGCAAAAACCCTTAACAGTGAAAACGACAACGGAGAAAACCGATTCGGCTAAACGTATCAAGAGAAACGTGTTTCTTTATGTTCTCGTTTTCTGTGTTAGACGTTTTCTGGAGCTTCGGCGACCGTTTTCCAGCGCCCCCATACCGAGGACACGTAAAAGCATTTGGGCGCATTTTCTGTTTAAATTAAAACATTGGAGCGCGACGTTGTGAACTGCACACTTGCACACCTTTACTTCGTGCGGAGGCGGGCGATGAGGGCGGTGATATCGGCAATCGTTACGCGGCCATCGCCATTGATATCGGCATTCGTCGTCGTCAGATCGTTCGCCAGGATGTAACGCAGCGCTTCAACATCGTCGACATCCATATCGCCATCGTTATCCACATCGCCAAAGACGGACTCGCCCTCGAGACGATTCCAACCGATGGTGAGAGAACGCAGGAAGATGTCATCCTGCTCGTTCGTCAAGCCACCGAAATGACCCTCGTAGTGTTCGGCACGGATGAGGATATACGGCCAATTGCCATCGATGACGAGACGATTGCTGTCGCCCTTACGGATCTCGCCGAGCTTCTTGCCCTCCTCGCCATTCCATGCCTGGCGCGTATCGTAGTACGGCGTCTGGCTACCGTAGATACCGAGGATTTCGGTCTGGCCGCAGGGGTGCAACCATTCCACCTCGACGTATGCCGCACGGCCGCCCGTGGTGGTGGTGATGATGCTCGAGTTCTCGTAGCGGTTGCGGATGTAGATGCCACGGATCACATCGTTCGGACTCGTCAGCCAATGCTGGTACTGCACTTCGCTGGCACCGGAGGTGATGTTCGTTCCCGCCCACATGGTATAGCGCGCAGGCGAACCCACGCCAAAGGATTCGGGCAGATAATCGAGGTACTCCTTCGTGTAACCGGGCAGCGCCGCAGCAGCCGTACTGACATCGATCACATCTTTATATTGTACGCGCGGGGCAACCTCCTCGACATACCCCAGATCCTCGCCACCGTCGCCAGGCATGACGATGATGGACGACAGGAGGTCGTTGTAGAAGGGTGCGCTGCTGTAGAGCGTGCAGCTGCCTGTGGGAGCGTCGGCAGGAACTTTCAGCGACAGCTGGCCCTCGTGGTCAGCCACACCAACGGCCACCACCGTGCGGTCCTTGCTGATGGCTACGACAGCATCGGGAGCCGTCGTGATGTCGATGCAGCGTCCTGCGATGGCCGTCACAGGAGCGTTGATGGTCATCTGCTGGGGCACGGTGATGTAGGGCTGGTAGGTGGGGTCGCCGAAGAGGGTGAAGAATTCGGAGAACTGGCGGAAGGGACTGTATTCGCCGTCGATGCGCGAGGCCATCTTACCAACGTTCATCGCGTCGCCGATGGTACGCGTGATCTGCGAGGCGTCTTCGACATCGGGATGGTAGAGCGAACGCATGAAACCGATGTGTTCGAAGGTCTGGTAGACGCTGTTGCCGCCGTAGAAGAAGAGGTTGTCGGCACCGTCCCACGATTCGCGCGTGGCACCGATGTAGGCCACAGCACCGGCTTCGGGCATACGCATGAAGGTTTCGGCCAGGCACTCGTTGTACTGGAACGATCCGGAGAGACACGTCAGACCGAGCACGACGGGGTACTTGTTCTTGTTCTCCAGCATGCGCACAGCACCCTGGCTATATTCCATCCACGCGCTGGTGCTGCCGTGACCGATGTAGGCCACCTGCGAGCATCCGGCATTGATCTCGGGATTGACGGAGGAGCTGTAGGGATAGACGGTCTTCGTCGTGTTGTCCTTGAACTTCGTGGGGAACGTCGCTCCGAACTCGGCAGCCTTCTTCGTCGAAATGTCTCCGGCAGGGGCATGGGCAATGAGGGAATGATGCATCCAATCGGCATCGGCAGGACGGATGAAGGCCATGTACTTCGTCTTCTCCATCTGCGCTTTGAGCTGGTCGACGGTGGTGGCCGAGAAGCGTCCGACGGCAGCCTCGGCAAAGTGGTCGCCGCTGTATTCGCCGTAGTAGAAGTCGGTCACAGCATCCTGACCGCCTGCCATGGCCGTACGGGGTTCGAAGTAGGGAACTTCGCCGCTGTCGCCGGCAAGGAGGACGTAGCTGGGACGGGGATCGAGGGCCATCAGACGATTGCGGATCTCGAGCGCGAGGGCATCGCCAGTCCTGCCGGTTTCGCGCTGGATGACGTCGGCATAGAGTTCCTCAACGTGGTAGCCCTGCTGGGTCTTCCAAAGGAGGTAGGGTTGCAGGGCGGTACGGAACTTGGTGTCGGAAACGACGGCGAGCGTCACAGGACGTCCGTCGTAGGGCAGGTTGTGGCCCTGGGCGTAGAAGTGCACATCGGAGCCGAGAGGCTGTAGCGCATCGACGTGGCCGCCATCGCCCTCTTCGTCCTCGAGCCAGATGCGGAGGTTGGTGATGGTGTAGCCCGTGGTGGTTGCCGAACCCATGAAGAGGAGTTCCTTAGAGGCTCCGCTCCAGGTTGAGGTTCCCGTCTCGTTGAACTTGAACGTGCTGTTGGCCTTTGTCTCCCGGATATTTGCGGTACGGCCGCTGCTGGTCACGCCCTCAAATTCGATGGCGGTGATTTCGCGTTCGGAGGTGAGGGCGAGGATGTAGTCCTTGAACGTGGTGCCGTCGCCGTAGATGAGGGCACCTTGTATTTTGCCGCCCATGAGGTACACGAGGTTTACGCCTTTGTAGGTGACGTTGACGATGCCTTTAGCGCCCACAGGCTGTGCGGTAAGGTCGATGGTAAGGCTCTGTGCGTAGCCGCGCCATGCGAAGAGCATGACGAAAAGAAGCAACAATGCCCGAAGAGTTTTTTTCATAGCGAAT
>JAUNIC010000103.1 GCA_030523615.1 Bacteroidales bacterium
TTCTTCGCCAGAGAGGTGCTTTTATTTTGAGCTATTCGCCTTCGTGTTTACTTCTTTTTCTTTGCGGGAGCAGCGTCTTCCTTGATGTCGCCGAGTTCGACGGTGAAGGAGAGATTGCGGCCTGACTGCGTCTTTGCGCGAATCCAGAGTACGCGGTCCGTTGACATGTTGGCGGCCTTCACAGCATCGTAGAAGTCGTCAACGGTACGCATCTCCTTGTCGTTCACCTGCATGATGATGATGCCCTTCGTGATGCCAGCTTCCTGCATCTTGCCCGCCTTGATGTTGCTGACAACGAGACCGTAGCGGAGACCGAGTTCCTGCTTCTCTTCGTCAGAGAGGGGGCGGAGTGCAGCACCCATCGTGTCGGAATCGACGTTCTGAATCTGTTCGGTAGTACCTTGGGCGTTGCGGAGAACGAGGGTGGTGGAGTGTTCCTTCTTGTTGCGGAGGTAAACTACCTTCACCTTGTCGCCGGGATGGTGAGTAGCGAGAATTTCCTGAAGTTCGCCGAACTTCTCAATCTTCTTGCCGTCTACGGAGAGGATGACGTCGCCGCTTTCGAGACCGCCAGCTTCTGCAGCACCGTCGGAGGTAACCTCGCTGACGTAAACACCTGATACGGTGCCGAGATCTACGTCCTTGCCCTTGCTCTTCTGCTGATCGATGTAGTTGCTCACGTCGGTACCTGCGATGCCGAGGAGTGCACGCTGTACGGAACCGAAGTCCTTGATGTCAGCCACAACCTTGTTCATGATGGTCGTGGGGATGGCAAAGCCGTAACCGGAGTAAGAACCCGTCTGTGAGTAGAGCATTGCGTTGATGCCCACGAGTTCACCATTGGCGTTGACGAGTGCACCGCCCGAGTTGCCAGGGTTGATGGCAGCATCGGTCTGAATGAAGCTCTCCACGGGGTTCTGTGAGTGGAGCGAACGTGCCTTTGCGCTCACGATACCAGCGGTAACGGTAGAGGTGAGACCGTAAGGGTTGCCGATAGCCAGTACCCATTCGCCCACCTTTAGGTCGTCGCTTGAAGCCACCTTGATGGGGGTGAGGTCCTTGGCTTCAATCTTGATGACAGCGAGGTCCGTGTCCTTATCGGTACCGATGATGCGGCCCTTGAATTCGCGGTTGTCGTTGAGCTTCACGAGGATTTCGTCAGCATCAGCCACAACGTGGTTGTTCGTCACGATATAGCCATCGTTGGTGAGGATCACACCCGACCCCGAGCCCTGTCGCTTGGGAGTTTCCTGCTGCTGACGCTGTCCGCGTCCGCCATTGCCGAAGAAGTCATCGAAGAATCCGAAGGGATCGAAATACTGAACTTCCTGCTGTTTGCTATTCACGGTAACCTTGATGAAGACAACGGAGTTTGTAGCTTTCTCTGCTGCATAGGTGAGGTCAACGGGCTGACCGGGTGCTGAGGTTTCTACGTTTGCGAGAGCGTCAATGGTCTTGGAGTCCACGGCTTTCACGGCTACAGCAGTCATGCTGCTGCTGAGGATGGCACAGAGTGCGAGAGTGCCAACGAGTTTTTTGTTCATTTCTGTGTTATTTTAAGTTCTTGCTTTTTCGTTGTTCGTTGAGTGGGTAAAGTGCTTTAAGCGCTAAAGCCATAAAACATGTGCAAATTTATGAAATCCGCAGAACTAGTTAAAATGTTAAATGCTAAAAAGTGCAGATTTTGCATTCCTTTAACAATTCGTGACAAGGCAAGTTGTTATTGTCGCAACTATTCTGCACTCATGAGGTCTGCAAAAATTGTATCGGAGATGAAAATTCCTTTCCTCGTCAGCCGGATTTTTTCGTCGACGCAGAGATGGCCCGTTTCGACGTAGCGTCTGGCTTCGCGGAGAATGTATCGGCGTTGTGCTTCGGTGAGGAGCGAGAGGGGCAGTCCATCGCGTGTGCGAAGACGCGTCATGACAAGTTCGTCGTAGAGTTCCGAAGGGGTAAGATGCTCCTCTTCGTAAGGCTGGTTCGCGCAGTAAGCCTTGAGGTCGCTCGAGTTCCAACGTCGTGTGGCAAGACCATCGTAAGAGTGTGCTGCAGGGCCAAGTCCGATGTATGGTACTCCTGTCCAATACGCAGTGTTGTGGCATGAATGATAACCTGGAAGAGCGAAGTTCGAAATCTCGTAATGCAAGAATCCTGCCGCTTCGAGAGCATTGATGAGGTAGCTGTACATTTCGAGCGTCGTCTGTTCATCCACTTCCTTGATTTCTCCTCGCGCGTGCATATTATAAAGATGAGTGCCAGGCTCAATCGATAGGCAGTACGATGAGATGTGCGTTACAGCAGGGTAGGGGCCGTGCGATTCCTGTGCCAGCGACACGGCTCGGTTCACGTCTTTCTTCCAATCTTCCAACGTCTGGTTGGGTAGGCCGTAGATGAGGTCTATGCTGACGTTGTGGATTCCCGCCTTGTGAACACTGCGAATTGCGTTGAAGACTTGTGCCGCAGAGTGTCGACGGTTGATGCTGCGCAGCATTTCGTCGTCGAACGACTGCACACCCATGCTGATGCGATTGACGCCAAAGCGTTTCAGCGTTGTGGCGAGATCTGTGGAGTCAAGATCGTCGGGGTTGCATTCGAAAGTGATTTCGGCTTCGTTGGCGATATTGAAATGGTGACGAATGGCGGTGAAGATGAGTGAGAGTTCTTCTTCGTCGAGTTGTGAGGGAGTTCCGCCTCCGAAGTAGACGGTCTGCACTTCAGGCCTGTCTGCAGGGGCAGTGTCCTTATTGGGATGCTGTTGGTGCCACATTTCGGCGCGCGTCTCCATCTCACGAAGCAGTGCCTGAACATACAAATCACGTTCCGCCTTGCCAAACGTAGTGCTGTAGAAACTGCAGTAGTGACAGCGTTTTTGGCAAAATGGAACGTGAATGTAGAGAGAGAGTTTATTCATTAAAAGAAATGATGGTGTGTTGTCCTATTTCGAACAGATATGCTTGGGCATGGGGCGACAGTTGTACTGTGAAGCCATGATTTCGCCATAAGCGCCAGCTGTGCGGAATGCGATGAGGTCGCCGCGGTGAGTGATGGGCAACTGATAGTCCTTGTGGAACACGTCGCTGCTTTCGCAGATGGGGCCCACGATGTCATAGTTGCAATGTTCTGCGCGTCCTTCCTCCTCGGCCGTGAGGTTCTGCGCGAAGTGGAAAGCATCGTACAGAGCGGGGCGGATGAGATCCGTCATGCCAGCGTCGACGATGACAAACTGCTTGGAGTGGCCCTGCTTCACATAGAGCACCTTGGTGATGAGACTGCCGCATTGAGCCACGATGGCGCGTCCGAGTTCGAAGTGCAGATGCTGGTCTGCATCGAGTTGGAGGTGCTGCTTGAAAGTATCGAAGTAGGCCTTGAAGTCGGGGATAGGATTCTCGTCGGGATGCTGATAGTCCACACCGTAACCGCCACCTACGTTGATGTTGCGCACACTGATGCCGTCGGCTTTGAGTGCAGCTGTCAGTTCGTTGATGCGTTCGCAGAGTGCGCGGAAAGGAGTTGTCTCCGTAATCTGGCTGCCAATGTGGAAGTGGAGACCCAGGAACTCGATGTTTGAGAGTGTCTGGGCGCGGTGGATAGCGGGGAGCATATCCTCCATGGCAATGCCGAACTTGTTCTCGTTGAGACCCGTGGTGATCTTTGCGTGAGTGTGAGCATCAACATTGGGATTGATGCGGAAAGCCACGCGGGCAATCTTGCACTTCGTCGAGGCAATTTCGTTGATGACCTCCAGCTCTTCCATCGATTCTACGTTGAACATGGCGATGTCCTTGTCGAGAGCAGCTTCAATCTCCCAGTCCGATTTGCCAACACCTGCGTAGACGATTTCCGAAACGGGGAATCCTTGCTCTGCTGCACGGAGGATTTCGCCCCCGCTCACGCAGTCTGCTCCGAGTCCTGCCTGCGCAATTTCGCGGAGAACCATGGGGGTGGCACAGGCCTTCACGGCGTAGTGTACATGGAAGTTTGGCGCGTCGGCCGTGGCGTCCTTGATGGCTTGCAGCGTGTTGCGGAGAAGAGTGAGGTCGTAGTAGTAGAAGGGCGTTTGCATGCCCTTGAAGTCTTGTGTTGTCATGGTGTGTAGTTTAGTTTTCAGGTGTGTATGTCCAAACCTGTTTGTGTGTGATATTGCCCTTGCCCACGGCTCACGCTGTAGGCAGAGGGTAGTTAAGTGTGTGGTTGTTCTGTTTTATTTTGTGCCGAAGAGCGTCTTCTGGAGCGCCTCGAGTGCAGCCTTCTTGTCGTCCATGGATACGAGGAAGGAGATGTTGTGGTTAGAACCACCGTAGGAAATCATTCGGAGGGGCACGTCGCGGAGAGCCTCCGTGGCAACAGTCTCAAAGCCCGTGTTTTCGGAGCGGAGGTCACCCACTACGCAGATGATACACATATTGTTGTCCACCTGCACGGTGCCGATCTTCTTCAAGCGTTCCACGATAGCAGCAAGACGGCTGGTGTTGTCGATGGTAAGACTCACACCCACTTCGGATGTGGCAATCATGTCAATGCTCGTCTTATAACGGTCGAAGATGGAGAAAATCTTGCAGAGGAAACCGCTGGCCAGGAGCATTCGCGAGCTGACAATCTTTATGGCTGTGATGTTGTCCTTGGCTGCCACAGCCTTGATGGTGCCGGGCTCCATGTCGTTATTGATGATGGTGCCAGGAGCAGCGGGATCCATGGTATTCTTCAGACGCACGGGAACGCCCATGTAGCGAGCGGGCTGAATGCATGTGGGGTGGAGGATCTTGGCGCCGAAGTAGGCCAGCTCTGCACTCTCTTCGAAGTTGAGCTGACGCACGGGGGTGGTGCCCTCTACGAATCGGGGGTCATTGTTGTGCATACCGTCGATGTCGGTCCAAATCTGCACCTCGTCAGAACGGATGGCTGCACCGACGAGAGTTGCCGTGTAGTCAGAGCCGCCGCGTTCCAGGTTGTCCACTTCACCATCGAAGTTGCGGCAGATGAATCCCTGAGTGATGTAGATGTCGTATCCGGCGTGCTCCTCAAGCAGTGCGTTGATGTGCTCGCGGATGTAGAGCATGTCAGGTTCGCCGTTCTTTGCTTTGCGCATGAAGTCGAGTGCGTGGAGCAGGCACGCTTTGATGCCGCATTCGCGCAGATAGTTCGTCACCATGTTGGTGCTCATGATTTCGCCCTTCGACAGGACGTCCTTCTCCACTGCATCGCTGAACTTGAGAGCGCGGCAGTCGTGGAGTTCCAGAAAGATGTTGTCGAGGAGTTCGCGCGTCTCTACCTGCATTTCTTCTGTTGCGTAGAGAGCAGGGATGTGTTCGCGATACTTGCGACGCAGGCCATTGATGACGTTGCCCGCTGCTTCTGGATTGCCGATTTTGAGATATTCAGCCGCTTCGACAAGGCTGTTGGTTGTTCCGCTCATGGCGGAGAGGACTACGATTTTGGGTTTGCCGTCAGCGGTGATGAGGTTGCACACATCCTTCATACGCTGGGGTGTTCCGACGGATGTGCCGCCAAACTTGAATACTTGCATTGTTATATATTTTGTGTTGTTTTTTTATTTCTGTATTTCTTGTGTCTGCTTTATTCCCCCGTGTGAAGCGCCATCTCGCTGCTGTTGCCGTCGTGGCGGATCTCGCGGATGGTATGGTTTTCGCATTCGTATACTCGACCGGGGCAATGCTTAAGATGGCTCATATTGTGGGTGATGAGCACCACAGTGGTACCCTTCATGGTGAAGTCGCGAAGCATCCCGATGATGCCCTGAGCTGTCTTTGCGTCAAGATTGCCCGTGGGTTCGTCGGCCAGAATGAGACGTGGGCTGTTCAGCAGTGCACGTGCGATGGCTACTCGCTGTTGTTCGCCTCCTGAGAGTTCGTGCGGATATTGCTCCTCCTTGCCCGTGAGCCCCACCTGCTCCATTACCTCCTTGATGCGGGTTGTGCGTTCCTCTTTTTTCTTCCACCCTGTTGCGCGGAGCACAAAGTCGAGGTTCTGGTGGATGGTGTGAGTGCGGAGCAAGGCATAATCCTGAAAGACGATGCCCATCTTTCGGCGGAGCTCAGGGATGTGGCGACGTTTTAGCTTCATGAGGTTGTGGCCCATGACGGTAGCCTCGCCGTCATCGAATTCGATTTCGGCATAGATGGCTTTGAGCAGCGAACTTTTGCCGCTGCCTACGCGTCCAATGATATAGACGAGCTCGCCCTGTTCCACGTGCATGTTCACGTGTTCAAGCACCTTCTTGTCGTCATCGTACGATATGCTGGCATCCTTGACGTCGATGAGACGCCTGTTGTCGAGGGGCGTATATTGTGAATTGACGTATCGTTTTTGCATTAGGAAAAAGCGTGTTGTAATGCGTGTGTATATTATAAGCGGCGCAAATTTACAACATTTTTGTGACTTTTTGGACAAATAATGTGGCATTTTGTTCCTAATGCTACAAAAAAACACTAATTTTGCAGCAAAATCACAACTCTACTCGCGATTATCCCACGTAATTCATGCACAAATTCGATATACACATCTTAGGCTGTGGCAGTGCGCTACCCACTACTCGCCATCTGCCCAGCACCCAAATCGTCGACGTTCGCGACAAACTCTTCATGATAGACTGCGCCGAAGGCTGCCAGCTCCAACTGCGTCGGAGTCAGCTAAAGTTTTCGCGTATGAATCACATCTTCATCTCTCATTTGCACGGAGACCATTGCTTCGGCCTTATCGGTCTCATTTCTACGTTTGATCTCCTCGGCCGCACCTCACAACTCCATATTTATAGCCCAGACTCTACACTCGAAAATCTAATGCGTCCTTGGCTCGACTTCTTTTGTCGTGATATGGGCTACGAAGTTGTGTTCCATGCCTTTTCGCCCAACCACAGCGAAGTCATTTATGACGACCGTAGCCTCACCGTCAGCACGATCCCGTTGAAGCACCGTGTGCCCTGCTGCGGATTCCTTTTCCGTGAAAAAGCTCCCTTGCCTCACATCCGTCGCGACATGATAGATTTCCTTCACATCCCGTACTACGCTATCAACTCCATCAAGGAGGGTAACGGATGGACTGACGAGAATGGTCGCCTATGGACCACCGAGGAACTCACCGTTGCCCCCTCGGCTCCTGCCCGCAGCTATGCTTATTGCAGTGATACGATGCCTGTTGGGAAAGTGGCAGAAATGGTGCATGGAGTCGATGTGCTATATCATGAAGCGACCTTCGCTTCCGACGCCAAAGCACGTGCTCGCGAGACGGGGCATAGCACTGCCGCGCAAGCCGCCGAGATAGCAGCCCAGGCTGAAGCTCGACGCCTCGTTATTGGACATTTCTCGGCGCGCTATGATGACGAAAGTGTGCTTCTAAAAGAAGCCAAAGCGGCATTTCCACATACACTTTTGGCCCATGAAGGCATGAAAATAGAGGTGTAAAACGATTTTTTGCCCGTTTGATGCATCGAGTGTCGAAATATTTCGTTAATTTTGCACTGATATTGATGCGCAAAAGTACACAGACTGGTGTGAAACCCCTCAAATTTGTGCCTTGCATCAGCTTACGATTCCCTAAAAACAACACAACAACACATATACAGAAACTATGAACGAAATCGACTGGTCAAACATTGGCTTCGGCTACATGAAGACCGATTACAACGTGCGCTGCTACTACCGCGATGGCAAGTGGGGCGAAATCGAAACTTGCTCCGACGAGCACATCAACATACATATGGCCGCCACCTGTCTCCACTATGGTCAGGAAGCCTTCGAAGGCCAGAAAGCCTTCCGCTGCCCCGATGGCAAAATCCGTGCTTTCCGTCTCGAGGAGAACGCTGCCCGCCTGCAGAGCACTTGCCGCGGCATCATGATGCCTGAAGTGCCCACCGACCTCTTTGTCGAGATGTGCCATCGCGTCATCCTTCTTAACGAGCGCTTTGTGCCCCCTTATGAAAGTGGTGCTGCCCTTTATATTCGTCCCCTTCTCATCGGTACTGGCGCACAGGTAGGCGTGCATCCCGCTGAAGAATATCTCTTCATCATCTTTGTCACTCCTGTGGGTCCCTACTTCAAGGGTGGATTTGCCACAACGAACTACGTCATCACTCGCGACTACGACCGTGCTGCACCTCTTGGCACCGGTACTTACAAGGTGGGTGGTAACTACGCTGCCAGCCTCCGCGCCAATATGGAAGCCCACGCAAAGGGCTACTCTTGCGAGTTCTACCTTGACTCGAAGGAGAAGAAGTACATCGACGAATGCGGTGCTGCTAATTTCATCGCGATCAAGAATGGCACCTACATCACTCCCAAGAGCACTTCTATTTTGCCCTCCATCACCAACAAGTCGATGCAACAGCTTGCTCTCGACCTCGGCCTGAAGGTGGAGTGCCGCCCCATCCCCGTCGAGGAGCTCGACACCTTTGAGGAAGCCGCCGCTTGCGGAACTGCTGCGGTCCTTAGTCCCATCGGCTACATCGACGATCCCGCCGTTGGCAAACGCTACACCTTCTCGAAGGATGGCCAACCCGGCCCCATCTGCGAACAACTTTATACGAAGTTCCGTAACATCCAATATGGCATCGAACCTGATGTCCACGGATGGGTCAGCGTGATCGAGTAGTCACCAATCAACAGAATCATCAAGATACGTCAGACGACGTCTCACCTACTTTACGATACGATATGAAGAAAATCCTCATTCTCCCGCTTACCTTCCTTCTCCTCTCCGGAGCCTTCACCGCTTGCAAAAAAGACGGTTCTTCAGTCTTCGGCTCAGCCGACGGTAATTCCGACGATCCTGAAGCCGTTATCGAGGACCAGGCTCGCGAACTCGAAGAACTCCGTGCTCTTGCCGAGATGGATCGTCGTGAGATGGAGAACCAGTACGAACAGTTCGCCATGCAGTACGATGAGCTCAAGAAGGGTGTTAGCGACCCTGAAGTGCTCAAGGAACTGGAGGCCGAGAAGAAACGCACTCAGGAACTCTTGGCACAGATCCGCCAGCTCAAGAACGATAAGCAGGTGAACTCTGCCGAAATCCTTCGCTTGAAGAAAGAACTTGAGAGCGTACGTGAAATTCTGCGTTCTTACATCATCCAGGTCGACAGCCTCACCCGTGAGAACGGTCGTCTGCGTGGTAAACTTGACGACGCTCGTCTGCGTCTTGACGAAGCTACGGGCACCATCTCCACCCTCAATGAGGACCGCGCCAAGCTCAATGCCAAGGTGGAACGTGCTGCTCAGCTCAATGCCTCGGGAATTAGTATCTCTGCCGTGAAGAAGAATGGCAAGGCGGCCAAGAAGACAAAGGAGATCAGCCGCTTCAACGTCGGATTCAATCTGCAGCGCAACGTCACGGCTTCCACTGGCGAACGTCGTGTGTATGTGCGCTTTATGGCGCCGTCGGGTGCTGTGATGAGTCCTGGCGGAAAGTTCACCTACGAGAACAAAACGCTCGACTACTCGGCCGTGAAGTCTATCGAATACACCGGCGAAGAGCAGCACATCAGCCTCGTAGTGCCCGCTTCTGACGACTTCCTCCAGCCTGGTCGCTACAGCGTCCACATCTTCTGCGACGGCCAGATGATTGGTTCTTCGAGCATCACCATCGAAAAGTAAACAACAACTCATTTACATCAACCTAATAACACACACACTATGAAACTCAATCGTATCTTTGCAGCTTCTGCACTCTTCGTTATCGGAGTTGCAACAGCTTCTGCTCAGGCCTATAGTTCCTACGCCCACAAGTGGCATTGGGAGAAGGGCACCATCGTACTCGACACTCCTCAGCGTGCAGCTGGCCAGACCGATGTGATCGGTCTCACCGCTCCAGCTATGCCTACCGTTCGTGTAGCCTTCGTCGGTCTCGGTATGCGTGGTCCTTGGGCAGTTATGCGTTTCTGTAACATCCCTGGTGTTGAAATCGTAGCCCTTTGTGACTACGAGGAAGGCCGTGCCGAAGGTTGCCAGCGCTTCCTCCGCGAGAAGGGTCTTCCCCCTGCTGCCATCTACAGCGGCGAGAAGGGATATGAAGAACTCTGCAAGCGCCCTGATATTGACCTCGTCTACGTAGCTACCGACTGGGATCACCACTTCCCCGTAGCCAAGTGTGCCATGGAGAATGGCAAGCACACCGCTATCGAAGTGCCTTCGGCTATGAATCTTGACCAGTGCTGGGATCTCATTAATCTCTCCGAGACCACTCGTCAGCACTGCATGGTGCTCGAGAACTGCTGCTACGACTACTACGAGATGAACGCTCTCAACATGGCTCAGCATGGTGTCTTTGGCGAAATCGTCAGCGCCGAGGGTGCCTACATCCACAATCTCGATCCCTACTGGGATGCATACTGGCAGAACCCCGACGGTTCCGATTCTCAAGGCCTCCACTGGCGCATGAAATATAATAAGGAGAACCGTGGTGACGTTTACGCTACTCACGGCCTTGGTCCTGTAGCCCAGTGCCTCGACATTCATCGCGGTGACCGCTTTACTACGCTCGTAGCCATGGATACCAAGTCGGTTCACGGACGCGAATGGGTAGAGTCCAAGACTGGCGAACCCTGCACCGAGTTCCGCAACGGCGATCAGACCACCACGCTCATGCGTACTGCTGAGGGTAAGATGGTGCAGATTCAGCACAACGTCATGACTCCCCAGCCCTACAACCGCCTCTTCAAGCTCATCGGCGAGAAGGGTTATGCCACCAAGTATCCTGAAGAGCACTTCGCTCTCACTGGCGACGCTGTTAAGGCTTCGGGCATGGCTACTCGCATGGACGACCTTTCGGGCCACAGCTTCATCTCCGATGCTGCTCAGGAAGAACTCGTCAAGAAGTACTATCATCCCATCCTTGCCAAGTACGGTGAACTCGGCCGCGAAATGGGTCACGGCGGTATGGACTTCATCATGGATAGCCGTCTCGTGTACTGTCTCCAGAATGGTCTGCCCCTCGACATGGACGTCTATGACCTCGCAGAGTGGTGCTGTCTCGCTGAGCTCGGTAGCCTCTCTATGGACAACAACTGTGCTTCTGTAGCATTCCCCGACTTCACCCGTGGCCACTGGCAGGACCAGAAGGGCTTCCGTCACGCTTATGCCACCGCTGAGCAGGAGACTGCCCAGGAAGCTGCTGCAGCTGCCAGCACCCAGTATCAGAAGGATGCCACCACCGCTCTTGACCTCTGGACGCTCTATGACGCAGTGAAGAACGCTGCTGATGCCAAGGCGCGTGCAAAGGCTCAGAAGAAGTACGACAAGGCTCGTGCTACCTATGTAGCAGGATGGACTGCAAAGAAGTAATGGCTTTGAAATACTGATGTTTTCACACCAGTAGAAAAAATCGCTATGAATGCGCAGCATAAAGCGCGTATCACGAAGAAACATAACGATTTACGCGTGTAGCAAGCATGTCGAAAAATGAGCTTTTGGGCCCCAAATTATACGCAAAGTTGGGAACAAAGTAGCTTGTGCTGTTATCCGTGTCGCGATGATGAAGTGCTTTT
>JAUNIC010000002.1:0-33072 GCA_030523615.1 Bacteroidales bacterium
ACGTGGAGGGCCATGATTTTTGTCGGGATTGTTGGTAATGTGGAATTTTATTCGTAAATTTGCACGCAAATTTTCACAACACCTATGACTCAAACCATAAAATACGATAAAACGAGTGCTGCTTCCATCTTTGCTTACAGCACTCACCTTCTTGGCCATTGCCTTCGTGATGTAGCTCCTTATGCTCAGGTGCGAACGGGCAAGGGGGCTCTTGGTCAGTCGGTTGAGGAATTGTACTTTGAATATGAGGTTAATAGGAGTTGTCAGCCCTCCCACGCCGTCCAATAGGTTTCTGCGTCATCTTCTGATGCTTGGCGACGCATAGTCTCGATGCATTCTTCAGGATGAGCCGCCATAAGGCACTTGTCGGAACAATAAGTTTCGAAGTTGGTGTAGAGCCATCCTTCACGCATCAATCGATGGCAATGGTTGCACTCGCGGACGGTCTCTATGCCGTACTCGCAGATGACGTCTTCCAAGGCTCCTCGTTGACGCAATTCTTCGACGAGAATGTGTTCGAGGTCTCGCTGTTGGCTCATTGTTCAATCCTCCAAAAGCAGTTGCCGAAGTACGCGAGGAATTCACGTTGAGTCACTATGGAATCGTCTGTTTCGCGCGAGTGTAGAAAATGTTGATGCTTGGAGTCAAAGCACCACCAGTGAGTTGAGACAAGGCCGAAGCCGATACGCATTCGGCACTCGAATTCCTCGTCGGGATGAGCCATAAGAAATCGGCCGAGTTCAATAGATGTAATCCATTCCATAATCGCTAAGTTTTGACGCGGCAAAGTTCGGAGATCTTGCTGACGTGTGCAAATTATTTAGATCTTCTTAGATCTTTAACGAAAGATTTAGATCTCTTTAGATCAATACTTTAATAGCAAATAGCAATATGATAGACCAAAGCGTGTTTTTGAACATACGGAGCCTAACTTCCACGGAGATGAAGGCTGCCTACAAAGCTTACCTTAATGAAGTGATAGGCCAGCGTGGTACTAATTACGAGAACCTCAGTTCGCAGCCACTTCCTTCCGCCGTTTTTGATGTTCTGCACGTCAAGAACATCTTTACAATTACCGATATTGAAAAGGTGAAACTTGTGCTTCAAAAGTTGGAAGAGATAAAGGATAAAGCGACAAGCCGCAGCACAGAGAAGCATGCAGCTAGTTGCGCCAAATGCTATTTGCAGAAGTACGCCGACTTCCTCGAATATTGCGAGATTCTCAAAACAAAGCCCATCTACAACTTTGCAGAAGACCCCGACAGACCCTTCATCAGCGAGGCAAGTTTCAAGAAGATTGTGACGTTGCTCGAACGTAAGAAGAACATTGTGCTTGAAGGCGCGCCAGGTGTCGGCAAGACATTCTTGGCTCGCAAGGTGGCTTATCAGCTCATTGGCGAAGTGAAGGAAGAAAACGTCGAGATGGTACAGTTCCATCAGTCGTACAGCTATGAGGATTTCGTGCAGGGCATTCGTCCTTCGGAAGATGGTTTTACGCGTCGCGATGGTGTGTTCTTCAATTTCTGCGCCAAAGCTCGCCGTTCGCCCGACAAGAAGTTTGTGTTCATCATTGACGAGATTAACCGAGGCAACATCAGCAAGATTCTCGGCGAACTGATGATGCTCATCGAGGCCGACAAACGCTCTAAGAAGTACGCTATCAAGTTGACGTACAGCGAAGAAGAGGACGAGAAGTTCTTTGTGCCCGAGAATGTTTACATCGTGGGCTGTATGAACACCGCCGACCGCTCGCTGGCTATCGTCGATTATGCGCTGCGTCGCCGCTTTGCATTCTGCCCCATCAGGCCAGAGTTCAATGAATCGTTCAAGACGTTCCTCGTTTCGCGAGGCATTTCGGAGAGCAATGTGGACGCGCTTATTGATAAAGTCAAAGCGGCCAACAGCTTGATAGCAACCATAGACAACGGCCTCGAAATCGGCCACAGCTACTTCTGCCAAACTGAAGGTGCAGATGATTTTGCAGCGTGGTGGGCAGACGTTTGCGAATTCGAACTTTTCCCGTATGTTCGGGAGATTTGCTTCGACAACGAAGAGCTGGGCGAACAAATAATCAACAAATTAAGATAACGCAATCGCGATGCCCCAACAGATTCCCATACAAAACCTCTACTATCTGCTATGCTACGCTTGGGATGTGCCCGACCTGCAGCGTAAGGTGAAGGTGGATGGCGAACTATGCCATTCGCCTCAGAATCTGTTGGCCATGGTGCTCGTTGCGGCTTGCGAACGCATACTAAGACGAGGACTTACGCACGAATACCGTTTTGAGGAACAAGAGGTGGAAGGCATCCGTGGAAAACTGAATGTTGCCGATACGCTGAAAAGCGGCAAGTATCGTCAGGGCAGAACCGTTTGCATGGTCGACGAATTGTCGCAAGACGTGCCCATCAATCAAATCATTTACTCCACCTTCAAGCGTCTCCTCCGTTTGCCCTCACTCGACAAAGCCGTACAGGACAAAGTGCGCAATGTACTGAGGCGATTTCCAAGGCTGAGAGAAATACCAGTTACCCCGCAAACCTTTGGGCGAGTGAAGCTCCATCGCAATAATCGTTCCTACACCCTCGTGCTGCATGTGTGCAAACTTATCCACCAATCCACCCTCCCCAAGCAAGGCACCGAAGGCAAATATGAGTTCATCGACTTTACCCGCGACGAATGTAAGATAAACATCCTCTTTGAGCGTTTCCTCATGAACTTCTGCAAGCAGCATTGCCGCGAGGAGTTTCCCGAAATAGGACGCAACAACATCGACTTCCACCTCTCACCCTACGGCATGGTCTTCACCCAGGACAACGACCAAGCACTTCGTCTGTTGCCCACGATGCAGACAGACGTCACGCTCTACAATCCCTCAACAGGACGCAAAACGATACTCGACGCAAAATATTACGAGCAGATGCTTACCTCGCGTTTTAGTCAGCAAGGCAAGATTCGTCGTGAACACCTCTCGCAGATTCTGAGCTATGTGGTGAGCCAAGAGAACCCCGCCGAACCGCATACACACGGAACAGACGGCATCCTTGTCTATCCCACCGTGACGGAAGATTACGATGTGGCTTATCGCTACCGTAACACCGCCCATACCATTCGCGTGAGCACCATCAACCTAAATCAAGACTGGCCTCTGATAGAGGCTCGCCTCAAGGATATTGTGGAGCGGAGGGTGGAGATTGGGAGTTGAAAGCCGTCGAGCTGGAACGTCTCAACATGTTCCCTGATAACCACACGCAGACTTCTTCGCCGCTACGCCGAGCTTTCTTGATGGGCAACGCCCTTGTAACGGGTATTCCCACAAAGTTGGGATTGGCGTTGATGAAGTACGTGTAGAAGTAATTACCAGGAAAGAGGGCGAAGGCCGGTCAATACTTTATTGATGTAAATTTCCAGGTTAGATGTAGGTAAAGGTATCATATTTTAGCATAGGAATTCCCATAATCATTTTACCGGTGTCAGTAAAATGATGGAAATTTGACCTACCCATTTTCCCGACGCAGGGAAAATGGTGTGCTTAACGGTATTCAAGCAAGCGTAACTTTCGTTTACTGATGCCTATAATGTTTCATGTTACAAAATGCAAACAACTGACAAAATTGAGATAAATAATAAGATTGACATTCCACTCGGTGTAATCTTCTTTGTTTGCGACCCCCGGTTTCCTGAATTTTCAAAATTTGTAATAGAACGCAGGAAGGAACTGGAGGTAAAAGTATGGGAGTATTTATCAGGCTTAATCCCAGAATGCCAAGCATTAGGTGGTGTAAAAATTCATATTGTTGATACCTTCTGTGATTGGCAAAACTTTAGATGTTTGCATAGACAAATAGCCCGTTTCGAGCATTATACTAGTTTTAATGCACCTCCAACGCCAGAGTTTATATACAGACTTCCCTCTTTGAACAATCTGTTCATCGCGCATCATGAACTTGCAGAAATTCTTCCACTCCCCGATGAAACTGACAATGATGCAGTAGGCGTTACATTTACAGCCAAAGGGTGGGCAGAGGAAGAATGGGACGTAGGCCATACGGCGATAATCATAGCAGACGACTTCAAACGCCAGTTGTATGATTACAACACCAAGATTTTGCAAAGGTATGCGATAAGAGTTGCAACACATTACAAGATTCCTGCGAAGCATTGCAAAGATTTGCTTTGGCGTGCAATGTGGGAGTCGGAGGTAGATTTGTTGGCTCTTAACGATGATAAGAGTTTGGCAGATTACGAGTCAGAAGTAAAATGGTTTGGCATCAGCGAAGGGCTCCCTCATGGGTTTGTCTCAATGTTGGTAATTGAATTGGATATTGACGAATCGGAGTTTAATATTAAATACGACCACGACCACTATTATTCGGAAGACCACAGGCAATTTCTAAACAAGAACCATGAAGTCGAGGACACGCTTCTTAATTCTCTTGCCGAAACAAAACTCTTCGAGTTGCGGCATACGGACGGTTGCCCCAAGTTTTATAGAGTGAGTTTCCATGATACGGATTCAACACAAAATAAAAATAGCATGTATTTAGCAGACTTTTATATTGAACAATACAACCTCTCCCCCATACGCAAGTTTGTGGATGAGTGGATTGATTCCCATAGTAACACACGCGAGCTTGCATTGGTAAAAAAGAATGGTAAAGGGGTGTGGAACAGTTGTCATGAGTATTATCTTGAAGAGGCGGCTTGTTTGATAGTACAATCTGCCGCTACGTTACCACGCGATATGCGTTTTTACAAAGATGGTATTGATTTTGTGAAGAATGATCGTCCAGGAACTTACGCTTACTATCCGCTACAGGCATTCCCGTTCCTTTGTATGTTATACACGTTGTTCACATTCTCAGATAATTATATGTATGACAACGAGAAACTAGAAAAGCTATTCCAGTACCTCCAATGTTATTATAACAAGGAATTCCACGCTTTCGTCAGTACATTCAATGGCATTTTGAGAAATAATCAATACGAGCAAGAAGAGAATGATTTCACTCAAAACAGGGTAAAGGGTAGAACAGAGATTGATAAGGCCCATGCTGTAGATCAAGAATTGACCATTCCAAAGAAGCCTGGTCGTAAGGCTGTAACACTGGAAGAATGTATAACCAGTGATGATAAGGATAATGAGATAGAAATGATGAGAGCTGGCATTGGAGAATGCCCAGATGGTCCCAGTGAGGCTGCCTACATAAATAATATGTTGCAGGAAGGCCGACTAAAAAGAATCCCTTCTTATAATCAGATGAAAGAGCACGGTCTCACTAAGGTTGGAGCTACGGCATGGAATAATGCCATTAAGCCATACAGAACGAGCACGACTACCTTTACGAAATTCACCTAAAACGAGTCCTGCCGATAGTTTTTAATAGGAGTTAATAGGTCGTAATTATTTGCACCTATTAACTCCTATTTTGTTTTTTGCACCGAATTTTTGAATTCCCTAATTTTGCACCCGAATTGGTATCATTATGAACTTATTCGGGTGCAAATTCTTGTCTTTTGTCATTTCGGCTCTTGACAGTAACTTTGCACCACAATAAAAAACACAGGCACTCCCGCATGTGCATGGGCCCACAATGGCACGGCGGTGAGTGACGCCAAAGCAGCGCTGCTTCCTGTTCAAAATTCGCGCGAGTAAACCCTCGACAAGGGTTCGCTCGCATGGTACAACCCCTAAAACGAAATTTGGACTATGGGAGCAAACATTTCCTCTCCTCAGCGTAACGCGCTGGAAGTTGCGTATAAATTCGTAACGAACGAACTGAAATGGTCGCACTCGCGACTTGTAGGAAACTATTACCTCAACCTGCCCACTCTGCGCCGCGTCCGTGACGGATTGCCTATGAAGGGGGCAACGGTTGAGTATGTATTGAGCATCTTTGTCGGCATTATCGATGAGGCTTATAAAGCCGATTTGGAAACTACTGGCGGCGAGAACAGCCATAAGCTTTTGAGGGCGTTTCGAGACATTGCATTGGCTCAGAATTTCGTCGAGGTGAAAAGATGAGGGGGCATCCTTACACTAATCATTGCCCAATTTTGAGGTTCCCCGTACCTTTGCACCAGAATTCGAGACAATACGACTTCGATAGTAATCAGTTCACGCAGTATGAAACATTCTCACCGACCACGTCCACCACCTTTGCTGGAAGCTCTGCACGTAGTTTCACCCTTTATCTCTCATCTATTTATTATACACACACGACAACCATGAACGCACAGTACGTTTCCATTCTCTCGCAGTTCCCTCTTCAGGAACGCCAGTACGTTGACCGCAACGGTCAGCCCCAAGTTTTCGCCTCGCGCGGCTTCATCCTCGGCGACGGCATCAACACCATGTACGCCGAAATGCAGGGCGACCTTGCCCGCGCCGCAGCCAACATCCAGTATGACCAGGCGGTGCTTCACAGCGCGCTGCTCCAAACTACGATGCGCGATTACCGCGACAAGGACGGCAACGTCCGTTATTCGAACGAGGTTCGCATCTTGAAACTCGCGTAAAGCCCCCCTCCAACTCCCCCCGTTAGGGGGAGGGCTCGAAGCATCGGAAACTTAATTTATCAAACCCATGAGTTGAAGCACGAGGAACTTCATGCATGAACAAAGCTGGCCAGCGGTTCTGAGGCTTCCCTCGCAAAACATTCAACTCAAACCATGAACAATTCAAGCAATCATAACATCGTCATCATCAACACCCCTCAGCACGAACGAGCACTCCCCCTAACGGGGGGAGATGGAGGGGGGCTCCACCTTCAGCTCGGCGGACAAGCTTTCTACGACAACGGCAACTACTTCACCTTCTGCCCCGACGATCCTGTGCCTGGTCGCGTGCCCCGGTTTCGCAAGGCGGGCATCGCGCAGCAGATGCCGGACGGCACCTTCGACTTCGTGGCGAAACCGCAGCTGCACCCCAAGAGCACGCTTATCAAGAAGCTCGCCCACGGTCGCCTCTCGGCGACGAAAGACGGAGCCATCCAGCTGACGCTCAAGGTCTTCAAGAGCGAAGGACTCAACATCGAAGAGACTATCAAACGCGAGGCTTTCGAGGCCTTTGAATAATCATGCCTCACACGGAGAGTAAGAGTTTAAGAGATTTCGTTACTGTTGGGCCTTTTCTCTTATACTCCTAATGCAGAGCAGAGATTAAGAGTATCGCCATAATCCGCATGGCCTCTTACCCTCTTACCCTCCGTGTGAGAAAAACAAAAGTAAGACAATCGAAAAATATGAGTTGCAATCTCATTGAGACGGTCGGCGGTCACAAGGTGGCTCGGCCGATCAAGACAGAACAAGAGTATCGCGAGATACGCAATTCGAGCGTGCAGTTGGCCAATTTGCGGCAAGCGCGTTCGGGCAATGCGGCGGCTAAGGGCAGGCTTGTGCAGATGAACTACAGCGGCCATTATCCCAATGGAGCCGTGAAGGGGACGAAACTCCCCGCCGATGCTTTTGGTTTCGACCTCGACGATCGCGAAGAGTTTGAACGTGTAGCCACTCTGCTGCTGGCTTCGCCCGAAGCCTTCGGTCTGCTGATGCTCGAACGCTCTGCCAGCCAAGGCGGACACGCGGTCTTCCGTCGCGAACGCGGCAAGACCATTCTCGAAAATCAGGTGCGCATAGCAAGCGAGCTCCAATGCGAAATGGACACAAGCGCACACGACATTAACCGAGTGTATTTCAGCACTACGGCTGCTCCCGAGGAACTTCTTTTCCTTTCGTCCGAACTCTTCACCGACGCCTACGACGAGGCGGCTGTGGCTGATGAAGCAAGGGTGCTCGAAGAGCGCGAACGCTACGGACGTGAAGAGCTGCCTCCCGGAGCGCATAAGGCCAACAAGCATTACAGGCCGTGGGCAGAAAACTGTGGAGAATCCTCACGCGCGGGGACTGACCCCGCGCGTGAAGAAACTGTGGAGAATAGCATCGTCCTTGAAAACCAAGGAGATTCTTCAACCGATGGACCCGACCCCGCGGTTGAAAAAAGCAAGGAGATTCTTGATGCTTGCTATCTGGGCATCCCTTATGCCTCCATTATCGCAAAGTGGTGGGAACTCTACAACGACGGCAAGACGCCGGTGAAGAGTAACCGCGACGTGCTGACCTTCGAACTGGCTGTGAACCTTCGCCACATCTGTGGTTTTGACCGTGCGGTGATGGATGCGGTGATTCCCTGCTACGATGGGTTCCCCCACGAGCAGAAGATGAAGTGCATCGATTCCGCTCTTGCCGAGAAACGCACCCAGATGCCCCGCCGCCTGCGCGACGTGCTCACCGAACTGAAGAAGGACAACGTGGGTAACGACGAGGTGTTCTCGGCCATAGAAGAGGCTGAACAAGAGGACGATCTCTACTATTACAAGCGCCTCAGTCGGGTGGCCCAGCCGTTGGGCATCCGCGAGAGCATCAAGAGCACAGGCCCCAAGATGGCCATTCCGGTGATTTCGGTTTGCTGCCCGATGATTGGCGCCCTGGCCACCAACGTGAAGGTGAAGATTCACGGCAAGGTCGTGCAACTGAACATCCATGCGTTTGTGGTCGGTGAGGCGGCTTCGAACAAGGGAGACCTTGATGCGATAGTCGATGCCTGGATGGTGGAGCAGATTGCTCTCAATGCGCTCTACTTTGCTCAGGAACAGGACTATCGCAACCGCAAGCGTCAGGCGAAGAACAAGAAGGAGCAGCCCGAAGAACCTCACTTGCCGGTAAGATTTCTGACGATGAACAACACGGTGGCGAACCTTGCCGAACGTCTGGCCAACTGCGACGGAAAGCACGCCTTCTCCTTCACTCCCGAGGCCGACACGGTGGCCGCCAAGTGGCGCTCGTCGATGTGCGACTTCTCGACCATGCTGCGCCAGGCTTACGACGGCAGCCGCTACGACCGCGAGGCGAAGAGCGCTGACGCTACGACGGTGCACATTGACCACTTGCTGTGGAACGTCTGCATGTGCGGAACTCCCGATGCACTTTACCGCGTCATCTCGAATTACACGGATGGTCTTCTCTCGCGTTTCGTGATTGCCCACACGCCCGACAATACCTTTGCTCCGCTCGAAGAGAAACCCTACCTGATGACCGATGCGCTCAGAGAGAAGATTGGTCAGGTGGCGCATCTCCTGCCCTTCATGCAGGGCACGCTCGACTTGCCGAAACTCGAAGAGCGCAGCCGCCAATGGGTGGAACGTCTGCGCCGCGACGCGCTGAAGGACGATGACCGCGTGCGTGCCCGAGCCCGTCTGCGCGACCACGGTACAGCGATGCGTATGGTGGCTTGTCTGATACTTTGCGCCGTGGCCGAAAGGCTCATCAAGCAGCACGGCCTGGCAGGTGCAAAACGCGAACTGAAGCAGAACCCGAACCTGACGAACGAGATGGCACAGAAGTGTCAGACGCCCGCAATGCTCGAAGCCTACGATGTATTGGCTGACTCGCTGATAGAGAACGATATGCTGTACTTCAGAGACAAGCTTGAGTGCGCTTCGGGGGCAGGCGTGATGGGTTCGTCGGAACGTCAGGCACGAGGTAAGAACGACCGCGTTTATGACCGCCTGTCAGAGGTATTCAACTTCGAGCAAGCGATGGGGGCCAAGGGCAATGGATGTTCGCGAAATGCCGTGAAGCAGATGCTCAAAAATTGGCATAACCAAGGACTTATTGAGTATCTGAACGGTGGACGTTACCAGAAGATCGCAACGACGAAATAGTGATACTTTGTGCGCTTTGTCCTTCCTTCCCATAATGGGAATGGGGGTCAAAGTGTCAAGGTGTCAAGTGTCAAACTTTATTCACGGATTTTATAATGAAACTTATTCTTAGACGAAAGGACGTTCACGCCGACACTACCGACGGAACGTTGCACATAGAGTTGGCGCGACGCGGCTGCAACATCGTGGAACGCCTCTGCGATACGGCAGAACACACGCCGACGATGCTCCCGACGGGCGAGTACGCGGTAACTATTGCATTCGATGCGCGATTCGACCGCAAGATGCCGATGATCAGGCTTACCAATGCAGGGCAGACGGTAGGTGTGCTTCGCTTTGGCAATGGTGTTTACACGCTGCGCGATGGTTCCATCATCGTGGGCGAACACCGTTGTCGCGGACTCTGCATCAAAAGCAAAACGACCTTCGACCGCATCTACGACCGAATGCTGAAAGCCAGTCAACGTAACGAACAAATCACTTTAACCGTAGAATAAACCATGCACGATATTCAACTTTCTCCGCATTTCCGCCTCAGCGAGTTCATCAAAAGCTCCACGGCCTCCGCACGAGGCATCGACAACACACCTTCACTTGAGGTTGTCTCTAATCTCCAGCAACTTTGCATCCACGTCCTCGAACCTCTCCGCGCCAACGCGAGTCCCCCTCCGGGGGATTTAGGGGGTCTTGTGGTGAGCTCCGGCTACCGTTCACCCGCTTTGAATAAAGCCGTGGGAGGCAGCGCAACAAGCCAGCACATGACGGGCGAGGCAGCTGACCTCCGCATCCCCTCCGAAGCCATCGGCAAGGAGTGGTTCAAATGGATTATGGATAACTGCAAGTTCCATCAACTTATTTGGGAGAAGGATTCGCCTTCATCTGCCCACCATTGGATTCACGTCTCGTTCAGGCAGGACGGCGGGAACAAGCAGCAGGTCATTGAGAATTTGGTTAAGAACAAATAGCAAGTCAGCTGCATTTGTCGACGATTCATTGAACCATCGTCAAGAACTGATTCTCCACAGTTTTTCACGCGCGGGGTCAGTCCCCGCGCGTGACGATTCTCCACAGTTTCGAGGTAAATCCAATATACGACAATTCCGCTCCTGCCTTTTGTTGAGGGGAGGAGCGGAATTGTTGTGTGGATAATAGGGCGATGCTTACATTACGTTGAGCACCTGTTCTTTGATTTGCTCGAGTTCGTCCTTCATCTTGACGACGATGTTTTGCATCTCGGCTTGGTTGGATTTGGAACCCGTGGTGTTGATCTCGCGGCCCATTTCCTGGGCGATGAAGCCGAGCTTCTTGCCTTGGCCGGTGCCGTTCTGCATCGTCTCGCGGAAGTAGTTGAGGTGGTTCGTGAGGCGCTGCTTCTCTTCGTTGATGTCGAGTTTCTCGATGTAGTAGATGAGTTCCTGCTCGAGGCGGTTCTTGTCGTAATCGACGCCACGGAGTTCGGCGAGGCGCTCTTCGAGGCGCTGGCGAATCTTCTGCACGCGGCTTTCCTCGAAGGGTTCGATGCTCTTAAGGAGTGCTTCGATGGTGTCGATGTTCTTGTTGAACTTCACGGCGAGGGCTTCGCCTTCCTGACGACGGAAATCGACGAGGGCGGCGAGGGCGCGGTCAATGGCTTCGCGAGCCACGGTCCACTCTTCGTCGGTAAGTTCTTCTACGGCAGAGGTTTGCGTGAGTTCGGGCAGACGAATGATGGTTTGCCAGAGGTCGGCGTCTTCGGGGGCGTGAAGGCCAAGGGCGCGGGAGATGGTTTCGATCTGGCGCTTGTAGCTGGCTACGACGTCGGGGTTGATGGTTGCGCCAGCTTCGGCGACGGCCTTTTCTACCCAGATGGAGAAATCGACCTTGCCGCGCTCTAGGGCAGTAGAGATGGTTTTGCGGATCTCCATCTCCTTCTCGCGGTAGATGGGAGCAATGCGCGTGGAGAGGTCAAGTGCCTTGCTGTTGAGCGACTTGACCTCCACGTGTATCTTCTTTCCCTGGTATTCGGCATCCGCTTTGCCGTAACCGGTCATGCTTAAAATCATTTTGCGAATGTTTACCCCGCCAAGTATGGCGGGGAAGAGTGCATAATCAGGGCTTTACTTCTCGGGGGCTACGCTCTGGAGGAAAAGTTCGTCGAGCTGCTTCTGGTCAACGAAGCCGGGGGCGTCGAGCATGACGTCGCGACCGCTGTTGTTCTTGGGGAAGGCGATGCAGTCGCGGATGCTGTCGAGACCTGCGAAGAGGCTGACGAAGCGATCGAGGCCGTAGGCGAGACCACCGTGAGGGGGCGCACCGTACTTGAAGGCGTTCATGAGGAAGCCGAACTGCTCCTGAGCCTTCTCGGGAGTGAAGCCGAGGACGTCGAAGATCTTTGCCTGAAGCACAGCGTCGTGGATACGGATGGAACCACCACCCACTTCTACGCCGTTGCACACCATGTCGTAAGCGTCGGCGAGGACGTTGGCGGGATCGGTGTCGAGAAGGGGAATGTCGCTGGGCTTGGGAGAGGTGAACGGATGGTGCATGGCCATGAGGCGCTGCTCCTCGTCGCTCCACTCGAACATGGGGAAGTCAACGACCCAGAGGAGGGCGAACTTGTTCTTGTCGCGGAGACCCATGCGCTCGCCCATGAGGAGACGGAGTTCGCAGAGCTGCTTGCGGGTTTTGTTGCTGTCTTCGCCAGAGAGTACAAGGATGAGGTCGCCGGGCTTTGCGCCGAACTCTTCCTTCATCTGCTGGAGAACCTCCTGGCTGTAGAACTTATCGACGCTGGACTTCACGCTGCCGTCTTCCTGAACGCGAGCGTAAACGAGGCCCTTGGCGCCCACCTGCTGGCTCTTGACGAAGTTGGTGAGTTCGTCGAGCTGCTTGCGGGTGTAAACGGCCTGACCTTCAGCGCAGATACCGCCGACGTACTTGGCGCCGTCAAATACGGCAAAGCCTTCGGGGAAGATGTTCTTGCCCTCTTCGTTCTTGAGTTCGACGAACTCCATGCCGAAGCGCATATCGGGTTTGTCGCTACCGAAACGGCGCATGGCTTCCTTCCAGGGGAGGCGGAGGAAGGGCTGCTCGCCGAGGTCAACGCCGCGAACGGTCTTGAAGAGGTGCTTGGTCATTTCCTCGAACACCTTGATAATGTCGTCCTGCTGCACGAAGCTCATCTCGCAGTCGATCTGCGTGAATTCGGGCTGACGGTCGGCGCGGAGGTCTTCGTCGCGGAAGCACTTCACAATCTGGAAGTAGCGATCCATACCGGCCACCATGAGGAGCTGCTTGAGCATCTGGGGGCTTTGGGGAAGGGCGTAGAACTGACCGGGATTCATGCGGCTGGGCACGATGAAGTCGCGGGCGCCCTCGGGGGTAGAGCCGACGAGGACGGGAGTTTCGATTTCGAGGAAGCCCTTAGAGTCGAGGAAGTCGCGCACGGCAAGGCAGAACTTGTGACGGAGTTCGAGGTTGGCGCGCACGTTGCTGCGACGGAGGTCGAGGTAGCGGTACTTCATACGAATGTCGTCGCCGCCGTCAGAGTTCTCCTCGATGGTGAAGGGAGGAGTGAGGGAGGCGTTGAGCACGTTGAGGGTGTCAACGATGATCTCGATGTCGCCGGTGGGCATGTTGGCGTTTTTGCTGTAACGCTCAGCCACCTTACCGGTAACCTGGATAACGAATTCGCGGCCAAGCTTGTTTGCCTGAGCGCAGAGGTCAGCATTCACTTCTTCGTTGAAGCAGAGCTGAGTGATGCCGTAGCGGTCGCGGAGGTCAACGAAGGTCATACCTCCCATTTTGCGGGTGCGCTGCACCCATCCGGCGAGGGTAACGACTTCGCCGACGTTGGCGATGCGGAGCTCGCCGTTGGTGTGGGATCTGTACATTTTGAGTGTAGAGTTGAGAGTGTAGGGTGTAGTTAGTTTGATTTGACTATTGGTGCTATCTGCTGAGATACTCCGAGCGAAGTTTACATAACATCCGGCCTACGGCTTCGATTTGCACATGCTGATCGTCAAGGTTCTCATCTGTAATATAATCTAAATCACGGGCAGTAACCAAAAGGCTGTACACTTCGCAGAGCGACCCGTATGCAATCTCTATAAAATGGGCCTTCTCCTTATCGGAAAATCTACTGGTCCCCTCGGCGATGTTGGTAGGTATTGATACTACAGCACGACGCAACTGATCGCTAAGGGCAAAGCGTTCTTCAATAGGCAACTGACCGACAAGGCGATAAACACGCGTTACAAGACAACGGGACTCATGCCAAACTTGTAGATTCTGAAAAGAGAACATTGAAATCTGATTGGTAGTAGTAACTAACTACACTTTACACATTAAACATTAAACTTGTTAAAACTCCTGCCAACTCTTGATCTCGAGGTCTTCGAGCTTCGTGGTGCAGAAGGCGTAGATGAAGGCCGAGGCGAGACGCGCGTTGGTGATGAGGGGAATGTTGAGGTCGACGGCGGCGCGACGGATGCGGTAGCCGTTGGTGAGCTCGCCCGTTGAGAAATTCTTGTGGACGTTGACTACCATATCGATCTCCTTGTTGTGGAGCATGTCGAGGGCGCGGGGGAGGGTAGCGAGAGCTGTTGTAGTTTCGTCAGCAGTACCGTTGGCCATTGCTGCGTCAACCTCGTCTGCCTCAGAGGGCCAGAGGACGCGCTGGGCGGGGATGCCGTTCTCTTCGAGGTACTTGGCGGTACCTGCGGTGGCGAAGATGTTGTAGCCGTTGTCGGCGAGCATCTGGGCGGCTTCGAGGAGTTCGGCCTTCTGGCGAGCAGGGCCATTCGACATGAGGATGTTCTTCTCGGGGATGCGGTGGCCGACGCTGAGCATGGACTTGAGGAGGGCAGAGCGAACGTCCTCGCCGAGGCAACCAACCTCACCGGTGGAGGCCATATCGACGCCGAGAACGGGGTCGGCCTTCTGGAGGCGGTTGAAGGAGAATTGGCTCGCCTTGATGCCCACGTAGTCGAGGTCGAAGATGCTCTTTGCGGGCTTTTCGACGGGAAGACCGAGCATGATGCGCGTGGCCATTTCGATGAGATTCGTCTTGAGCACCTTGCTCACGAAGGGGAAGGAACGTGAAGCGCGGAGGTTGCACTCGATGACCTTGATGTCGTTCTGACGAGCGAGGTACTGAATGTTGAAAGGACCGCTGATGTTGAGTTCCTTGGCAATCTGCTTCGAGATCTTCTTGATGCGGCGAACGGTCTCAACGTAAAGCTTCTGCGGCGGGAACTGAATCGTGGCGTCGCCGGAGTGAACGCCAGCAAATTCCACGTGTTCGCTGATGGCGTAGGCAATGATTTCGCCATCCTTTGCCACTGCGTCCATTTCGACCTCCTTGGCGTGCATGAGGAACTTCGAGATTACGACGGGGTGCTTCTTGCTGACGTTGGCAGCCATGGTGAGGAAGCGTTCGAGGTCTTCCTGGTTGTGGCAAACGTTCATCGCTGCACCGGAGAGCACGTAGGAAGGACGAACGAGGACGGGGAAACCCACCTTGTCGATGAAGGCGTTGACGTCTTCCATCGAAGTCAGAGCGCTCCATTCGGGCTGATCGACGCCGATGCGGTCGAGCATGGCCGAGAACTTGTCGCGGTCCTCCGCATTATCAATATAACGCGCCTGCGTGCCGAGGATGGGCACGTGCTGCTCGTCGAGACGCATGGCGAGGTTGTTAGGAATCTGTCCACCCGTGCTGACCACAACGCCGTAGGGAACTTCGAGGTCGAGTACGTCGAGCACGCGCTCGAAGGTGAGTTCGTCGAAGTAGAGGCGGTCGCACATATCGTAGTCGGTCGAAACCGTCTCAGGGTTGTAGTTGATCATGACGGAGCGGTAACCCTCCTTGCGGATGGTGTTCAGCGCCTGAACGCCACACCAGTCGAACTCTACGGAAGAGCCGATGCGGTAAGCACCAGAGCCGAGCACAACAACCGAGCGCTTGTCGTTCTCGAAGAGAATGTCGTGAGCCACAGCGCTGTAGGTGAGGTAGAGGTAGTTCGTCTGTGCGGGATATTCGGCGGCGAGAGTATCGATCTGCTTTACGTAGGGCACGATGCCTGCTGCCTTGCGGCGCTGACGGATGGCGATGATGGCCTTCTCCATATCCATCTCCTTCTCGAGGCCGATGGCGCGAGCCACCTGGAAGTCGGTGAAACCCTGACGCTTGGCGAGGGCGAGGAGAGAGTTGTCGAGCACGTTGATGTTGCCGGCATCTTCAAGCGCCTTCTCCGTGCGGTGGATGTTGTAAAGCTTCTGGAGGAACCAGTTGTCGATCTTCGTGAGTTCGTGGATCTGCTCGATGGTGTAACCCTGAGCAAATGCCTTTTCGATGACGAAGATACGCTTGTCGGTCGGAGCCTTGAGGGCAGCATCAACATCGTCAATCTTGAGTTCGTGATTGCCCACGAAGCCGTGCATGCCCTGGCCAATCATGCGGAGTCCCTTCTGGATGACTTCCTCGAAAGTACGGCCGATCGCCATCACTTCGCCGACGGATTTCATGCTGGAGCCGAGTTCGCGGTCAACGCCGCGGAACTTGCCGAGGTCCCAACGAGGAATCTTGCAGACGCAATAGTCGAGGGCGGGTTCGAAGAAGGCAGAGGTGGTCTTCGTCACGCTATTCTTAAGGTCGAAGAGGCCGTAGCCAAGGCCGAGCTTGGCGGCAACAAAGGCAAGGGGATAACCCGTTGCCTTGGAGGCGAGAGCGGAGGAGCGGCTGAGACGAGCGTTGACCTCGATGACGCGATAGTCCTCGCTGACGGGGTCGAAGGCGTACTGCACGTTACACTCGCCTACGATGCCGACGTGGCGGACGATGCGGATGGCGAGTTCGCGCAGCTTGTGATATTCGGAGTTGGTGAGCGTCTGCGAAGGAGCGATGACGATCGACTCGCCGGTGTGGATGCCGAGGGGGTCGAAGTTCTCCATGTTGCAGACGGTAATGCAGTTGTCGAAGCGGTCGCGCACCACCTCGTACTCTACTTCCTTCCAACCCTTGAGGCTCTTTTCGACGAGCACCTGGGGAGAGAAGGAGAAGGCCTTTTCGGCGAGGCGGTTGAGCTCTTCTTCGTTGTCGCAGAAACCCGAGCCGAGGCCACCGAGAGCGTATGCTGCGCGGATGATGACGGGATAGCCGAGTTCCTTGGCGGCGCGGCGGGCGTCTTCGATGTTTTCAACGGCTTCCGACTTGATGGTCTTCACGCCGATTTCGTCGAGACGCTTGACGAAGAGTTCGCGGTCTTCGGTGTCGATGATGGCTTGCACGGGAGTACCGAGCACCTCAACGCCGTACTTTTCGAGAACGCCGCTGCGGAAGAGTTCGACGCCGCAGTTGAGGGCCGTCTGTCCACCGAAGGCGAGCATAATGCCCTGGGGGCGTTCCTTTTCGATGACGCGCTCCACGAAGTAGGGCGTCACGGGGAGGAAGTATATCTGGTCGGCGCTGCCTTCGGAGGTCTGTACCGTTGCAATGTTCGGGTTGATGAGGATGGTCTCGATGCCTTCCTCCTTCAGCGCCTTGAGGCACTGGCTGCCGGAGTAGTCAAACTCGCCGGCTTCGCCGATTTTGAGGGCGCCGGAACCGAGGAGAAGCACTTTCTTAATCTCGCTGCGATCCATCACGTGATGAACGGGAACTTCACGCTTTACGGTCTTTTCGCCGGTTAGGTAATCCACAAAATCATCAAACAGGAACTCCGTATCAACAGGTCCTGAACAAGCTTCGGGATGGAACTGAGCGGAGAACCAGGGGAGGTACTTGTGGCGAATACCCTCGTTCGAGCCGTCGTTCATGTTGACGAAGTAAGGTTCCCAATCGCTCCCGATGGTGTCGGTCTTCACGGCGTAACCATGGTTTTGCGAGGTGATGAAGCACTTGTTTGTGCCGACCATGCGAACGGGCTGGTTGTGAGAGCGGTGACCATACTTGAGCTTGTAGATCGTTGCGCCGGCAGCCTTGGAGAGGAGCTGGTTACCCATACAGATACCCATGATGGGGCGGACGTTCTTGATGCCTTCGCTGAGGGCTTTCTGCTGCTCGGCCTCCATGAAGCGGCGGATGTTGTCAACCGCTGCGGAGCAAGTGTCGGGGTCGCCAGGGCCGTTGGCGAGGAAGAGGCCGTCGAACTCGAGCTCGTTGAAGTCGTAATCCCAAGGCACGCGAACCACATCAACGCCGCGGCGGAGGAGGCAACGGATGATGTTGTTCTTCACGCCACAATCGACGAGGACAACGCGCTTGCCATTAGGGGCTCGCTTAACGGCGAGGTGGTCGTGCTCGGCAGCGGTGTATTCGCTTGCCTTGTATTCGACAATCTCCTTGCAGCTCACCTCAGCCACGAAGTTCACGCCTTCGTACTGCGCCTCGGGGATGTTGTTGGGTTCGTCGTCAAACAAGATTTTACCCATCATCACGCCATGTTCGCGGAGAACCTTGGTGAGTTGACGGGTATCGATGCCGGTGATGCCGGGAATATGTTCGCGCTTGAGCCAATCGGCGAGACTCTCCTTGGCGTTCCAATGAGAGAATTCTTCAGAATAGTCGCTGACGATGATGGCACGAGCGTAAATCTTATCGCTCTCCATGAAGGTGGCGATGCCGTTTTTCTCTACAGAAAAAGTAGGAACGCCGTAGTTGCCTACGAGGGGATAGGTGAGCACCATAAGCTGGCCGGCATAAGAGGGGTCGGTCAGGCTTTCGGGGTAGCCCATCATGGCGGTGTTGAACACTACTTCGCCGGCTACGGGTGCTTCGTATCCGAAGCTTGTGCCGTGGAACTGAGTGCCGTCGCTGAGTTGGAGTGTGACTTTTCGCATTGTCGTTAGTCGTTTAGAGTTTTGCTGTTTTAAATTCCGCGCAAAGTTACTGCTTTTTTTCTAAATTGACGTAAGAAAATTTGAATTTTCTTTACAGATGAGCATATATTTCGCAAAAAACGCCCCTTTAGGGGGCGCTTCGTGTGATTTTATTACTCAAATATTCGCCAAACGGGTAGTGCGGGGTAGGGGGCCGTCACGCTGATTAGTGCCTTCGACACGGGGTGTACGAACTCGATGTGGCGAGCATGGAGGCAGATGCTTCCGTCAGGATTGGAACGAGGAGCTCCATACTTCAGATCGCCACGAATGGGGAGGCCGATGGTCGAAAGTTGGCAACGAATCTGATGGTGCCGTCCCGTGTGGAGATTGACCTCGACGAGCTGCACGCGGTCGCCGCTTTTGAGCGGACGTACGTCGAGCACAGCGCGCTTTGAACCGGTCACCTCGCTCTTGTGAGCGTACGCCTTGTTCTGCTTCTCGTTGCGCGTGAGATAGTGTATGAGAGTCTGCTCCGTGATGCGCGGTTCGCTGGGCACAAGGGCATGGTAAGTCTTGTGTACCTCGCCATCGCGAAACATCTTGTTCAGGCGAGTCAGAGCCTTTGAAGTACGGGCATAGACGACAACGCCGCTGACAGGACGGTCAAGACGATGCACGGTGCCCAGAAAGACTTCGCCCGGCTTGGCGTATTTCTCTTTGATATAAGCCTTTACGTCGTCGATGAGGGTGCGGTCGCCGGTTTTGTCACCTTGGACGATTTCGCCCGCCGCCTTATTGACGATGATAATATGGTTGTCTTCGTAGATAACTTGCAGCCCCCCTCCATCTCCACCCCTTAGGGGGAGGGCTCGTGCATGCTGAAGGTGTGCTTGGTGGTCGTGGATATTCATGTAATATTGGTAATCTCCCCTCGGCTTCCAAATATAGAGGTCGAGGGGAGGCTTTGTTTCTTGTTTCGAACTTCTCCCCTAAAGGGGGAGGTGGGGAGGGGGCTTTACATATTCATACCGCCGTCAACCTGGATAACCTGACCAGTAACGTAGCTGGAGAGGTCGGAAGCGAGGAAGGTTGCGACATTTGCAATGTCTTCCACCTGACCACCGCGACGGAGAGGAATCTTCTTCATCCAATCCTTGCGAACTTCTTCAGGAAGAGCCTGAGTCATAGCGGTTTCAATGAAACCCGGTGCAATGGCGTTGGCACGAATGCCGCGGCTACCCATTTCCTGAGCAACGCTCTTGGCGAGGGCAATCATACCTGCCTTTGAAGCGGAGTAGTTTGCCTGACCGGCGTTACCATGAACACCAACAACGGAGCTCATGTTGATGATGCTGCCGCCGCGCTGACGCATCATGATGGGAAGGAGAGCGTGACAGAAGTTGAAGGCCGACTTGAGGTTGACGTTGATGACAGCGTCCCACTGAGCCTCAGTCATACGAAGCATAAGACCGTCCTTAGTGATACCGGCGTTGTTGACGAGAATGTCAATGTGGCCGAAGTCAGCGTGAATCTGCTTTACAACGGCTTCGGTTTCAGCGAAGTCAGCAGCATTGCCAGCATAAGCGCGGCAGGTGACGCCAACTGCTTCAATTTCCTGACGAGTGGCTTCGAGGCCAGCTGCCATATCGTCGTTGAGAACGAGGTCGGTGAATGCAATGTCTGCGCCTTCGGCAGCAAACTTAAGAGCGAGCGCCTTGCCGATGCCGCGTGCAGCACCGGTGATGAGAGCTACTTTTCCTGATAAAAGTCCCATATTGTTTGAGTTTTTAAGATTTTGAATTTTAAAATTGAAGTATATTATAGGGGATTATAACGGTTTATCCCCTTTTAAATCATAGACACCCAGAGCGCGGCAGATGATGCGTTCAACGAGAGGCATACTGTCTTCCACACTGATACCTGAACCGATGCGGTCGAAGATGTAAGGCACTTCGATACCTTTGACTGCGAAATGTATGACGTCGGTAGTGAAGTCGACACTATCAACGACGAAAACGCCATCGGCCACACCTTCTCGAAGGATAGAGCGGAAGGTATTGATTTCTTCCATATCAAATCTACGTCGCGCTCGCTCAACCTGCTTGATATCGTTGAAGAACTCTGCATTTAGATTTCCGTTGCGCTTGACAATGTCGGAGATAAGGCTAAGGTGCTTGTAGATGACGAGGATAAGTTTTTTGTCGGGCGAGACTTCCATGTGCACGACTTTGTCCATCTCGTCGCTGATGTATTCAAGTTCATTTTCTACCACAGCAAGATAAATATCCTCCTTGCTGCGAAAGTAGGTATAGAGGGTGCGTCGTCCTTTTCCCGAGAGGGTGGCAATATCGTTCATAGTCGTGGCCTCAATGCCTTTCGTGGCAAAGAGTTCACGGGCAACTTCGATGAGTTTCTGACGGGTTTTGCTGATGGACATGGGTATGGTATTGTGCTGAAGGTTTCGATTTTCCGCTGCAAATTTACACAAAAACGCCGTAAGTGCGCAACTTTTTTTGCACAAAAGCACAAAAATGTGCACATTTCAAGCCCTTTGATAGAAATTCGCGAAGGATTGAAAAGTGCACAAAGCAAATAGAAATGAGCGCGGTATTAGCAAGAACGCAGAATCATCTCGCGCATAATGTCGGCCATAATGGGCTGAACGGCGTCTGCAGCCTTCTGTACCTCTTCGTGGCTGACTTCCACGATTTTTCCTTCGACGCCAATGTCAGTGATGATGCTGATGCCGAAAGTACGCATTCCGCAATGGTGGGCAACAATGACTTCAGGGACGGTGCTCATGCCGACTGCGTCGCCGCCAAGAATGTGGTACATCTTATATTCTGCAGGAGTTTCGAAGGTAGGACCGCTAACACCCACGTATACGCCTTCTTGCACCTTGATGCTCTTCTCACGTGCAATGGTACGCGCCAGATCAAGAAGTTCATGGGTGTAGGCTTCGCTCATATCGGGGAAGCGAGGGCCTGTAGGGAAATTCTTTCCACGAAGGGGATGTTCGGGGAAGAGATTGATATGGTCCTTGATGAGCATGACGTCGCCAATGGAGAAGTCTGGATTCATGCCTCCGGCAGCGTTGCTGACGAAGAGAGTGCGGATGCCGAGTTCGTGCATGACGCGGATGGGGAAAGTTACCTGCTTCATATCGTATCCCTCGTAGTAGTGGAAACGTCCTTGCATTGCAAGTACATCTTTGCCTCCGAGGCGACCAAAGATAAGACGGCCGCTGTGACCTTCGACAGTAGAGATGGGGAAATGAGGAATGTCCTGATAGGCAAAGCTTTCGATAACTTCGATTTCTTCGGCAAGACGACCGAGGCCTGTGCCGAGAATTATGGCCGTCGCAGGGCGAAGGGCCGTGTGCTCCTGTATCCAGGATGCAGTTTCTTTAATGAGTGTCAACATAGGGCAAAATAGATTCAAGTTCCACAAGCCGTTTGTTGAAGCTTGTGAAATGAGTTGTTAGAGAGATTGCAGCAACGTCTCTTCTTCATTTAAGACAGAAACGCTGATGTGTTGAACTTTAATTTTATTAAGCACTTCCTTTTGGAACGGTAAGCCAAGGAGGCGTGCATAGTCTTTAGCAGTAGTAACAATATAGTCAACGTCTGAAGCAACGTCCTCAATGCGGGCGACGTCTTTCTTCGAGAAGTTGTGATGATCGGAGAAAAATAACGTATGAACAATTTGGCAATTCTTCGCTTCGAAGTGTGCCTTGAATGGTTCAGGATGAGCGATACCTGCAAGAAGGGCGACTCTGGGCGAAGAGGTGGTTTCGAGTTCGGGCATAGAGGCGTACTTCATGCGTGTGAAGAAGAGCTTCTGTAACTCATTCGGTTTGAGTTGTTCGCGAATGGCTTGCATCTCCTCTTCGGAGAGATTGGAAGGGCATTTGCTGACAATGATGACGTCGGCACGCTCAGCTCCCTTTCTGCTTTCACGAAGTCGTCCCCATGGGATGACGTGGTCCTTAGAGTAGAGTCGGTTGTAGTCGGTAAGAAGAATTCTACGTGAGGGACGTACGTAACGATGTTGAAAGGCGTCGTCAAGCACAATTACGTCAATGTCGGGATGTTTTTCAAGCAGGGTTTCAATACCTTTGCATCGATCCTCACATACGGCAACGATGACGCTACATCCGAAATGAAGGAACATCTGTAATGGTTCGTCTCCGATCATTTCGGCTGTTGAAGAAGCCGTAGCTTCGAGGAACCCACTAGTTTTGCGACCATAACCACGCGAAAGGATGGCCGCGCGTTTGCCTTGTTGCAGCATGCTTTCGACGAGCCACACGCAATGGGGTGTTTTGCCCGTACCTCCCATGGCAAGGTTGCCGACGCAGATGATGGTGACACGAAACTCTCGCTCATGGAGCCACCCGTGTGTGAACATCCAGTTGCGGACGTCCATCACGAGGGAATAGATCCAAGAGATGGGAGCGAGAATTGCATTCATTGGGGTGTTTTACTTGAGATTAGGCAAATAGAAGATGCGTGTTTGAAGCATGGAGTTGTTGTCGGCATTAAGGACGAAGCTGAGAGGCGCGTAATATTCGCCGAGCGTGGTTTTAACGCGCTCTTCAAGATAATCCTTTTGTTTGGCAGCATCCATGAACTTATCCATCCATGATGCAGGAGCGGGGTAAGAATCTGCGTAATACTTCTCGACCTTAGCGAGTTTTGCAGCTTTGGCTATGGCGTCATCAAGCGTACCCAGCTGATCGACAAGGCCAAGTTTGAGAGCTTGGTTACCCGTCCATACACGCCCCTGGCCAATGCTGTCAACATCTGCAATTGTCATCTTGTGACCGGCAGCTGTGCGCCCATCTGCAACTCGGGTGATGAATGTACGATAGCCACGGTTGACGTACTGCTGCATTGCGTCGGATTCCGAAGCGTTGAAGGGGCGTCCGCTTGCACCAAAGTCACTACTTTCGTTGGTTTTCACCACGTCGAAAGAGAGGCCAAGCTTTTCTTTGAGAAGGCCACTTACATCAGGAATCATGCCAAAGATGCCAATGCTACCAGTGAGGGTAGAAGGTTCGGCAACTATATAATCTGCGCCGCAGCTCATGTAGTAGCCGCCGCTTGCAGCCATGCCGCTCATGCTTACGACAACAGGCTTCTTTTTCTTCAGCAACTGAATGGCGCGCCACATCTGTTCGCTGGCGTAAGCACTACCGCCGCCAGAGTTAATACGGAGCACGACAGCTTTCACATCGTCATCGTTGGCAAGTCTGTCGAGATCTTCAACAACAGTGTTTCCAACAATCTGTGACTCTTCGCTAAAAGAGGTTGAGGCCGCCTCGTCAACAATATCGCCCTGTGCATAGTAGACAGCAATGGCGTCGCCATCATTCTTCTCTTTGGTACTTGCCGCGGCAACGACTTCCGTCGGAGTGACGAAATGCACGTCGTTCTCGCCAGCTATTGCACGAAGCATTTCGCGTACTTCGTCAACGTAGGAAATCTTGTCGACCAGATGCTTTGCTTTGTAGCTTTTAGGTTCGGCAAGAGCCACATAGTTATCTGCATAAGCGTTGAGGGAGTCAACACTGATCTTTCGGCTTTTGCTGACGGCGTGCGTCACTTCGTTCCAAATGTCGCTGATGTAACTCTCTACCTGCAAGCGGTTAGCATCGCTCATTGAGTTCAGGATGTAAGGCTCCACAGCGCTTTTGTAAGTGCCTACTTTGAACACCTGCATTTTTACGCCGATCTTTTCGAGAAGGCCAGTGTAGAATATGGGTTGCGAAGCAATACCGTGCCAATCCAACATACCTAGGGGATTGATGGCTACGGTGTCAGCCACTGAAGCGATGTAATAGCTTGGTTGAGTGTATTGATCAGCGTAGGCAACAATCTTTTTACCTGACTTTTTGAAAGCTTCAAGCTCTCCACGGAGGTATTGGAGCGTTGCCCAATCCGTGCTCACCATGCCGCCTTCGAGATAGATTGCGTCAATATTATCGTTGTCTTTAGCATCACGCACCGCCTTAACAAGAACATCAAGCCCCTGATTTGCAAGTACATCGTTGCCAATAATTTCTGCAAAAGGATTCTCTGCGGGAGCTTGCTCTGTGATGTTTCCAGTGAGTTCAATCCGCAGGATGCTATGCTTGTCGATGCTTGAGCTGCCGCTTCCTGCCAATGCAACGATGGAAACGAAGATAAAGAACAGCAGGTAGATGCCAACAAAGAAGAGTGCGACGCCACAAATCGTGGCAATCACGTATTTCATGAATTGTCGCATAACAGAATTCGCTAATTATAAAATGTTAGTTATTGCTTATAAAATTGGAGATGGTTGATGTAGCTCGAGGCGCCTTAGTCAATGACAAGTTCAACGGGGCAATGATCTGATCCAAAGATTTCATTGTGGATGGCAGCGCTCTGCAGACGTTTGTCGAGTGAGCTGGAAGTAAGGAAATAGTCGATGCGCCATCCGGCGTTCTTCTGTCGTGCCTGAAAACGGTAACTCCACCATGAGTAAGCACCTTCGAGAGTAGGGTAGAAGTGGCGGAAAGTATCCATAAAGCCATTTTCGAGAAGATGCGTCATCTTGGCACGTTCTTCATCGGTGAAACCTGCATTCTTACGATTTGTCTTAGGGTTCTTCAGGTCAATCTCTTGATGCGCCACGTTGAGGTCACCACAGACGATGACGGGTTTTGACTCCTCAAGATGTTTCAGGTAAGCGAAAAATGCGTCTTCCCACGTCATACGATAGTCGAGGCGCTTAAGGCCGTCCTGAGAATTGGGAGTATAGCAGGTTATGAGGTAGAAGTCGCTGAATTCGAGGGTAATGATGCGTCCTTCCTTGTCGTGTTCTTCTACTCCAAGACCATACGCAACACTCATTGGCTTTACGCGAGTAAAAATAGCTGTTCCAGAGTAACCTTTCTTCACAGCGTAATTCCAGAAGGATTCATATCCGTCAAATTGAATGTCAATTTGTCCGGCTTGGAGTTTTGTTTCCTGAAGACAGAAACAGTCGGCATCGAGTTCACGGAAAGAGTCTTCAAAGCCTTTCTCGCGACAAGCTCGGAGGCCATTGACGTTCCAAGATATTAGTTTCATGGATTTTCAGTTTGGAAGTTAAAGTATTAAGTCGACGAGCTGTGAAACAACAGCATCGGCGTATTGTGCTACAAGCGTCTTCTCGTGTGTTGTAGTAAGGCCTACAACAAACGCTCCGCTACTGCGAGCGGCTTTCAAACCGTTGATGCTGTCTTCAAAAACTGCACACTCTTCGGGGGCATAGCCAAAATACCGTGCAGCTTTGATGTAGCAGTCAGGAAAGGGCTTTCCGCGTCCAGCATCTTCGGCTGTAAAGACTTTATCAAACAAACTCGTTAGAGACGGCTGCTGTTTGGCCAGGGAATCCATCTTATCGCAGTTGCTGCTTGTAACAATAGCACATAGGTGGCCTTGCTGACGAGCTTTGCACACGAATTCCTCGACTCTCTCGAATAAGCGGTATTGCATCTGTTCTTCGTACTCGAAAAGTCGTCGGTCAACTTCTGCACGAATCTCAAGATCAGGGAAGTACGTCTCATGGATTGCAACAAGGGTAGAGCCTTTAATGCGCGTGGCAAAGTCGGTGATCTCAGGAAGAAATTCTCGTCCTATTGCCGCCCAGAACTCCTGATATTGCCCCTCGGTATCGATGATGACTCCGTCAAGATCGAAGAGAAAAGCCTTACGACGCTCAAGTTCTTCTGCTGCAAGAGAAGCAACGAAATCCGCCGAAACATAATTGTCCCACGATTGACACACATTCTGTGCAAAGCGTTCGCCGGTGGGAATCAGTTGGATGAACTGAACTGCAGAAGATTTCACGTCACGCGAATTAATGTTCGTCGTGAAATCGCTGAGATGCAGATTATTGCGGCATATGGCGTATATGAATCCTGCATTGAAATTGTCACCCGCACCTATGGTACTGATAGTGTTAATTTCTACACGTTCATTGCGAATCGTGGTATGCACGTCGCCATTGTAAACCTGTATGACATCAGGGCCATCGGTACAGATGAAGTTACTACATAGATACACAATGTGTTTGGTGTAGACTTCTTCGGGGTTCTCTGTACTGTAAATGCATTGAAAATCTTCGGTGCTTCCGCGCACTACGGTAGCAAGACTCATATTTTCCTCGATATTGTTCAACACTTGCGGAAGATCGGCCTTGTGAGCAGCTCGGAAATTCACATCGTAGTAAAGGATACATCCAGCATCGTGAGCACGCTGAAGGAATTCATGCGTATAATTGCGGATAACGGGATTCACGGCGAAAAAGCTGCCGAAGAGTACAATATCGTCGGCGTGAAATTCGGGGAAGCGAACTTCAACGGAGGCAGAAGCATGATCTTTATAGAATTGGTAGCGAGCGTCGTTGTTTTCGTCGAGAAAGGCGAGAGAGATGTGCGTTTTGGTGCCGGGATTTATCGTAACGAAATCGGTCGAAACACCGTTGTCCGCCATAAAATTCTTGATGATTCTCCCGACGTGGTCGTCACCCGTTTCGGTTACCATCGTAGGATGAAGGCCGCAACGTCCAAGGGAAATCAGCGAGTTGAAAGTTGAACCTCCAGGAACTGCACGTTGAGGATGTTCATTGCGAAAAATAATATCATAGACGGTTTCGCCTATGCCGTAGATTCTGCGCATTGCGTTGTATTTTGCAGGTGAAATGCAGCCTGTTTAGGTATTACATTTCGAGTGCGGGATTGTCGATAATTTTGAGAATGTTCAGGATTTCTTCGTCTGAGAAGGAGAGGTTTTCGAGTGTCTGAAGGTTGTCTTCCAGCTGCTTCATAGAGGAAGTGCCGATGATGACACTCGTCACGTTCTCATCGTGAAGGAGCCATGCGAGAGCCATCTGTGCGAGTGACTGTCCGCGCTGCTTTGCAATCTCATCGAGAAGACGCGCAGCATCAACACGCTCGGGAGTCACCTGATCCATACGGAGGAAGCCTGTAGATTTAGCAGCACGACTATCGGCAGGAATGCCCTTGAGGTACTTGTTCGTCAGAAGTCCCTGAGCGAGAGGGGAGAAGCAAACAACACCACTTCCGTTTTCTGCAGCGAGCTTAATGTTCTCAGCAGTAGCGCGCTTGAACATGGATGCGGGATACTGGCTGAGGAGGCAGGGCACATCATGCGCAGCAAGATAATCGTAACACTGCTGCTGGAGATGAGGGGGATACTTAGAAATACCAGCGTAGAGAGCCTTGCCTGAACGCACAATGTCAACGAGCGCCTGCATCGTCTCTTCGATAGGCGTTACGCCGTCATAACGATGGCTGTAGAAAACATCAACATAGTCAAGACCCATGCGGCGGAGGCTTTGGTCGCACGAAGCGATGAGGTTCTTACGAGAACTGCCGTCACCGTAAACTCCCGGCCACATATCATGACCCGCCTTCGAAGAGATGAACATTTCGTCGCGGTGAGCAGCGAGATCCTCGCGAAGAATGCGTCCGAAGTTCGTTTCGGCAGAACCAGGAATAGGGCCATAGTTGTTGGCGAGATCAAAGTGGCAAACACCTGCATCGAAAGCTTTGAGAACCATCTGACGTCCTGTTTCGAAAACGTCTACGCTACCGAAGTTGTGCCAGAAACCGAGGGAAATGGCAGGTAGCTGAATGCTGCTTTTTCCGCATTTGTTGTATTTCATTGGTTAAGTGTTTTTGTGTACGTTAGGGCAAAAATGCGCGAGTCACAAGTAGGTTACAAGTGATCGCGCATTTTCATAGGCCTTGTTGTTATGAATAATAAATGAAATCGTTATTTAATAGCGGAGACGATAACTGCTGCCATTGAAGCCATTGACATGAAGATGGAGAGTGTTTGGGCCGTCGTCAGTCGACTTCGTTCACGCTTAGCAGGAACCACAAGGTTACAGCCTGGTTGGATGTCCTTTGCACTGCGAACTCGCGTGACAGTACCGTTCATATTAATAGCGAAGACGTTACGTTTCTTTGCCTTCAGGTTGAAGCCACCCGCCTGATTGATATAGTAGCTTACGCCCTTTCCGGGTTGGTAAGCCACGGTGTTCGGGTAGCGCACTTCACCATTGATTGTCACGGTGTTATTGTATTGCGGAATCGTCAGAATGTCGCCGTCTTCAAGGATAATGTCGTAGCGGTCGTCACCGGGATTTTCGATGGCTTTCTCGAGATTAATACCAATGTAACGAGTTTCGGCAATTTCGAGTTTCTTGACGTCGATGGAATCACCGACGGCAGCAACCTTCATGAGGTCACGCTGCATAATCTTATCTTCTTCCGTCATCACGCGCTGCAAACGAGCGCCCTTGAGATATGCCTGAGGGGTTACGCCACCGCAGAGATGGATGATATCGGAGAGGCGAGAGTTCTTTTTGGTAAGACCATAGGTGCCGACGAATACAGCCTCACCGTGTACTTCAACGTGCTGCTGCTCAATGTTGCCAGGTGACTGTCGCACGTACACCTCATCGAAGGGTAGGAGTGTGAATCCTTCGTTGCCGTCAACGATGAAACCTTCACGGAGCGAGAAGGTGTAGAATTCAGCCACCGTCTCGGGCGATTCGAGCGTCTCGTTGTCTCGATTACGGCGCATAACATCGACTTTCGCCATTGAAGCGTGGTCTTTCATACCGCCTGCCTGAAGAATAAGATCTTCAATTGACATTCCTTCGGCATATGTGTAGATGCCCGGATAAACGACTTCGCCATCGATGGTGAGGACGCGCTCTTCGTTTTGCTCAAGAAGTGAGGGAATGTAGATAACGTCTTCGTTGGCGAGCGCAATGTCAGGGGAAGAGTGATCGAGAATAGCAGCGGTGTTGAAGCTCTGCACACGGAGTGAGCGATCTTCCTTTCGACGATGCATAATACCTCTCGTCTGAAGCGCTTCTTCGGTGAGTCCTCCAGCACGCTGGATGAGTTGTCCGACAGTTGAGATATTTGAATCGAGCTGATAGAATCCAGGACGAAGCACAGCACCCTTGATTTCCACCGTATTGGTGTAGCGGTTGAGGGTAGAGTCAACGCTCACTGAGTCAGCATCGCACAGCTGGAAGGCGTCACGGTCAAATTCGCCAAGTGAGAAGACGCGGATGGTACCGCCTTTCTTTCGCACCAGCGTGACGTTGTCCTCATAAGCATCGCCAGCAAATCCACCGGAGTACTTGAGCAGAGTGCCGACGGATTCGGTTTCCTTCATTTCGTACCACATTGGGCGCTTCACCTTACCAGTGATGTTGACGAGACACTCATAAGGTCCTACAACGATGACGTCGTTAGAGGCGAGACGGACGTTGCCCTTGAGGTTGCCATTAAGGATGTAGTCGTAAATATCGACCGTAGAAATGCACTTGCCATTTCGGTACACTTGAATGTTACGCATAGTACCGATCTCATTGGTACCGCCAGCCATATAGAGAGCGTGGAACACCGTGGCGAAAGCCGAAAGAGTATAGGTACCAGGCATATTGACTTCACCCATTACGTTGACGGTAATGGTGCGGGTTTGTCCTACAGAGAGTTTTACAGTCGAACCTCCGAAGCGTGTGCCGATGGTTGTTCTGAGTCGCGCGTTGGCTTGTGCTACGGTAAGACCAGAAACGTGTACAGGGCCGTAATCTTCGAGGTTAATTTCACCTTCGGGCGAAACCGTAGCCGTCAGTTGCTTCGTTGTTGCACCGTAAACATCCACAAAGACAGCATCACCAGGACCGAGAATGTAGTCAGCCGGTGTGGCAATGTTCATCTCAGGTTCAAAGCTGAGTTCTTGGTTGTTGAAAATGTCACGTCCGAACACTTTTCGACCTACTTCCGGCTTTTCGGTGTAGTCGAAATACTGCAATGAGTCAGGGAAGAGGAAATCGGCTTCGACGTCGAGAAGATCCGTCTGCTCCATGCGGTAGTTTTCGCGCTGATGAGCCGTCATCTGCTTCGGATCGGGCTTTACGGTACGTTGGTTCGTAAAGTTCGGATTCTGCGGCTCTTCTCGTTCCTGACTATTAGGCTTTCGTGTACGGGCTGTAGGTGTAATATCCTTTGCACCAACGACTTCGCTATTGGCTTGTTTCTGATAGGTGCGTCGAATCTTCTGCAGACGCTCCATGCTGACGCCTTTCTCCATGAGCGAAGTGACGATCTGGGAGCGGTTTGTGCCCTTGGCAGTTTCATTCTGTATGTACTCGATGATCTGTGCATCAGTCATTGACGACTGTGCAGCAGCGGGGAATGCCACAAGGGCAAGGAGCAGGCAGAGTATGATGTGCTTTAAATGCTTCATGACGGCATATTTTCACATTGAATGTGCGAGGGTGGAGTGGGGGAAATGTGTTGCTGCGCGCGATTACTTGGCGTAGCTGATGGAGCGAGTTTCGCGGATGACAGTGATCTTCACTTGTCCGGGATACGTCATTTCGTTCTGAATACGTGTGGCAATATCCTGCGAGAGCTGCTCAATTTGGTTGTCGCTGATCTTGTCGGCACCGACGATGACACGGAGTTCGCGTCCTGCCTGGATGGCGTAAGTCTTGACGACTCCGGGGTAAGACATTGCGATGTTTTCGAGATCGTTCAGACGCTTGATGTACGCCTCTACAATTTCGCGTCGTGCACCCGGGCGCGCACCCGAAATAGCGTCACATACCTGAACAATGGGCGCGAGGAGAGTGGTCATCTCCATCTCGTCGTGGTGAGCGCCGATCGCGTTGCAGATATCAGCTTTCTCCTTGTATTTCTCGGCAATCTTTGCTCCGTAGAGAGCGTGGCAGAGCTCGCTTTCTTCGTCGGGCACCTTGCCAATATCGTGGAGCAAGCCTGCGCGCTTGGCCTTTTTGGGGTTAAGACCGAGTTCTGCAGCCATCACGGAGCAGAGGTTTGCGGTTTCGCGAGCGTGCTGAAGGAGGTTTTGGCCGTAAGAAGAACGGTACTTCATCTTTCCGACGATACGGATGAGTTCGGGATGGAGGCCATGGATGCCAAGGTCGATGGCTGTGCGCTTACCGGTTTCGAGGATTTCCTCTTCAACCTGCTTTTTCACCTTGGCCACAACTTCCTCAATACGAGCGGGATGGATACGTCCGTCGCTGATGAGGTTGTGGAGTGCGAGTCGGCAGATTTCGCGGCGTACGGGATCGAAAGCGCTAATGACGATTGCTTCGGGAGTGTCGTCTACTACGATTTCTACGCCCGTGGCGGCTTCAAGTGCTCGAATGTTGCGTCCTTCGCGGCCGATGATGCGGCCCTTGACTTCGTCGTTGTCAATGTGGAAGACGGTGACAGAGTTCTCGATGGCAGTTTCGGTAGCCACTCGCTGGATGGATTGAATGACGATGCGCTTGGCTTCCTTGTTGGCAGTCATCTTGGCGTCGTCGATGATCTCGTTGATGTATGACTGTGCCTTGGTTTGTGCCTCGGCCTTCATGTTTTCTACGAGACGATCTCTTGCTTCTTCGGCGGTAAGACCTGAAAGTTCTTCGAGTTTTTGGATTTCGCGCTGCTGTGCGGCTGCAAGTTCTTCTTCCTTCTTGGCTAGCGCGTTTTCCTTGTTGGCAATTTTCGACTGCATAGAGTCGAGTTCCTGCTTGCGGCGTCCGAGCTCTTCCTGACGCTGGCTGATGCCGATTTCGCGCTGCTTGAGTTTGTTTTCCTGCTGTGCGATCTTTGAGTTTCGCTGCTGCACTTCCTTTTCAAGCTCGGCCTTTTTGTTGAGGAATTTTTCTTTGACTTCGAGGAGTTTCTTTTCCTTGAGTACTTCAGCTTCCTTATGTGCTTCTTCCATCTTGCTGTCGAGCATGGAAGTCAGGACGTATCTGAAGAGACCGAAGCCGATGCCGAGGCCTACAAAGAGAGCTACTGCGGCAATGATGATGGTTAGGGTCATGGGGGACATTGTTTATCTTTAAGGTGTTATTGGGGATTCTTGGGTTCGAGGACTTCTTCGATTTCGCTTTGTAGTTCGGCGATGCTGTCCATAATGGGTTGCGTGTCTTTGCTCTCGAGCGCTTGGAGGTAGCGCACTGCAATGTCGAGCATCACCACGGCGTTGTACTTTGCCGGCGTTTGGTTCTGGTAGTGTTGACGATACTTGTTGTAGCGCTCGTTGATGAGGTCAGCGGCTTCACGGAAGTATCGTTCCTTGTCGCGCGGCACGGTGATTTGGTGAGTTTCGTTGCCGATGAGCAGGTGTATGCCGAGCTTGTCTGAGTATTCTGCCATGGGTGGTGTGTTATACGTTTATGAGGGCGATGCACTTGTCTACTTCCCTGATGAGTTTTGCGAGGCGTTTCTGTGCCCCTTCGGCCTCGGCTGAACTGACGTCGATCATCTTTGCCGTCTTCAGGTCGTTGTATCGCTGTTGCAGCTGGCTGTTCTCCTCCTTCTGCTGTTCGATGGCCTTGTCTCGCTCTTCAACCATGGCACGCAATTTGGCGTTCTCCTGGAGGAGATCCTTATGGTTGAGAAGCAGCTGTCGAACGCGCATCTCAAAGAGGTGAAGTGTCTGCTTTTCGTCGTGTGTCATGG
>JAUNIC010000002.1:33082-51746 GCA_030523615.1 Bacteroidales bacterium
AAGTTGTAAGGTTGAGGTTTCTTACTCGTTGGCGGTAGCGTCAGCCTTAGGTTCTTTCTTCGCGAGAATGAGGATGTTGTAGACGAATTCAGTCATCCATTCGGGTGAATAGGCGAGGGTAGTGCTGTACTTGCGAACATTTACCACTGCTTGACGCACGTCGGCATCCTTCCAGTTGTCTTTGGTCATTACATCGTTGACGGCCTTCTCGGTGAGGTTGCGGAGGGCGCCTTTGAGGAATCCGGGCAGACGGAACTTCCACTTCATGAGGTTGCCCATGAGCATCATGAGTTCCTGCGAGAAGCCTTGGAACTGATAGAGGTATGACTGCATATCCTGGATGTTGCGGCAGCGCTTCTTGATGGAGGCGTCGATTTCGTCGAAGAATGAGTCGCTGATGCCGTAGATCTCGCCGAGCATCTTGCGGCAACGCTTCTTTTCGCCGATGCCGATGCGGTTGTTGACGGTAGGCACCTTGAGTGTCTGTTTGAAGACGCGGAGGTCGGGGAGCATGCGGAGGTCGCGGAGACCAAAGTTGGCTGCCATGACGGCCTGGAAGTACACGCGGATGAGCGTCATGAAGTCTTCTGTTCCACCAATTCTCCAGCCTTGTTCTTGCTCTGAGGGGGTGCTTTTAAATATTTTAGAGAAAATTCCCATTTGTAGTAGTTTGTGAATTTGTTTATATTATATTGCTCATAATGAGCGGCTTTGCGGGTGTTTGTTTTGCAACTTCGGCCATAAGTCACATAAACCGATGCAAATTTACGAAATTAATTTTGAATAGCCAAAAAAAAGTCCAAAAAAGTACAGTCTTTAACTACTTGACTGAAGATGATGCTCTTAAAGGCTTTTGGTGGGAGAGCAAGGATTGTCTGCGCCAACACCCACGACCTTCTCACCTTGTCAAGATTGTCAAATCGATTTGCATTTGTTTTTTACACAAAAGTGTCGACACCTTTGTGTAAATTTTGCGGCAGCGATCTTTTATCTCAAATCTCAAATCTCAATTCGTTTTTCGGAAACGAGACCTGCAAAGCCAATATGAAGTGGGGTACAAAAGAAGAAATGAAGTGGTAAATATATTTTTAATAATATATATATTATTAAACTTTAGGTACGAAGGGTATCTACATATAACTCCATATAAAAACCTAATTGAGATTTGAGATTTGAGATGAAATCGCGATATGACTCTATCTCAATCTCAAATCTCAATTAGAAAATACAGAAACACGGCAACAACGATGAGTCTAAAAACAAACCTTAGCAACAATACTCTCTCAACCCTGGCGACAACCCTTGCCCATCTAACAAAATGTTCGTACCTTTGCACCGTGATTCAGAACGAAAGCCGCCGCGCTGCTGAAGGCCAAGGCCGCGCCCCTGCCGACGCTCCGAACGCTCTCCAAGATATTTCGAAACAGGTCCGGGATATTTCAAAATATCGCGGAGATATTTTCAATTCATTACGAATGTCGCACAAAATGATATGATTCGTACGGGACAAACACAAACTCCCCCGCATCGACTTAACATCGGCACGAGGGAGGTTATTTTTCAAATCTCAGCGATTAAGGGCGCTGAAAAAGAGAGGATTAGAGGTTATCCTTCTCGATGTCCTTGAAGTACTTGTAGGTGCTGACCTTGATCTCTTCGCAAGCAGCTTCGTCGCATACGATGATGGCAGCCTTGTGCTGCTGGAGGGCTGAGATGGTCCAAGCCTGAGTCACAGGGCCTTCGATGGCGGCCTGGAGCGCACGGCTCTTGTTGTGACCGTTGCAGACGATGAGCACTTCGCGAGCGTCCATCACGGTACCAACGCCTACGGTAAGAGCAGTCTTGGGCACCTTGTTGACGTCGTTGTCGAAGAAACGGCTGTTGGCGATGATAGTATCAGTGGTAAGGCTCTTCTGGCGGGTGCGGCTAGTGAGGCTGCTGAAGGGCTCGTTAAAGGCAATGTGGCCGTCGGGGCCGATGCCACCCATGAAGAGATCGATACCGCCTGCAGCAACGATGGCAGCTTCGTAAGCGGCGCATTCTGCTACGAGATCTTCGGCGTTACCGTTGAGGATGTGCACGTTCTCCTTCTTGATGTTGATGTGGCTGAAGAAGTTTGTCCACATGAAGCTGTGATAGCTCTCGGGGTGCTCTTCGGGAAGACCTACATACTCGTCCATATTGAAAGTGACAACATTTTCGAAGCTTACATTACCTTCATTGTAGAGTTCGATGAGGTGCTTGTAGAGGCCGAGGGGGCTGGAACCGGTGGGGCAACCAAGAACGAAAGGCTTTTCGGGAGTGGGTTTGGCAGCGTTGATGCGGCTTGCCACATACTCAGCGGCCCAGTTGGAAAGGGCAGCGTAATCAGGCTGGATAATTACTCGCATGTTTTTTGTTGATTTTTAGGTTAGATTTAGTAATTTGGCCACAAAGTTACGCCTTTTATTTGAAATACACGCTATGAATTGCTGATTTTTTTGGATTTTTGCGACTTTTTCGTCGTGTACCTTCTTAAAATAGGGGGTATGGACGTGCTTATTGTATGTTGCTGCGAATACGTGTGAGGTAGTCGTTTAGAGCAGCTTCGTCTCGACGGTCGATGATGGCGATAAGGTCTTTCAGTTCAGAGCGTATTTGCTCCACATGGCTCTTGGTGCGAGGATTGAAGAGGATTTCGCGCAGCAGCGTGTCGTCTTCCGAGAGTACGCCGCGGGCAATCTTAAGGTGACGTTTGAAGGTGGTTCCTGGTGCATCCTGATGCTTCATGACGGCCGAGAACACGAAGGTGGAGACGAAGGGCACAGAGAGGCTGTAGGCCATGGCTTCGTCGTGCTCGTCGAAGGTGTATTCGTGGACGTTGAGACCAAGCCGGCGGTAGAGTTCGAGGAAGAAGATGCGCCCCATGTAGTCGCCTTCGGTGATGACGATGGCGTTCTCGTTGCTCAAGGCTCCGAGGTTGGCAAAGGTGGGGCCAAACATGGGGTGAGTTGACACGTAGCGCATGCCTGTCGACTCGTAGAAGGCCTTCAAGTCGGTCTTCACGCTGCTGATGTCGCTGATGATGCACGACTCGGGGAGATGTGGAATGACTTGGCGAAAGACGTCAATCGTATGCTTCAGCGTTACGGCATTGATGACGAGTTCGGGACGGAACTCATCGATTTCTTCAAGAGTAGTAAAGCGCTGGGTATTATAGAGAAAGCGCATGCGCTTGGGATCAATCTCGTAAACGGCACATTCGTGTTCGAAACTGAGCACGTCGGTGAAGAACGATCCCATTTTGCCAGCGCCAAGGATGAGGATTTTCATATTGAGAGAATGATAAAACAGAAGAATGACAGATTGAAAGAATCATCTCATCATTTGTTGAGAATCTCGATCTGCTGAGCCACGGATTCTTCGTGGATGTGCTCAAAGACGTCACGGATGAAGCTGTCGCTCATGCCACAAAGACTCGCCTGCGCACCACGCTTTTGGAGAATTTCGGAGTAGCGTGCCGTCTGCACAACGGTGAGGTTGTGCTCCTTCTTGTACGTACCGATTTCGCGGCACACGCGCATTCGCTTTGCTAGGAGTTCAAGGAGCTGATTGTCAATATCGTCAATCTGCTTACGAAGGGCTTCAAGACTTTCTGTCGTCACGGCGCTGTTGCGAATGGTGAGTTTGTCAAGGATGAAGTCGAGCACGTCGGGTGTAATCTGCTGTTTGGCGTCGCTCCATGCATTATCGGGATTGCAGTGACTCTCAATGATAAGACCGTCGAAGCCGAGATCCATGGCTTGCTGGCAGAGAGGCGCAATGAGTTCGCGGCTTCCGCCCGTGTGGCTGGGATCGCCGAAGATGGGAAGAGCGGGAATGCGGCGTCGTAACTCAATGGGAATGTGCCACATAGGAGGATTGCGATAGATGCGTTTTTCGTAGCTTGAGAAGCCGCGATGAATGGCTGCGATGCGCTTGACGCCAGCGTTGTTGATGCGTTGCAGAGCGCCAATCCAGAGCTCGAGGTCGGGATTGACGGGGTTTTTCACGAGCACAGGAATGTCTACGCCTTTAAGGGCATCGGCAAGTTCCTGCATGGCGAAGGGATTGGCAGAGGTGCGAGCACCTACCCAAAGAACGTCGACGTTGTGCTCAAGCGCCGCATTCACATGGGCAGCAGTGGCGACTTCTGTGGCAGTGAGCAGCCCGTATTCGTCCTTGGCTTGCTTCAGCCAGCGAAGGCCTTCTTCGCCTACACCTTCGAAGCCACCGGGTTTCGTGCGGGGCTTCCAAATGCCGGCACGCATGATCTTTATGCCGTTGGCTGCAAGTTCGCGGGCGGTATTCATGATTTGCTCTTCGGTTTCGGCAGAGCAAGGGCCAGCAATGACTATGGGACGCTTTTCGGCGTCAATGCCGGGAATGTTGAGAGGTCTAAGGTCTAATTCCATAATATTTAGAAGATGTGTTGTATGCGGGTTAATGCTTCTTGGAGTTTTGTTTCGTTGGCACAGAGCGAGATGCGAATGTAGCGATTGCCGTTGCTGCCGAAAATGAAACCAGGAGTGATGAATACCCGAGCTTCGTGGAGAACACGCTCTGTAATGACTTCGGCGGGAGCGGCAAAGCCTTCGCAAACGTCGGGCACGGAGTCGGGGATGCGTCCCCAAAGGAACATTCCGACCTGCGCGGAATCGTAGGTGCAGCTGAGCGTCTTCATGATTTCTTCAGCGAGGGCGCGGCGGCGGGCATAGAGCTCAACGTTAAAGGTGCGGTGCCACTCGTCGGTGTTGTCGTATGCGGTAGCTGCTGCGAGCTGAATGGCGCGGAAGGTGCCAGAGTCGATGTTGCTTTTCACCTTAAGTATCCATGAGCAGAACTGAGCGTTCGTGGCGAGCATTCCCACACGCCAACCAGGCATGTTGTGGCTCTTCGACATTGAGTTGAACTCGATGCAACAATCTTTTGCTCCAGGCACTTGGAGAATGCTCAGGTGCTCGCGGCCGAGAATGAAGCTGTAAGGGTTATCGTTGACGACGACAATGCCGCGCTCGCGGGCAAAGCGCACAAGTCGTTCGTAGGTTTTGCGTTGAGCGGGGGCACCGGTGGGCATGTTGGGATAGTTGACCCAGAGAAGGCGCACATCGGTGGTATCCATGGCTTCAAGTTGCTCAAAATCGGGTTGATAGCCGTTTTCGGGCAAGAGGTCGTAATTAACTACTTCGGCACCAAGGAGACGAGAGAGCGAGGTGTAGGTAGGATAGCCAGGGTTGGGCACGAGCACCTTTTCGCCAGGATTGACGAAGGCGAGCGTGACGTGGAGAATGCCTTCCTTTGAGCCGATAAGCGGCAATACCTCAGTCTTTGGGTCGAGTTCGACGTTGAACCAGCGGTTGTAGAATCCCGCCATTGCGGTGCGCAGTTCGGGTGTGCCCATCGTAGGTTGGTAGCCGTGTGCATGAGGATCGTGAGCCACTTCGCAAAGACGCTCGATTGTAGCTTCGGAAGGAGGCAGATCAGGGCTTCCGATGGCAAGGCTTATGATGTCTTTACCCTCGGCATTGAGAGCGGCCACTTCTTTGAGTTTGCGCGAGAAGTAGTACTCCTGGACGCTGTTTAGTCGTTGTGCGGGTTGTATCATTAATGTGTGTTGTGAGGGTGAAATGTTTACGATTCTTTGTATTCGCCAAGAATGCGAAGTTCCTTACAGAGGGGACGCACGGCGTCGATGCTCTGGCGGTAACGGATGAAATCGTCGTAAGCCACGTCGACGTAGAAGAGGTATTCCCACTCGCGGCCGATGATGGGGAGCGACTGAATCTTTGTAAGATTGATCTTGTAGAAACTCAGGATGGTGAGAATCTTCGAGAGACTTCCTTCTTCGTGGGGCAAAGAGAAGACGATGGAGGCTTTGTTCGTTTCTGCCGGACGGCGGTATTTGTCGGCCGTCCAACTGTCGGCGAGAACAAGGAATCGGGTGAAGTTGTGTTTGTTGTCTTCGATGCTGTTTTCCAGTACCTTCATGCCGTACAGGGGAGCCGCCCCGGCGTGGCAGATGGCGGCGTGGCCACGCATTTGCTTGCGGCTGATCATCTCGGCAGAACCAGCAGTATCTTCGGCTTCAACTATCTTGAGCGAGGGATGCTTCTTGAGGTAGTTGCGACATTGCATGAGGGCGACGGGGTGCGAGTTGACTTCGGTGAGCGTGTCCCAATCGTCGTCGGGAAGGCACATGATAGAATGCTCGATGTGTAGCTTGTGCTCGCCTACAACGGTTGTTCCACTCGAACGCAGAAGTTCGTAATTTTGAAGGAGCGAACCTGCGATGGTGTTCTCGATGGCCATAAGGCCAAGGCATCCGTCGTTGTCGCGCATTGCGGTGAAAATTTCTTCGAAAGTGTCGCAACAGATGAGTTCGACGTCTTCGTTGGGGAAATACTGATGTGCTGCAATATCGTGGAAGCTGCCCACGATACCTTGGATGGCTATTTGCATGAAGGTGTAAGTGTTTAGGATTGACGATGCCAAAAGTAGAGGCCCCGTTCCTGGTGTAGGAGCGGGGCCTTGTGCTTTATGTTGCAATTTCTGTTGTGCTTATTGCCTCACAACGTCCCGCTCTGCTTGGTCAGCAAAGTAAAAGTAAAAGCTAAAGAAATAAGCGTTGAACTTCATGCGGGAATGTGCGTTAATGAGTTATTCGGTTGCAAAAGTAACACTTTATTTCGAATTACCAAACTTTTTGCTCTTTTTTCTTCAAAATAATTTTACTTTCGCACGTAATCGGCAAATGTAAAGGGCTTGTCGTTTTGCTCGTCGGCTTCGTGATCTTCGCGGAAGACGCACTTCCAACCGTTCTCGTCGAACTCGGGAAAGTAGACGTCAGCGTGCTCCGGTGTGGCGTGGACGTGAGTCAGACAGAGACGGTCGGCAATGGGAAATGCTGCGCGGTAGACGCTGGCACCGCCAATGATGAACACTTCTTCGTCCGTTGCGCTGGCGCGAAGGGCTTCTTCGAGCGACGCAAAGACTTCGACGTTGGGCCACTCTCTATTAATATTAGAGGAGATGACAATATTGCGACGATTCGGTAGAGCGCCCTTGGGGAGCGACTCATAGGTACGGCGTCCCATAATGACGGTGTGGCCAGTCGTGAGAGCCTTGAAGCGACGCAGGTCGGCACGGAGATGGAAGAGGAGGTCGTTGTTGTAGCCGATGGCGTTGTTCTCGGCAAGAGCGCAGATGATGGAAATCATAATTCGTCTGTTGGTTGGAAATGATGTGTTCTATTATTGGGATAAGAGCCAAAGACTTTGTTGTGGCGAATGCTCAACAAACTTTATACGGAGACTTCGGCCTTGATGTGGGGATGCGGATCGTAACCCTCGAGCAGGAAGTCTTCGTAGCGGAAACTGAAAATATCCTTTACGTCGGGGTTGATAATCATGTGGGGAAGGGGACGAGGTTCGCGGGTGAGCTGCAGGCGCGCTTGCTCCAAGTGATTGAGATAGAGGTGAGTGTCGCCTGTGGTGTGAATGAATTCGCCCGCTTCAAGTCCCGTCACTTGCGCCATCATCTGCAGCAACAGAGCGTAGGAGGCAATGTTGAAGGGTACGCCAAGGAAAGTGTCGGCAGAGCGCTGGTAGAGTTGCAGGGAGAGTCGTCCGTCAGCCACATAGAACTGGAAGAGGCAATGACAAGGGGGAAGGGCCATTTGGTCAACTTCGGCGGGATTCCATGCGCTGACGAGCATTCGACGGCTGTCGGGATGATGCTTGATGAGGTCAACTACCTGGCTGATCTGGTCGATCGTTCCGCCCTTATAGTCGGGCCAGGAACGCCACTGATGACCATAAACAGGGCCTAATTCTCCTGTTTCGGGATCGGCCCACTCGTTCCAGATTCGCACACCGTTTTCCTGAAGGTAACGCACGTTAGTGTCTCCCGCAAGAAACCACAAAAGCTCGTGGATGATGCTCTTAAGGTGGAGCTTCTTGGTGGTGAGAAGAGGAAATCCGTCGGCGAGGTCAAAGCGCATCTGGTTGCCAAACACGCTCATTGTTCCCGTGCCGGTGCGGTCGGTTTTTGTTGCTCCTTCGGTGAGGATGCGATTGAGGAGGTCGAGGTAGGGCTTCACTTGATCAGTAAATTAAAAATTAATAATTAAAAATTATAAATACTCGCTTATGATGCGCAAAACGTTGGTGATTATTTCTCTTTGAATGTGTTAGGCAATCGTTAACCGAACGAATTATTCCTCTAACATATTGAGCATCTTGATGGTAGCCTTGATGGCTGCGTCTGTTTGGTCAGCGTCGAAGCCGTGAGTGCGAACCATACGGCCGTCGGAATGCATCCACGAAATAGTGGTTTGCACGAAGGCGTCTGTGCGACCACCAGGGGGAATGCCAACGGCGTAACCCGTAAGTTGGGGCAGAGGCCGGCCGAGGCGTTTCTCGTAGATTTCGCGCAATCCCACCATAAATGCGTCGTACTGACCATCGCCGCTGGCGTGGGCTTCGTATTCCGTTCCGTCGATTTCAATCTTGAAAGACGCAGTAGGCTTCAGTCCTTGAGCCGTAGTCACCATATAATTGATAAGGCGAACACGCGACTCGCGAGTGTCGTGTTTCAGAACGTCGCTAACAATGTAGGGCAGATCGTCGGGGGTGACGAGTTGCTTTTTGTCGCCGAGTTCAATGATGCGTTCTGTCACGCGACGAGTTTCCTCGGGAGTGAGCGAAAGGTCGAAGGCTTCAAGATTCTTCAGGATGTTCGCCTTGCCGGAGTTCTTGCCGAGAGCATACTCGCGTTGGCGTCCGAAGCGTTCGGGGAGCAGCGAATTGCAATAGAGATTGCTCTTCTTGTCGCCGTCAGCGTGTACACCTGCAACCTGCGTGAAAACATTTTCACCAGTAATGGGGCGGTTAGGGCTGACAGGAATGCCGGAGTAGCTGGCCACGAGTTGCGAAGTGGGGTAGAGGGAGCTCTCGTCGATGGTCGTCTGCATCTCGAAATGGTCTTTTAGGATGGCTTGGACGGAAGAGAGTGGAGCATTTCCGGCACGCTCACCAAGACCATTTACGCTGGTGTGAACTCCGTTGGCGCCGCACATCACAGCGCTGCTGACGTTGGCAATGGCGAGGTCGTAATCGTTGTGGGCGTGGAAGTCGAAGTGGAGCTCGGGATAACGGTGACGTATCTGACGGAAGTATTTCATGCACGTCAGAGGATTGAGGATGCCGAGCGTGTCGGGCAGCATGTAGCGCTTGATTGGCGTTGTGCTGAGGGCGTCGACGAGACGGAACACGTACTCTGGTGAATCCTTCATGCCGTTGCTCCAATCCTCGAGGTATACGTTGACGTCAAGGCCGTTTTCCGAAGCATACTTCACTTCAGCGGTGACGTCGGCAATGTGCTGCTCGAGTGTTTTCTTCAACTGAAGCGTACAGTGGCGTTCGCTGCCTTTGCAGAGGAGGTTGATAACGCGACCACCGCACGATTTGATCCAATCGATGCTGGTGTGGCCGTCAACGAATCCTAAAACCTCTACGCGATTCAGCATTCCGTGACTTTCCGCCCAACGACAAATTTGGCGTACGGCTTTTTTCTCGCCTTCGCTGACGCGTGCAGAAGCTACTTCGATGCGATCAACGTGCACCACGTCGAGGAGTTGCTTTGCGATGTGCAGTTTTTCGTGAGGAAGGAAGGACACTCCGTTCGTCTGTTCGCCGTCGCGGAGCGTCGTGTCCATTATTTCTATCATAAGATCAGGGCATTCGGAGGACTAAGCCTGCTGTTCGTAAGCCTCGATCTTCGCGGTATTTTCCATGAGGAAGTCAATGTCGTCGAGGGCATTCATGAGGCAATACTTCTTGTAACCGTTGATTTCGAAATGTTCGCTGCGTCCCGTCGTGAGGTTCGTCACCGTCTGCTCTGGAACATCCACGCGCACTTTAGCATTTGCGTCGGCTGCAATTGTGGCGAAGAGTTCCTGCTGAAAGTCCTCGCTGACAACGACGGGGAGCACGAAGCAATTGAGGAGATTGTTGCGATGAATATCAGCAAAACTGCTGCTGATGACTACTCGCACACCATAACCGGCAATGGCCCATGCAGCGTGCTCACGGCTGCTTCCGCTTCCCCAATTCTGTCCGCCGATGATGATTTCGCGTACACCTTCGGAGGGAGTTTCGCTGAAAGGATTTTGGTTCATGACGAAATCGTCAACGGGCGTTCCGTCGGCTGCGTAACGGAGGTCGTGCATGAAAGCGTCGCCGAAGAATTTCGGATCGCGTGTGGTGCTCGCCAGGTAGCGAGCGGGTATGATGAGGTCGGTGTTGCAATTGTCAATCTGAATAGGCAGACAAGTGCTCTCGATGATGTTGAATTTCTGTTTAGCCATGTTTCGTTTTGTCTGGTTCGTGCTGCAAAAATGCACGAAAAGGAAGTTTAGATTTTGCGGGGATCGGTAATGACTCCGGTAATAGCGCTTGCCGCTACGGTAAGAGGCGAAGCAAGGATGGTGCGTGCTCCAGGGCCCTGACGACCGACAAAATTGCGGTTGGAGGTCGAGATGGCGAGCTTGCCGGCGGGGACCTTGTCGGGATTCATGGCGAGACAAGCGGAGCAAGAAGGCAGACGGAGTTCAAAGCCAGCTTCGGCAAGAATCTTGTCAATGCCTTCGTCGATAATCTGCTGACGTACGAGCCAACTGCCGGGATTAAGCCAAGCCACGACATGCTCAGCCTTCTTCTTGCCCTTCACTACGGAAGCAAAGGCTCGGAAGTCTTCAATGCGTCCATTGGTGCAGGCACCAAGGAATACGTAGTCAACGGGCTTGCCTTCGAGGACTTCACCGGGTAGAAACTGCATGTACTCGAGCTGAGCCATAAGTTGCTTCTGCTGTGCATCGTCGAGGCCTTCGAGGGTGGGAATCGCACCACCGACGGCAATACCAGCACCGGGATTAGTTCCGTAGGTAATGCGGGGTTCTATATCTTCAGCGCGGAAGGAAACCTCCTTGTCGAAAACGGCGTCGTCGCCGCTCTTGAGCTTCTTCCATTCCTCTACAGCCTTGTCCCACGCCTCACCTTTGGGGGCGTATTCGCGGCCTTTGAGCCAAGCAAAGGTGGTTTCGTCGGGAGCAATAATACCAGCGCGGCTACCCATTTCGATGCTGAGATTTGAAAGCGTGAGGCGACCTTCCATACTCATGTTGCGAATGGTGCTGCCGGCGTATTCCACGGCGTAACCAGTTGCGCCTGCGGTTGTCATCTGAGCCATGATGTAGAGGGCCACGTCCTTGGCGGTGACGCCCGGCTGCAGTTCGCCCTCGATGTTGATGCGCATGCTCTTGGGTTTGCTTTGGAGTATGCATTGGCTGGCGAGGACTTCGGCGACTTCACTTGTGCCTATACCCATGGCGAGAGCGCCCACAGCACCATGAGTCGAAGTGTGGCTGTCGCCGCAAACGATAGTCATTCCTGGCAGAGAGAGGGCCTTCTCGGGACCTACGACGTGAATGATTCCGTTGTCCTTTGTACCCATGGCGAAGTGGCGAATGCCGAATTCAGCGCAGTTGCGTGCGAGCGTCTCAACTTGCTTCTTACCAACAGGGTCGTTGATGACTTCCTGCTGATCAGAAGGAGTGTTGTGGTCGGGCATTGCCACGATGCGTTCGGGGCGGAAAGCTTTAATCCCTTTGTCGCGAAGAGCGTCGAAAGCCTGAGGCGAAGTCACCTCGTGCATATAGAGGCGATCAATGTATAATTGTGTGGGACCATCGTCCACAATCTGGACAACATGACTATCCCAAATCTTGTCGAAGAGAGTGTTCATATTCGAGTTTAGTGTGTGAGTGTGATTTTGTGTTTGAGTGTTGCAAACGATTGCGGTGCGTTCGTTACGCAAAGACGCAATAGAGGGTGGCGAGGTTTACTGCCCAACCAAAGATCGCAGTTCCCACGGAAAGTTTCTCACGCGTATAACCCCAGCAGAAAAGGCTGAAGAAGAAGGTGAGAATGGGCAAAATCCACAATAGTTGTGTGATGAGGTAGATGATGAAGCTCCAATACCAGCTGTCGACGTCGCCGAACGGATGGACGCCGCCAAACATGAGAAAGGTCATGGAGACGAAGGCCAAAAGAATGTTGGGGAAATTGAGGGCGAGCAGCCATTTGGGATATTGGTTCATCTTCTTTGATTTAAATTATGGATTAATGATTACGATACGTGAGGAGACTTCGAGACGAGAGTTTTTCTCCTTGCATCGTTTACTTCTTGAACTTGTTGATGCAGTCAATGTAAGCTTCGACGGAAGCGGTAACAATATCGGTGTTGGCGCCAAAGCCATAGTAAGCTACGCCGTTGTATTCCACCTGCATATGCACCTTACCGACGTCGTTCGAACCGCGGTTGATGGCTTGAATGGTAAATTCCTTCAGCGTCATTTCGCGACGAATGATCTGCTTCAGCGCATTGATTGCAGCATCGACGGGACCATTGCCCACAGCAGCACCCGTGAACTGCTCGCCGGCAATGTCGAGCGTAATGGCCGCAACGGGGCGCGTACCGCGTCCGCTCGTCACCTGCAGATGTTCGAGCTTGATGTGGCTCTGGTCGCGGCGGTCACGTCCTACTAGTTGAAGAATATCGTCGTCGTTGACCTCTTTCTTCTTATCGGCGAGGAGGAGGAATTCTTGGTAAACCTTGTCGAGCTGCTCCTCGTTCATCTTAATATCGTAAATCTCAAGGCGGTGACGCAAAGCAGCACGGCCGCTACGAGCGGTGAGTATGATGCTTCCACTATCGATGCCCACGTCTTTGGGATTCATGATCTCGTAAGTCGACGCATTCTTCAGCACACCGTCCTGATGAATACCGCTGGAGTGGGCGAAAGCGTTCTTGCCGACGATGGCCTTGTTGGCTTGCACAGGCATGTTCATGAGGCTGCTGACCATGCGGCTCGTGGCGTAGATCTTCTCGGTGTTGATGTTGGTTTCAATGCCGAGGTCATGGTGGCATTTCAGGATCATCACGACTTCTTCCTGTGAAGTGTTGCCTGCGCGCTCGCCAATGCCGTTGATGGTGGTTTCCACCTGTCGAGCGCCATTGAGCACACCAGCTATGGAATTAGCCGTTGCCATACCGAGATCGTTGTGGCAATGGGTGGAGAGGATTGCGCGATCGATACCGTCCACATGATCCATGAGATACTTGATCTTGGCGCCGTACTCCTCGGGAAGGCAGTAACCTGTAGTGTCGGGAATGTTTACCACGGTTGCGCCCGCCTTGATGACGGCTTCTACCACACGAGCGAGATATTCGTTGTCTGTGCGGCCAGCGTCTTCGCAGTAGAACTCCACGTCCTCAACGTAACGCTTTGCGTAGCGTGTGGCTGCTATGGCGCGTTCGATGATTTCGTCGCGGTTCGATTTGAACTTATAGAGAATGTGACTGTCCGAGGTTCCGATTCCGGTGTGAATGCGCTTGTGCTTGGCGTATTGAAGGGCTTCTGCTGCGCAATCAATATCTTTCTCCACGGCACGTGTGAGGGCACAGATAGTGGGCCACGTCACGGCTTTAGAGATTTGTACAACGCTCTCGAAGTCGCCAGGCGAAGAGATGGGGAATCCTGCTTCAATGACGTCGACGCCGAGGAGTTCGAGTTGGCGCGCCACGTGGATCTTCTCAACGGTGTTGAGCTGACATCCAGGCACTTGCTCGCCATCGCGGAGCGTAGTGTCGAAAATGTATAGGCGGTCCATAATGGAGTGGTTGAGTTGTGTAGTCGTTTAGTTGTTTTGTAGTTGGTAGGTCGCCTTTAGGGCAAATTATGCCTTTGCAATCCATTCTGCAATCCAGGTGCCGACTTCGATGGTGCCGTACTTTTCACCTCCTTCGACCTGAATTTCGGGAGTGCGTACGTTGGCATCGAGGCTTGCATCGACGGCTCGACGGATAAGGGCGCCTTCTTCTGCGAGGCCGAAATGCTCAAGAAGCATGGCTGCAGAGAGAATCTGGGCGAGAGGATTGGCGATGTTAAGGCCGGTGGCTTGGGGCCAAGAGCCATGGATGGGTTCAAAGACGGGAGTACTCTCGCCGGTAGAGGCACTGGGAAGAAGGCCCATAGAACCGGTGATGCAGCTGCCTTCGTCGGTAAGAATGTCGCCGAAAGTATTCTCGGTAACCATCACGTCGAAGAACTTGGGGTCTTGAATCATGCGCATTGCAGCGTTGTCAACGTACATAAAGTCGGTCTCCACGTCGGGGTATTCCTTCATCACGTCCTGCGCTACGGCACGCCACAGACGGCTGCTGGCAAGCACATTGGCCTTATCGACCACGGTAAGATGATGACGACGCTGGCGAGCGTACTGATAGCCCACACGGAGGATTCGTTCTACTTCAGGACGGGTGTAGGCGCATGTGTCGTAAGCTTTCTCGGTGCCTTCGAGTTTTTCGCCGAAATACATACCGCCGGTGAGTTCGCGGATGCACACAAAGTCAGCGCCACGAACGAGTTCGTCCTTGAGAGGTGATTTGTGAACGAGACAATCGAACGTCTGCACAGGGCGGATGTTGGCGAAGAGGCCAAGCTTCTTACGCATGGCGAGGAGGCCTTGCTCAGGACGCACCTTAGAGTTGGGATTGTTGTCGAACTTGGGATGACCAACTGCTGAGAAGAACACAGCGTCGGCTTCTTGGCAAACGCGGAGAGTCTCTTCGGGGAAGGGATCGCCGACGGCGTCTATTGCTGCAGCACCGCAAAGGGCTGAGGTATAGTTGAATTCGTGGCCGAACTTTGCGGCGATAGCGTCGAGAGTGCGTACGCCTTCGCGAGAGATTTCGGGACCGATGCCGTCGCCAGCAAGGATAGCAATGTTAAGCTTCATAGTTTATTGTGTGTTTATTGTTATTGTTCGTGTTTGAGGAATCGGGGGAGTGCGAGAAACGGGATTTTTCGCAGAAACGAGTGCTTATTTTCCGTGACAACCTTCTTTGTAGAATTTCGAAAATTCTCCGGTGAGGGTTTCGGCAAGCGACGGATCGAGCCTCATGGCTTGCTGCACATCGTCCATTGCGCCGCCCGTATTTTTGAGACGATAGTTCAAGCGGCCTCGTAAGAGCAGGATGCGTGCGCGGACGTCGGTCGCTGACTCTGGCAGCAGATCGAGCGCCACGTTGTAGATGCCGAGCGCCAAGTCGAGTTGTCCCGACTCTTCGAATACGGCTGCCTGTTGCATCATTTCATTAATCATAATACCTGTGTATGTGTGTGCGCGTGCGCGTAATAACATAATGACCCCAAGCGGAGATATTCTATTCTCGCTTGAGGCCATTGTTTCCTGTTTGTCTTGTGTGATAAGGCGAAAACACCGCCTTCTACGAGGGATGTATTAGTCGAACGAGTGGACGAAATCGACCATCTTGATGGCGGTAATTGCAAATTCGCCACCTTTGTTCATCGTTGTTGCGCGTTCAATCGCCTGCTGCTCGGTAAGCACGGTCAGCACACCATTGATGACGGGCACTTTTCCTTCGACGTTGAGGTCGACGAGGCCTTGGGTTGTGCCTTGGCAGATGTAGTCGAAGTGGGGAGTATCGCCCTTGATGACGCATCCGAGGGCAATGATGGCGTCAATATAACCATTGTCCCCCATCTTCGAGCATCCGTACACGAGTTCGAAACTGCCGGGTACGCGGCGCACGGTGATGCTTGTCTCGCTCACGCCAGCAGCCTTGAGGGCCTCAATGGCGCCGTTGAGCAGAGCGTCGGTAATGTGGTTGTTCCACTCGGTGACAACGATGCCGAATCGCATATTCGAAGCGTCGGGCAGGTTGCCAGCGTTCTTGAGAAGAGAAAAGTCAGACATGGTGAAGGAGTGGGGAAGTGCCTGCTTTTTTACTTCGTACGTTCGATGTACTTCTCGATTTCAGCGCCGCTGACAACGTCATCCTGAACGTTGGGCTGACAGAGCTGGAACTCGGGATAGTTGGTCTGAATGCTGACGTAGATTTCGTGAGCCTCGGCCTTCTTCTTCTGATCTTCGAGGATGCCTACAGCCTTCATGAGGTAAACGGGTGAGAGACCGGGATTTTCAGCCTTCTTTGCAGCTTCCTTGAACTTTTCAACAGCCTTGTCGAGCTGCTTGTCGGCTGCGTAGCAGTCGCCGAGGGCAGCGATGGCGTTGGCACTGACGGTTGCGTCACTCTTGGGGCTAAACTTCTCGAGCTGCTCGATAGCCTTCTTGTATTCGCCCTTCTGGTAGTAGCAGATACCAGCCTGAAGGCGGGCAATGTTGGCAGCATCGGTGAAGGAGTACTCATCAGCGACCTTGAGAAAACCCTTGAAGGCGTCCTTGCTCTTTACGCTGTCGCCGTTAAGGGCCTGATCCCATTGTGCTGCGGCGTAGAACTTATTGCCGAGAGCGAGCTGAGCCTGAGCAGCGTTCTCGCGGTTGGTGAGCCACTTGTGGCCTCCGAACCATGCGCCGGCGATGGCGATGATGGCCACGAAGCCAATGATGAGCTGCTTCTTGTACTTGTTGATGAATTTTTCGGACTTGGTGAGAGCCACTTCAATGTCGAGTGACTGAGCGGAATTCTGAGTTGCCATTGTGTGTTATTAGTGTTTTTATGATTACTTAGTGAGGCAGGCTAGCCAGAAGGGCTCGCCCGTTGCGCATCTTAGGTGGCGCAAATCGGGTACAAATTTACGAAAAACTGATAGACTGACGAAACAAATTTGCAAAAATTTTAATTTTTCGGCGTTTTTCTCGCATTTTCTGCGGCTATTTGCCTTTTTCATATTACTTTTGCATTTGTTTTTGCACACCAGCATCATGATTCTCGAGCAAATTTCCATATTAAATTATAAAAACATACACCAGGCGGAACTCACACTTTCGCCTAACGTCAACTGCTTCATCGGAAACAACGGAATGGGCAAGACCAACGTGCTCGACGCCGTCTATTACCTGTCCTTCTGCAAGAGTGCTTCGACGCAGCAGGACTCGCTTGTCGTCTGCCACGACGCCGACTTCATGATGCTACAGGGCAGATATCGCAATGCTGTCGACGAACCCGAAGTGATCTCCGTCGGTGTGAAACGCGGGCAGCGTAAGCACTTCAAGCGCAACGACAAAGAATACAAACGTCTGGCCGAACACCTCGGGCTGATTCCGCTCGTGATGATCTCGCCAGCCGACAGCGAACTCATCACCGGCGGCAGCGAGGAGCGTCGGCGCTTCATGGATGTGGTCATCTGTCAATATTCCGTGCGTTATACGGAAGCGCTCATGCGTTACCAGAAAACTCTCCAGCAGCGCAATGCCCTTATGAAGCAGGACGACGAGCCCGACCCTGGGCTTTGCTCGGTGCTCGAGGAAATGATGGCTATGGACGCTGACGTCATCTACGCCGAACGTCGCGCTATGATAGCCGAGTTTTTGCCCATCTTCAAAGACGTCTACACTCGCCTTTGCAACAACGATTACGAGGAGGTTTCCATCACTTACGAGAGCCACGGCGACCGCGGAAATCTCGGCCCTATCCTCCACGATTGGCGAGCACGCGAACGCGTCGTTGGCTACACGCTACATGGTCCCCACAAGGACAATCTGGAGCTCTTGATGAACGGTTACAACGTGCGTCGAGAGGGCAGCCAGGGGCAAAAGAAGACATACTTTATCGCCATGAAACTCGCTCAATTTCTTTACCTTAAGACAAAGGGAGAGCGTCAGACGCCCATCCTCCTTCTCGACGACATTTTCGACAAACTTGACGCAGGACGTGTGGCTTGCATCGTGGATTATGTGGGCGGTGAAGCCTTCGAACAGATCTTCATCACCGACACAAATCGCGACCATCTCGACAGCATTCTTTCAGCTACAACGCGCGACTATCGCCTCTTCCATGTGGAGCAGGGGCAGATCATCGAACAGCACTAATAACACACAGACTTTATATACAATGATCCGAAAAAAAGAACAACCCGTCACTGACGTTATCCGTGAGTTTCTAAGCGCAAGCGGCCTTGAAACTCCTCTTCTCCAATACCGCCTTGTCCAGGCTTGGCCCGAGGTGGTGGGGGAACCCTTCTGCAGTCAGTCGCAGGCTCTCGAAGTTCGCGCCGGCCAGCTGTGGGTCAACGTTGCCTCGCCTGCTCTCATCACCGAATTGCAGATGCGACGCACGCAACTGGCCAATGCGCTCAACGCACACGTAGGCGCCCGCATTATCTCCGACATTCGCTTTATGTGTCAGTAACACCAAATATAAGTCGTATGTAGAAACTAATTGAGATTTGAATCCACTTGAAAAAGTGGCTTTAAGAGTTAAACATTCTGCATCATCAGAGGCTATCTCGTAACTACTCAGGTAGTTACACTTTTTCAAGTGGACTCATAGATTTATTACCAACGCGAAGGTACGAGTTTTCTCTCAAAAATCCAAAGATTTCGGCACATTTTTCACACAAACCTTGTCAAGATTGTCAAATGTCAAATTGTCAAATTCGACTTGAAAACTGCGATTCGAGGCCAATATATAAATATAATTAAAATTATATTTATATATTGAACCCAAATTGAGTTTCCGATTTCAAAAATGACAAGATGACAATTTGACAATTTGACAACGTTGCATCCTACCATTGTCAAGATTGTCAATATTGTCATTG
>JAUNIC010000104.1 GCA_030523615.1 Bacteroidales bacterium
CATTTGAGGTAGAAAAAGACTTTTCAAAATTGCCAAACTTTCCACCCCGCCTCAAAAATCTTAGGATATTGGGCGTATAGGTCGGATATTGCCGACTGCTTAACGAAAGGAAAATTGCATTTTGGGTTCACGGGTTCACTTTCACCCCATACCACACTATCTATCAGCCATTTAAGAAAGTGAACCCTGCACAAATTAGGGTTCACTTAGGGTTCACCAACGCAACGTACTTTTTATCTACACCTTATGCCAGAAAGTGAACCTGTAAACCCAAAACGCCCCCCCCCTCCCAGAAAACTTACAGAACGCCAATCCGATTTTTAATCAGATACAGGCAACACGTTTAACGCCCCAAAGCATAACCCAAAGAGAACTGGAACGCATCGGCCGTAATAGCGTGAGCACGAATGTTATAGCCTATGAACACACGATGATCGGCAACGGGCAGATAATAGCGCACTCCAGCCGTCTCAAAAAAGGGAGTGCGGGTGTCGCCCGAATAAAAAGGATCATGAAAGATGTAGTAGCCGAAACTCACGTGCGCAGCCAAGTTCTTGTAACGCGTCTCATGATGCGCCACAACACTCAGGCCGTGAGGACTTTGCAGCTTTATATTTGGACGTCCCTGAAGCGTCTCCCAATAGAAAATATCATCGGCTATCGGGGCATACATATACTCCATACCGACGCCTGACGCGAACTTCGGGCTATAGCTATACATCAGCGCAGCATTGAACGTGGCGCAATGGTGACGGTGGAAGGTACCCGTGCGATAGCGCGGGTCGGTGGCGGGCAGCTTGTACCAGCAATAGTTCCACTCGGGCAAAATGACGCGAGGAAGCCAGGACGCAGCGAAATCTCCATAAAAATGCTTGTGATAGTCCACCCTACCCTCGCGGCGCTTCTTCATCCACGCAAAAGGTCGACGCCAAGCCGTATCAGCACGAAATGTATAGACAGCGCGAAGACCCACATCAAGCGGGTTTACACCAATATTCGGCTCGCTCGTGCGTCCATTGCTGTAATGATGAAAATTTGCCTGCGCTCCCAATGTCCAATGCGGAGAAGCTTTTACATCGGCATAAAACCCCAATCCGACAAGAATAGAAAAACGGCCACCAATCAGCTCGTTTTCAGGATTTTTAATAGGATTATATGGAGTAGTTGCTACACCTACTCCTTGCTCCATCCTGTACCCAACCTCGAATCTGTTACCAGAAGCCAATGGGCGTTCCATAGCACCGTAGGGTGTAATCATCTGACCCATCGACGACGGAAAAGGATACAACGGTGATGCATAGGGAATTACAGGCGAACCCTCTTGACGATGAAGAGGCGCATAAGTAAAGTCGCTGACAAGCAATCCACCTTCAAAACGGGGAAGGCCGTACATTGCGTCGTCGTCAGAGGCAGCAACGGCGTTGGCCCTCCATGTAACACAAGCATGGGCGATGGTAGCGTACCTGCTACCAGTGAGAAGATTGGCTACAACACTGTTGTGTGGCAACACATAGCCGCCGTTTACTCCGATCGACACGCCTACGACTCCACGCGGTTGGCTGTCAGGAACAAAGTTTTCAGCGCTAACCAAACTATCAGCCATTACACTCATTTCTGCCGTCTGCTGCGCGCGGCCTTCCTCCGCCGCAAATAGCAGCAGAAGCAGCAGACCATATAACCGAAGAGAAATGGAGACTGACGATTGCATCATGGTTGAAAAAAGATGGACATTTAAGTTTTTCGGCGGCAAAGGTACGAAATTCTTTGCGACCTCGCAAGACCGAATGGGGAGAAGTTATGTGTGATGCCAGTTTGCGATGGACAAGACGTAAAAATACGCCCCTTTGCGCCACTAGGCCCTTTACGAGTTTCGGGGATAAAAAATCTCAAAAAATGATGCCGAGATGCCTTTGCCACACCTTTTTACTGAAATTTCGCACACGACTGCAAAAAAGTGCTAATTTTATTTTGCCCTTAGGCAAATAATTTGTATCTTTGCGGGGAAAAACCAAAAACCAATTACAACATAATGGAAATCTACAAAATTAAAAAAGGACTTAACATCCGTCTGCAAGGCGAAGCTTCGCCCGACATCCGTGATGTAAATGCCTCCAGCGAGTACGCCCTCGTGCCCGACGACTTCTGCGGCATCGTACCCAAGGTCAAGGTCAAGGAAGGCGAACAAGTGCTGGCAGGTACAGCGCTTTTCGTTGACAAAGCGACTGAATCCATCAAGTTCGTATCGCCCGTGAGCGGTACGGTCACCGCCGTTGAGCGCGGAGAGCGCCGCAAGCTCCTCGCCATCCACATCCAGCCCGACAGCGCCCAGGTGAAGAAGAGTTTCGAGGTGCCCGACGTCAAGAGCGTCAGCGCCGAAGATGCCAAGCAGTTCCTGCTCGAAACGGGTATCTTCGCATTCTTCCGCCAGCGTCCTTACGACGTGGTTCCCTCTCCCGAGGTGGCTCCCAAGGCCATCTTCGTCAGCGCATTCAGCCAGATGCCTCTCGCTGCCGATTTCAACGTCGTAGTGAAAGGTCAGGAGGATGACTTCCGTCTCGGTATCCAGTGGCTCGCACGCATCGCAAAGGTGCACGTGGGCGTGTCACCCGAACAGGTCAACACTCCCCTGCTCCCCATCAAGGATGCAGAGGTGAGCCTCTTTGAGGGTCCCAACCCCGCAGGCCTCGTCGGCGTACAGATCAACCACATCGACCCCGTAAACAAGGGCGAAGTTGTGTGGACTCTCGGTGCAGAAGAAGTGCTCTTCCTCGGCCGCGTACTCCGCACCGGCAAGGTGGACTTCAGCCGTATCATCGCCGTTGCTGGCAGCGAGGTCGAAGCTCCCAAGTATGCCCGCATCACTCTGGGTCAGACCATCGAAAGCATCGTTGCCGGACAGCTCAAGGCTGCCGACCATCACGTTCGCGTCATCGACGGCAATCCCCTCGTGGGCCGCAAGGCAGGCACCTTCCTCGGAGCTCACACCACTGAGGTCTGCGTCATCCCCGAAGGTGACGACGTCGACGAAGTTCTCGGTTGGATTATGCCTCGCGTCAACGAATTCTCTACCCATCGCAGCTACATCAGCGCCTTCCGCAAGGGCAAGGCCTACAACCCCGACTGCCGCATCAAGGGTGGCGAGCGCCACATGATCATGTCGGCTGAGTACGAGAGCGTGTTCCCCATGGACATCTATCCCTCGTACCTCATCAAGGCCATCATCACTGGCGACATCGACCGTCAGGAGGCTCTCGGCATCTACGAGGTAGCTCCCGAAGACTTCGCTCTCGCTGAGTTCATCTGCTCTTCCAAGCTCGAACTCCAGCGCATCGTTCGTCAGGGTCTCGACATCCTCCGCAAAGAAAACGCCTAACCCCACTCCTCTTTATATATAATAGGTTGAAAGCTGAAAGTTGAAAGTTGAATGGAGTTACTTTTGAGAAGTAAAACATTCTACATTAAACTTTAAACATTACACTTTAAGCTTAAGAATATGATTAAATCATTTTTCGATAAAATCCGTCCGCACGTTGAAGAGGGTGGCAAATACCACGCTTTCCGCAGCCTCTTCGACGGTTTCGAGACGTTTGCGCTTGTGCCCAACACAACCTCCAAGGTGGGCACGGCCATCCACGACGCCATCGACTCGAAGCGCATCATGAGCTTCGTGGTCATCGCGCTCATCCCCGCATTGCTCGTCGGCATGTACAACATCGGCTACCAGAACTATCACGCAGCCGGTGTAGATGCCAGCTTCTTCACCATGTTCCTCTACGGCCTCATCGTTATGCTCCCCAAGATCATCGTGAGCTACGGCGTAGGTCTCGGCATCGAGTTCGTCGTTGCCCAGTGGAAGAACGAAGAAATCCAGGAGGGTTTCCTTGTCAGCGGTCTCATCATCCCCATGATTGTTCCCGTAGGCACTCCCCTCTGGATGCTTGCCGTTGCCGTTGCCTTCAGTGTCATCTTCGCTAAGGAGATCTTCGGCGGTACCGGTATGAACATCTTCAACCCTGCCCTCATCACCCGTGCTTTCCTCTTCTTCGCTTGGCCCACCAAGATGTCTGGCGACCAGGTTTGGGTAAGCACTGAAAGCTGGTTCGGCCTCGGCAACACCCTGCCCGACGCCTTCACCTGCGCTACTCCTCTCGGTCAGGCTGCTGCTGGCATCGACACCAACCTCTCCGCCATGGAGATGTTCGGCGGTCTTATGCCCGGTTCCATCGGTGAAACGAGCGTCATCGCCATCGCCATCGGTGCAGCCATTCTCCTCTGGACCCGCATCGCAAGCTGGCGCACCATGCTCAGCGTATTCGTAGGTGGTGCACTCTTCGCACTCCTCTTCGACTCCGTTGGTGCTGCCGACAATGCTGTGGCTCACCTCGGCCTCAACCACCTCTTCCTCGGCGGTTTCGCCTTCGGTGCTGTCTTCATGGCTACCGATCCCGTCACCTCTTGCCGCACGGAGAAGGGTAAGTTCATCTACGGCTTCATCATCGGCGCCATGGCCATCATCATCCGTGTGCTCAACCCCGGTTATCCCGAAGGCATGATGCTCGCCATCCTCTTTATGAACATGTTTGCTCCGCTCATCGACTACTTCTTCGTTCAGTCGAACATCAACAAGCGTGCAAAGCGTATGTCTAACAAGTAAAACACTCCATCACCATGAAACTCAATACCAACAGCAATGTTTACACCATTGTTTACGCTTCGGTGATGGTCATCATCGTAGCGTTCTGCCTCGCCTTCATCAGCGACGTGCTCCGTCCTACCCAGGAGGCTAACGTGGCAAACGACAAGCGCGGCCAGATTCTCGCAGCGCTCAACATCCGTGAAGTCGAAGATGTACAGGCCAAGTTCAACGAGGTCGTGCTTCAGGACATCGTGGTCGACGTCAATGGCAATGTCCTTCAGGAGAAGGGCGGCTTCAACGTTGATTCCAAGGACATCACTGCCAAGGACGATGCAGCCAAGAAGCTCCCCGTTTACGTAAGCAAGGTGGGCAATGACACCATCTACGTTCTTCCCCTCTACGGCCGCGGCCTCTGGGGTGGCCTCTGGGGTTACCTCGCTTTGAAGCCCGACTTCAAGACCGTTTACGGTGCTTATATGAGCCACGAAGGCGAAACCGCCGGTCTCGGTGCCCGCATCGTCGAAACTCAGTTCCAGGAGAAGTTTCAGAACAAGGTGGCTTATGCCGACTCCACTTACAGCGAGGTTGTCCTCGGTGTAAGCAAGAAGGTAGAGCATCCCGAGTCACAGGTAGACGCCATCACTGGCGCTACCCTCACCTCAAACGGTGTCGACGCTATGTTCAAGACGAGCCTCGCTCCTTACAAGCAGTATTTTCTCAATAATCACAAATAAAAAAGGAGGACACACATTATGAGTCTTTTTTCTCAGCAGAACAAAGAGGTCTTCACTGGTCCTCTTAACCTTAACAATCCTGTTGTAGCTCAGGTGCTCGGCATCTGCTCCGCGCTCGCTGTTACCAGCCAGTTGGAGCCCGCCATCGTGATGGGTCTTGCTGTGACCGTCATCACCGCCTTTGCCAACGTTATCATTTCTCTTCTCCGCAACACCATCCCCAGCCGCATCCGAATCATCGTGCAGCTTGTGGTTGTCGCTACTCTAGTAACTATCGTGAGCCAGGTGCTCAAGGCCTTCGCTTACGACGTTAGCGTTCAGCTCAGCGTCTACGTCGGCCTCATCATCACCAACTGTATCCTCATGGGTCGCCTCGAAGCCTTCGCCATGATGAACGGTCCTTGGGAGTCATTCCTCGACGGTGTTGGCTCTGGCCTCGGCTACGCTTGGATTCTCGTTGTCGTTGGTTTCGTTCGCGAACTCCTTGGCAGCGCCAGCCTTTTCGGCTACGAAATCCCTATGCTCACCGACTGCGACTTCTTCCACAACGGTATGATGACCATGCCTGCCATGTCCCTCATCATCCTCGGTTGCGTCATTTGGGCTCACCGTGCTATTAACGACAAGGAAAAATAAATGTTCATATTGTTCAAGTTTTTCAAATTGTTCAATAGTTACAAATGACGAACAAGCCACTGAACAATTTGAATGGCGAAGCCAATTGAACATTCTAAACAAAATACACACTTATGGAACATTTGCTTAGTCTTTTCGTCCGCTCCATCTTTGTGGACAACATGATATTCGCATTCTTCTTGGGTATGTGCTCCTACCTTGCCGTATCCAAGACCGTGAAGACCGCCTTCGGTCTCGGTTGCGCTGTGATCTTCGTGCTCCTCGTGACCGTTCCCGTCGACTATCTTCTCCAGACCAAGGTGCTCGGTCCTGACTGCCTCGTCGAGGGCGTCGACCTCAGCTTCCTCTCCTTCATCCTCTTCATCGCCGTCATTGCTGGTATGGTGCAGCTGGTAGAGATGGTCGTTGAGCGCTTCTCCCCCTCGCTCTACGCTAGCCTCGGTATCTTCCTCCCCCTCATCGCTGTGAACTGCGCCATCATGGGTGCTTCGCTCTTCATGCAGCAGCGCATCCTCATGGACCCCGCCACCTCTTCCCAGGCCATCGGCGGCGTAGCTGACGCCATCGCCTTCGCCCTTGGCAGCGGTATCGGTTGGCTCATGGCTATCGTAGCCCTCGCCGCTATCCGTGAGAAGATGGCCTACACCGACGTGCCCAAGCCCCTCCAGGGTCTCGGCATCACCTTCATCGTCGTAGGTCTCATGTCCATGGCGTTCATGTGTTTCTCTGGTCTTAACATCTAAAACGAAAGGATAATTACAATGATTAATATGAATCTTATTCTCGCGAGCATTGGTGTCTTCCTCATCATCATCCTCGCTTTGGTAGTCATCCTGCTCGTTGCAAAGAACTACCTCTCTCCTTCCGGCACCGTGAAGATCACGCTCAACGGTAAGGACACCCTCGAAGTAGAACAGGGCGGCAGCCTCCTCTCCACCCTCGCTGCCAAGGGCGTTTACCTTCCCTCCGCCTGCGGTGGTAAGGGCTCCTGCGGCCAGTGCAAATGCCAGGTTCCCTCTGGCGGCGGCGAAATCCTCGACTCCGAAAAGGGTCAGTTCACCCGCAAGGAAATCAAGGACAACTGGCGCCTCGGTTGCCAGTGCAAGGTTAAGGGCGACCTCGAAGTGAAGGTCGACGACAGCGTTCTCGGCGTAAAGGAATGGGAATGCGAAGTTATCGGCAACCGCAACGTGGCCACCTTCATCAAGGAGTACAAGGTGAAGCTCCCCGCAGGCGAGCACATGGACTTCGAACCCGGTTCTTACGCTCAGATCAAGATTCCCGCATTCGAGATCGACTACGACAAGGACATCGACAAGGAGCTCATCGGCGACCTCTATCTCCCCGCATGGGAGAAGTTCGGTCTCTTCGGCCTCAAGTGCATCAACACCACTCCCACCATCCGTGCCTACTCCATGGCCAACTACCCCGACGAGGGCGACATCATCACCCTCACCGTGCGTATCGCCACTCCTCCCTTCAAGCCCAAGGATCAGGGTCCCGGCTTCATGGACGTCAACCCTGGTATCGCCTCCAGCTACATCTTCAGCCTCAAGCCCGGCGACAAGGTTATCATGTCAGGCCCCTATGGTGAGTTCCGTCCCGTTTACGACAGCAAGCGCGAGATGATTTGGGTCGGCGGTGGTGCCGGTATGGCTCCCCTCCGTGCACAGATCATGCACATGCTCAAGACTCGTCAGTGCCGCGACCGCGAGATGCACTACTTCTACGGTGCCCGCGCTATCGACGAAGTATTCTTTATGGAAGACTTCCTCGCTCTTGAGAAGGAATTCCCCAACTTCCACTTCCACCTTGCCCTCGACCGTCCCGATCCCAAGGCCGATGCTCTCGGTGTGAAGTACACCGCCGGCTTCATTGCTCCTGTGATGGGCGACACCTATCTCAAGCAGCACGAAGCTCCCGAAGATGTCGAGTACTACCTCTGTGGTCCTCCCATGATGGCCAAGACCGTTCTCGACCTTCTCCACAGCCTCGGCGTAGAAGACGACATGATCCGCTTCGACAACTTCGGCGGATAAAGTGAGAGTAAAAGAAAAAGGCAAGCCTGCAAGGTTTGTCTTTTTCTATTACCGAACGGCAGCCGAAGTCACGCCAGTAACTTTGGCGGATAAAGTGAATATAATAAAAGAGAGCAAGCCAAGCTTGTTCTCTTTTTTATTGAGCGGCAGCCGAAGTCACGCCAGCACCTTCGGTGGATAAAACTCTCTCTCCGCACTCACCTGTTGGAGAAGGTGCAACCAAGGACTCCTTGGTTTACTATGGGTGCCATAATCTTTTTAATCAATTGTGTCTTTTATCTTACGTCTCTACCAAAGAAACGCTCGTCGAGCATTGTCTTGAAGTCAGCCATGCGGCCAATAGGTTCACCTGTCAGGCCTTTGGAGATGCGTAACATAAACTGACGGACTTCTTGACGGTCATAGTTTGTTATGTATGCTATTTCAGTGAGTTTGAAATTCATAACAGCCAATAAACACAGAAGAATATCATTCGGTTTTATGCTGGCATAATGCTCTTGCAATTTTAGAATCCTTTCATTATTCATTTCTGCAAAAACACGAACAAACTCTTCACATAGCAGGTGAGGTGCAGAAAGTTTCTTCTCGACATATTGCTTGAGTTCTATGGCCAGTGCCTCAAGCCGCAGTTTCTTCTCTTCCAGCTTTTGCGTGCTGATAGAATCACTTTTCATCCGGATTTTCGTTAGGACTTTCTGAAGTTGAATTTCTAATTCCTCTTTTTCCTTTTTTGCATTATCAAGTCGCAGCAAATCGTTTTGCCGTTTCCTGCGCAACACCAAGTTTAGCCACCATCCTGTTATTGCCAGGAGAAGTGTAACTGTAAAACAAAGCAGCAATATCAATACGTGTATCTTTTGTTGAGCAAGTTGCATGCTCAGCTCTTGGTTGCGATAATTCATTTCCAAACGCTTTGTGAAAGACTCACTTTTCTGCAGGAAAAGGTTATTCCACCGTTCCATGCTATGCTGATAATAACCAAACAGCAAGTCGTTTTTGCCATTATTATTTGCATCAATGGCCAACTGTGCATATGCAGCCAGCGCCACTTCGTCTGTCGATGAAGTCGCCTTGTTGAAATAGTAGATGGCAGAATCGCGTTTCCCCTCTTTTAAAAGCATCAAGCCTGTGTTCAAATCAGCCGACCTATTCTCGCCTGAATACGGGTGCAATTTGAGCAACTGATTTCGACGCTTAAAACCTTGGAGGTCACCAAGCATTGCAAAGTAGGCCGTTTGTTCGCTTAAGCACAAACTTTTATTATCGTCCCAATCACTCGTTTTTTCCAATGCTTCAAGAGAGCGGTTCATGTAGTAGACGCAACTGTCGATATTGCCCTTACCATACATTATCCACCCCTTATCATAGTATAACACATACTGATACGGTTCTGTAAACACGCCTGACGCACTTGCCTCATTCCACCATGATTCTGCAGAATTCATATCATTTTCCTTCGCACTTATCAATTGCAGCATCGAGTACACACTTCGCAACATTTCATCCTCTGTTTCCGAACGATTTTCAGAAAAATCCTCTTTTAATTCACGAAATGCCAAGTAAGCATGATTTAGGTCGTCTATACGCCAAAGATACCATGCGTTACAAAAATGAGCTGTTAATATATCCTCTTTTGTACCATGTTCCTCGAAGAACACAATTAAACTATCGATTCCTGTTTCATCAGCAATCGATTTCTGGTGTCTCACTTTATTGCGAATACGCATTAATTCCGCCTTGTTGCGTTGGTACTCTTGTTCATTGCAATGATCAACACAAGAAAAATACATCATCGCCACAATAATGGCCAGTATATTTAGTAATCTGTTCATGGTGCAAAGATAGGAAATTCTATCGTAAAAGATTGCACCAAACGAAAAAATCATTCATTTTGCCCCCAATAATCCTGTTCAATTACAAAATAATTACAAAGCTTCGGAATATTTTCCATAAATTTGCGATTGGAATGTCAATCCATAAATATATTGTTATGAAAAAGATTTTTTATACGAGTCTATTATCTACCATCGTACTCTTCACAGTTTCGTTGAACGCCTTAGCTCAGGACATCCCCATCGACAGCGGCCTTGGAGGCAATCCCTTTGGGACTTGGGCCGGTGACACTATCATTATCCCAACGCTTCCCATAAACGGAAATGGACATGGAGCACCATCAAGGAATAGTGCAGTACTTGCAATCTATAACCAAGGCTATATCATTATTTCCACACGAACTGAAGTAGGAGGGTATTACGCTGTACGCAACGAAGAACAGCATCCCGTACTTCGCGGCCAAATCATAGCATTGGATGCTGTGCCTGCACTCATTGACGTCACCAGCCTTCCCTTTGGCCACTACACACTCCTATTATATCTAAATAATGAGTGCCTCGAAGGAGAATTTGAGAAAGAATAACGAACCTATTAATACTAAACATCATGAATAATCTTCCAATTATGAAAAAATTTATCTATCTCGCAGTTGCTGCACTTGCAGTAACTTGTATGGCCTCTTGCTCGGCCGACAATGAAGAGGAGATCCGCAGCACAGAAGAAATCTCCATGGATTTTCTCCTCAATTATAGCAATAAGAGTGAAGGTATTTCGTGGAATGTGTTTAGAGAGAAGGCTGTGGGGAGTGCCTGGCGAAACTACCGAGAATATACAATCGACAAAGCATCTGGTAAAGCATCCGAGAAAGATATCCTCGGACGTGACGGCTTCTCTGATGATTGTGTAATGGGCCACGCACCCAAACACATGTACATCGGTGCAGACAACCTCTACTTTATCGCACCCGGCGAACTCTCTGAGAAGTTGAATATCGGTTCGGGATCGAAATACACCTACAATGAAGGAAACAACACGCTTGTATGGCCGACAATGATGGGAAGCAAACCGTTCTCTGTCACAAACTGCATCATAGAATCGCTAGATGATAATACGCTGACAACAATGCAGTGCGTTGGCATTCAAGACGAAGGTCTTGCCTACCGCCGCATCGTATACGTAAAAATGACTGATGAGGAGTTCATAGAAATGAGCGCCACGAATGGCTTTGAAATGCCAAGATAAAAGCACGGTTTCGAAAAGTAAGATACTCTCCCACGTACGACCTTTTGGGCCGCAGTGTCAGCAACACCAAAAAACACGGAATCTACATCGTAAACGGCCGCAAGGTAATTCGATAAACTTTTGCCTCTCTCCGTAACACCACATACAATATTCTGTAAGAATCTCCGTTATTACAATACATACATGAGGCTATAATGATAAATTCTTGTTATTCTTAAACTCATACAACGGACTATTTTCATAAAGTCTCTTCCGCTTTCCCCGTTGGTTGCAGCATAAAGGCTATGGAAGAAGCAACTTAGGAGAGGCGTAGGACAACAAAGGAGAAGATTTTCGTTAGGTGTAC
>JAUNIC010000105.1 GCA_030523615.1 Bacteroidales bacterium
TCGTAGATGCGGAGCTTCGTCCAGGTGAAGAGGTTCTCGCCAGAGTAGTAGAGACGCGCCTTCGTGACGTAGTTCTTGAGGACGGTGTTCTCGGGGAGGTTGAAACCGATCTGTAGGTTCTTCAGACGCAGATAGGCACCGTTCTGGACGAAGCGGTCGCTGACCTGGATGTTGTTGGCGTCGGTGCGGAGACGTCCGTAGTAGCTGTCGAAGTTGGCGCCAAGTTCGCTGCCGGCATAGCGGAAGTAGTCGAGGTGCTCCATGTAGAGCGAACGCTGCCATGCGCCGCCGCCGAAGCCGAAGAATGTGGCCGAGTTGCGGAAGAAGAGATCGCGCTTGCCGATGCCCTGGAAATAGGCGCGGACGTCGATCCACCTCCACTTCAGTTCACCCGTGAAGCTGTAGGCGAAGCGCGGCGTGGTGTTGCCGATGACCTGAAGGTCGCCGTGGTCGGTGAGGGTCGAAGCACCGGAGTCGACGCTGCCGTCGCCGTTGAGGTCGGCATACATAAGGTCGCCGCCGCCCCAGTTGGTACCGATGGCTGCCTGCGAGTGCTGGGCGAGGTACTGCTCCATTTCGTCATCGTTCTGGGCGATGCCGAGCACGTGGTAACCCCACATATCGCCAAACTTCTTGTCGGTGTACCAGCCATTGATGTTGCCGTCGGCCGAATCGTACTTCGTGATGACCGTCTCGTAGTCGGAGAGCGTACCGGCGATGCGGTAGCTCCAGTCGGCGTTGATGCGGTCGCGCCAGCTGAGTTCAACTTCCCAACCGCGGGTGCGGAGTTCGGCGGTGTTCATCTTCGGTGCTGCGGTACCGTAGATAGCGGGGAGAGAGATTGAGGGACCGAGCATGTTCTTCGTCGTACGCTGATACCAGTCGAACGATCCCGTCAGACGGTTGTTGAAGAAGCCCCAATCGACACCTGCACCGACATTCTCAATGGTTTCCCAGGTGAGGTTGGTGGTGAAGGCGTTGTAGACGGGCAGGATGCTGGCCTGATTGCCACCGAGCACAATGGAGCCCTGCGTGGGATTCATCTGCTGGTAGTAGGGATAGAAGGAGGTGGTGTTCTGGTTGCCGAGGGTACCGTAGCTGGCGCGGAACTTGAGGTATTCGAAGCCCTTCTTGGCGAGGGGCTGCCAGAAGGCTTCCTGGGCGATGTTCCAACCGAGGCTGAAGGAGGGGAAGAAGCCCCAGCGCTTGTCGGCGGGGAAACGGCTTGCGCCGTCGCCGCGGAGGTTGACTTCGGCCATGTAGCGGTCGTGATAGTTGTAGTTGATGCGGGAGAAGATACCGAGGTTGGTCCAGCGACCCTTCTTCTCGCTCACGAGGCTATTTTCGGCTGTGGGGTTGATGTAGGGACGTCCGTCGACGACGACGTCGGTCGTGGCGAGGCGGCTGTACTCGGTGTAGTACTTCTCGGTCTGCATACCGACGAGGACCTTCAGATAGTGGTCGCCCCACTTATGATCGTAATCGGTGTAGACGTTGCTCTGGAAGTAATTGACGCGGCCGTACCCCTTCTCGTAAGCCGAGGTGCCGGCAGCGGGCTGGATGTTGAAGTTGCCGTTGGGCTGCGCCTCCCACTTGTTGTTGACGCCCTCATAGACAGCGAGGTCGGTGAGGCTGCCGTCGGGGAGTTCGTAGGCGAGCTTGTTCCACTGACGGGTGGCGCGGGGCGTCTCGATGCGGGAGTTGAGGTCGATGTTGATGTGCCAGTTCTCGATGGGTTCGAAGACCATGTTGAGCTGGTTGTACCACTGCTGGTTCTTGGTGATGTTGCGTCCGCCGTCGAGGAGGGCGGGAATGAGGCTCTCCTTGTTGTAGTCGCCATTGGGCATGTAGATGGGCATGAGGGGCGAACGACGGCCGAGGTTGTGGTAGAAGAGGGCGTTCATGGCCACGGGCTTGTCGCCTTCGGTCGAGATCATGCGGCTGTTCCAGGTGAGTTTGGCCCACTTGGTGAGGTCGGCGCTGACTTTGCCGTTGAGGGTGAGGCGCTCGAAGGTTTCGTCGGCGTAGTTGAACATACCTTCCTGTCCGAGGTAGTTGCCGCTGAAGTAGTAGCGGATATTCTCGCTACCACCGGTCATGCTGACGTTGTGCTCCTGGCTGTAGGTGGCTTTTGCGAGGAAGGTGTCGTACCAGTTGGTGTTGGCGTAGGAACGCTGGTTCCAACCCCAATCGTTGCCGTCGACGGCGTTGATACCGTAGATGTTGGGCTTGGTGAGGTCGGTGCTGTTGGTGAGCGTACCGTCGCGGAATCCCTTGATGTTGGCCAGCTGAACGGGGCCAAACTGGGCAGCGCCGCCAGCGTTGAGGAAGGCGTCGTTGACCATCAGAGCGTAGGTGTAGGAGTCGACGGGATTGGGGGTGTTGATGGGATTGTTGATGCGGACGTTGCCCTTGTAGTTGATGTGGGGACGACCGGCCTTACCCTTCTTTGTGGTGACGAGGATTACACCGAACGGTGCACGCGAACCGTAGATAGAGGCCGAAGCGGCATCTTTGAGGACGGAGATGTTCTCGATATCGTTGGGGTTGATGGTGGAGAGGTCGCCTTCCATGCCGTCGATGAGGACGAGGGGCGAGGAGTTGGAGCCGTCGCCCACGGTACCGACACCGCGAATGTTGATGTCCATCTTCTTGCCGAGCTCGCCACCGCCGTCGTTGGTGATGTTGAGACCGCCGATGACGCCCTGCAGACCTTCGACGGCGTTGGAGATAGGACGGCCGTCAATGGCTTCGGTGTTGATGGTGCGCACGGAACCGGTAGCGTTGATTTTCTTCTGCGTACCGAAGCCCACGATGACGGCTTCGCCGAGGGTGTTGTCGCTCTCTTTGAGCACGATGTTGAGAGGTTCGCCGGTGTACTTCACCTCCTGGCTTTCGTAGCCGATGAAGGAGATTTTGAGCGTTTGTCCAGGCTTGAGACCCTGAAGATTGAAGTTACCGTCGGCATCGACCATGGTGCCCTTCGTGGTACCCTTGATGACTACGGAAGCGCCCGTGAGGGGTTCGCCCGTAGCGTCGACGATGTGGCCGGTAAATTTATTTTGTGCCATCGCCAGAGTAGCGAAGGCAAAGACTACAAATGCTGTAAAGAATCGTTTTCTCATGCTGATGCTTAATTTTAATTAACATCAGTCCTTTTCACCCTTCTGTGCGAAGCTGACCTTGAACATCACGGCGCTGTCGGAGGTCATAATGTACTGGTCGGCATTGACGGGGCGCTGCTTGTTGCGGTTGCGGGTGACGGTGGCGGTCACGGTGCTGCTGCCGCCGCCTGCCTGGCGCTGGGTGAAGAACCATTGCGTCTTGCCGCCGCCATCGGGCATGGGAGCCTTCCACTTGGCGTTGCTGCTGATCTTGATGAAGATGGTGTCGGCCTCGGGAGGCAGAGTGTTGAGAGCGAGTTCATAGAAGTGGCCGCGGGTGTCGGTTTCGAACCACACGGTTTCGTCGGTCTCTTTGTCGATGAACGAGGCCATGTACACGGTGTCTTTTTCACGCACGATGCTGACGGGATATTCCTGTCCCGAAGCCGTCCAGATGCGCTCAACGCCGAGGGTGCTCTTTACGCTGAAGTCGCCAGGATTGGTCACTTCGTCATCGCATGCCGTAACGGCCAAGAGCAATGCTGCTGCATAAAGGAGTTTTTTCATGTATTATAATATTAGATGAGTTACTTTTTGAGGGTTTTCTTTCCACCTTCGATGACGATGCCATGAGCGCCATTTGCGGCAGAGCGGCCATCGAGGAGGTAAGAGGTATGAGGGAAGAGGGAAGAGGTCGTGGCGGCGTCCATCTGCGGAGCGGCAATGCCGAGAGGAGGCAGCGTTTCGCCATCGGCGCTGGTGTAGAGAGGCACCACGTTGCTGTTGAGTGCCAGCGAAGCACCGCGAGCAAGGCTCAGGGGCTCGGAGGTGGCGATGTCGTTGCCCATATCCCAATACATAATGCCGCCGATCTGCTGCTCGTGGCACTGCTGGGCGCGCCATACGCTCTGGTCGTAGCCGGTGTAATAGTAGTAGGCGTCGGTCTTGGAGTAATAAGCGCGGTTGTCGGAAGCCTGCGTCGTAGCGACGTCGTAGAAGTTGCGGAAGCCGATGGGCGCATAAGCGATGGCGTTGCCGTTGCGGATGACGCTACCGTTGGCGTCGCAGCCGCCGGAGGTCGTCGTGGCGTACGACATTACAATCTTATCCTTCGGGTAGCCGTGGTTGACAAACTGCTGCAAGGCGCTGGTGTAACCTTCCTCGGTGAAGAGGTAGGTCTGGCCGGGGCCGTAGACCTGGAAGTTGAAGAAGTCGACGTACTTCATCATATTCGTCGGGAAGCCGTAAGCCACCTGATGGGGCGAAACGCTGAGGAGTTTGCCTTCGTCGAGATTCTCGCGGATGACCTTGCAAAGCTGTGCGTAGTTGCTCCATCCCGTCGAGTTGTAGGTCCACTCGAAGTCGAGGTCGATGCCGTCGAAGTCGGGGAGGTTGCCGATTTCAGCAATCGCCTTGCCGAGCTTCGTGCGCTTCGTAGAGTTGGCGAAGGTCGACTCCCAGCCGTCATGGCCGCTGGCGGTGATGAGGAGCTTGTAGCCCTGGCAGTCGCCGTAGCACTCGCGGATGGTGTTGAAGAAGTGGCGGAAGCTGTATTTGTCGTAGCCGGGATTCTGCTCGAGGTCGTAATCCCAAAGGGCGCACGACTTGCGCATGAGCTGGGCATCGACAGCCATTGTGGGCGAAGGAATCTTGAGCGTCTGCATCTCGTTGGCAATGTCGGTCGAGGTGCGCGCGGTGTTCCAGATGACGGTCTCGTCGAGCTTTGCCTTCAGGCCTTCGCCGATGTAAGCCTCGGTATCGGAGAGGTCGGGCAGGGCTGAAGAATAAAGTTCGGAGGGGAAGTTGCCGCGTGAGGGGAAGGAACCGGCGCCGTCGAAGGCAAAGAGGAACACTTCTCCCTGGTTCGTCGTTACGTTGGTCGAAACGGCGAGGTGCATCCACTGGCCCGCTTTGAGCTTCTTGTCGCGGATGTATTCGTGGCCGTTGCAACGCACGATGACCTGACGTGTTTCGGGATCGCCGAGGCGGATGCTGAAGCCTTCGTAGCCGCCGTCCTGCGTAGCGCGTTCTTTGCGATAGATGTATGCGCCTTCTGTCCATTCGTCGAGGCAAATCCACGTCATGAAGGTATAGCCGTCGGCGCCATTGAACCAAGGCTCCATCACACCGGTGCCGAGGCTGAGGCGGGTGCCTTCGCTGCCGTCGAGGGCCATAACGCCCTTGCGACCTTCGTAGTCGGCCATCCAGTGGGCAGCACCTTCGGGCGAAGCCTCGTGATAGGGATACTGCAGACGTGCCGAACCGTCGTTGGCGGTCATGATGCCTATCATCGCCACGTGATTGGAGAGGCGATACTTCTCGGCGTCGACCATGCGGTCGCAATAGCGATTGAAGTCGGCGTAGGCCAGATTGATGCGGTATTTGAAGTTGGCGTTGTCGGTCACCTCTGTGCGGTGCTGGCGCACGTCAGTCATTTGACCATGGTGGCCTTTTCCTGTGTAATCCCAAAGAACGGGGCACTCCACCTGGTCGAAAGTATAGTACATCTTGAGGTGACTCCACGAGGGACAATACTCGTTGAGGGTGTTGCGCCAGAAGCGCTCATATTCTTCGGGAAGAACGGTGTCCCACACGCGGAACTCGTCGATTGCGCCGTTGGGAGCAATGCTCCAACCGTTGTCGCTTGGTTTCAGCGCGAGACCTGCGCTCTTCTGCTCGCCGACAAGCTTATTATTGACGTAGAGGCGTGCAGCTTCGCCGTCGTAGGTGAGGGTCAGGTGGCTCCATTTGTCGAGCTGCACATTCGTAGCGTTGAACGTCACCTTGTCGCTCTCGCCCACAAGTTCGAGGGCTCCGGCCTCACCGATAGAGAGACGGAAGGCGCCGGAGGCATCAGTCAGCAGTACCCCACCCCACTTCGCGGGCTTCACCCACATCTGCAGTGTATAAGCGCTGAGCGAAGCTGCGGCGTCCCATTGGGGCAACGTGGCAGTTTCGCCTTCGCCAAGAGTGAGCGCATAGTTAGTCACCTGAGCCTGTGCGCCGAGAGCCAAAAAGCAAAGCCCCCCCAGTACCCCCCGAAGGGGGGCTCTGAAGTGTTTGTAAGAATGTATGTTTTTCATAGAATATAAAATGAAGCCCCCCAGTCTTCCCTCAGAGGAGGGCTCACGTGCAGTTTTACTTTGTGCATATTCGTGAGCCCCCCTTTGGGGGGACTGGGGGGTCTCTTATTTATTTCACGATCTTCTTGCCGCCTTCGATGACGATTCCGCTGGCGTTGGTGGCGCGGCGACCGAAGAGGTCGTAGCACTCAGCACGCTTGATGGCTGCCTCAACGGCTTCGATGCCGTCAACGTCGCCACCTTCAACCTTGATTTTCTCGACCACGGGTTCGCCTTCGGGATCAGCGATGACCTTGAGTTCCTTGATGAGGACAACGTATTCGCCGATGTTCTCGTTGTTCCAGTGCATCACGTAGCGGAAGGGAATACCGTCTTCGTTGGCTGCGCTCCAGTCGAACTCGTTCACCTGCCATTCGTCGGCATAGAACATGTTACCTTCGTCGTCCTCCATGGGCGAGTTGTCGTCTTCGTAGCGAGCGATGAAGTCGCCACTACCCCAGAACTTGCCGGCGTTGGCCTTGTCGAACTCGGTAGCCTCATCGCCAGTAGCGAAGTTGGTCACGTAGCTGTCGTTGCGATAGGTATAGGCGTCGAGGTTGAGGACGTTCTTGGTGAGTTCGGGCGTATTGCGGAGCAGACGGAATACGAGGCGGAAGCGTACCTTCTGCTCTACGGCGTGGCTACCGGGAGCGAGGTAGAAGCTGAGGTTGAACCAGTTGGGGGGAAGCGCGTCGTTCATGGGAGTGCCGTATTCGTAGGTAGAGGCAGCGCCCTTGATGCAGAGCACCTTGCCAGCGCCAGGGAGATCGATGATGTTCGTACCGCTCTTGAAACGGTTCACCACGTTCTCGTTACCGAACTGGCCGTTGTTGCCTACGATGTAGCCGTCGTTGAACTTCTCAACAGCAGCAGCGTAGTTGGCGGCAGGGTTGGCGCCGGTGATGAATTCGTCGAAAGCGTAGGGACCTACTTCCTGTGCTGCGAAGTTGTAGCGAGCGGGAGTGATGTCGGTCTGAGCCATTGCGCCGATTGCGGCAAAAGCGAATGCAGAAAGGAGTAAAGTCTTTTTCATAAGCGTAAAAATTTTTTAGATTATTGGTTTAAGGTTATCGCAAATTTAGGAAAAGTGTGGCAAAAATCCAAGAATCCGCCCTGCAAGAATTAGCAACTTTTCAGTTTTCACCCCCCCTTGCAAACTCCACCCGACAATTTCGACATTAATGGTGGCGACGAAGCACTATTGCAAGCGCCTTAATAATATTATAAGGAGTGGACGCAGGGCATAATGACGTCCCCTAGCCGATGTCGGCTGCCTCCGTTCGCCACACTTCATACAAAAGAACGAGGGGTTCGTATAACGCAGCAGCGAAAGTTTTGCAGCTTCTGTTATTCTCCGTAATTTTGCTCCCGAAATCAATCAGTCTTTTATCTACAAACAACAAAACACATCACTTATTTTTAGAAAAGATGAAAAAGAAAATCACAATCGTCGCGTTCCTCATCGTACCTCTGATGGTGTATCTTCTCTGCCTCGTTCCCCGCAGCCACAAGCAGTCGCGCATCATCTACTACACCATCCCCGATTACTACACCTCGATGGCGGGAAGCAAGCTCGGCATGACGCTGGCCAAACGCATCGGTTCGCAAGGTCGCATTCGTGTGGGGCACGCTGGATTGCTCGTCGAGGACGAGAACGGCGACGTCTACCGCTACGACTACGGACGCTTCTCTACTTGCTACGGTAGCGCAAAACTACCTCAGCTTCAGGGCAATTGGGTTAAGGAGTATGTGGGCAACTTCCGTGGTAAATCTATGGAAGAACTGACGAACGTCGTGGGCGAGAAGATTCTAAATCGCTTCCACCGCAGCGGACGCACGGTGCACTTCTACACCATGGAGGGCGATGGGAAGGCGGCCGTCGACTACATCGAGAAGGATGCTAACGACCCGAACCGTTACCACTACGTGTGGTACTTGGATCACACGTGCTGCGGCCGTGCCAGAAGTGCCTTTGACCACGGCAGAACGTCGAAGTTGAGCCACGCCATTTCGTGGGTGGCGGACGTTGTGGAGAACATTATCCCGAACGGCAGCACCATTGCGCAGACGATTTTCGATCGCAACATCACGGCTATCTCGGGCGTCAGCGTTGAAGGCAACGCGCCACTCATCAATACCACACGATACACCTACCGAAGATAATGGCTCTGATGGAGGTTTTGCATTTTCTTCGCCTTTCGCAGCAGGATTTGTGAATTATTTCGTAATTTTGCAGGCGTAACCACTCGTGTGGTTGAATCATAAAGTTTTGAATACATGGAACAACAACCTATCCTCAACGAACACAACAAGTCGGAGCACGAACCTTCGCACACTGCCGAACATCTGCTGAACCAGACAATGGTGCGCCTCTTCGGTTGCGAACGCTCGAAGAATGCCCACATCGAACGCAAGAAGTCGAAGATCAACTTCCTGCTGCCCTCCCCTCCCTCGGCCGAGCAAGTGGCTGATATTGAGCGCCGCCTGAACGAACTCATCGCCCAGAATCTGCCTGTGACTTACGAGTTTGTCACCCGCGACACGATTCCTGACGGCGTAAAACTCGACAAGCTTCCCGAGGATGCCTCGGAGACGCTCCGCCTTGTCCGCATCGGCGACTACGACGTATGTCCTTGCATCGGTTCGCACGTGGCTTCGACGGGCGAAATAGGCAACTTCCGCATCACCAGCACTTCGTGGACGCCTGCTGCAGAAGGCGAACTCGGTTCGTTCCGCATCGTGTTCAAGGTCAATCAGTAATCCTGGCGGAAAATCATAGGCGCTTTGCGTCCCTTTCCCACTTGTGCCACATGTCGCTGGGCACGAAGTAGTCAGGGCCGCAGCCTTCGATCATCCAGAAATATTCCCAGAAGATTCGCGGCAGAAACACATTGGGCAGCAGGAGGGCTTTGTGGAAGAGCGGAGCAATCTGCAACGGCGTGTAACCTGCTATGCCACAGCCGATGGCGGTGACGAAGAACTTGAGTTCGGGGTGCTCGGCGGCAAAGCTAACGAAGCGGTCAACGTTACGTGCGGTATTGACGAGGCCTTCCATCGTGCTGATGGCGTAGCTCTGTCCCTGAAGGCCGTCACCTTGTCCCCACACGGCTCCGAAATGTTTCATCGCGGCGTGTGCTGCTCCACCGGCATGGTGTCCCAGAGCATTGCTGCCAAAGACGAAGATGCTGCCCTTGGGGAGACGGGAAATCTTGTCGGGAGCCACACGTCCGCGGAGCGTGCCGGTCTTTCCGCCGAAGGAGTAATACAGCTGCGTCTCGAGGGTGTCTTTGTATGCCTTGTAAGCTTCTGCGTCGAAGTCGAAGAGGGAGGTGCGACGGGAGTCCTCAGCTTCCATCATATGCTCTGCCCTTGAATGGACATTTTCTACTATCGTGCGGAATTTCGTAGGCAAACGTCGATAGGCCTCTTTTTTGATCCATTCGGGGATGTGCTTGTAGTAAGCTTCGGCTATACCACCTGTGATGCAAGCCAAGGTATCACTGTCTCCGCCAAGGCTAACAGCCAGGCGAATTGCGCTTTCGAAATCGTGGCTCTCGAGGAATGCGATGATGGCCTCGGGCACCGTGCCCTGGCAACTTTCGTCGAATCTGTAAGTAGGACGTATCTCGTCACAAGTACGGTGCAGATTATAGCCGTAGCGTTTCTCTATGAGCGTACGAATCTCGTCCTTGCTCTTTCCAAGGCGTGCCATAAAGATGGCGACGGCTGTGGCCTGGGCTCCCTTGATGCCTTCGGGGTGGTTGTGGGTCACGGCGGCCGAAACCTCTGCACACTTTTCAACTTCATCGAAGGTGTTGCACAACCACCCTACGGCTGATACACGCATTGCGCTACCGTTGCCCCAACTTCTGTATGGATGGCGCTCGCCATCGGGGAAAAGCTGTCCGGGATCGAAGAGCCACTTGTAAAACTTGCCGCCGTAGCCGCCTTTAGGGCAGGGGTACTCTTCGGCATACTTTACAAGATACTGATCGGGATTGGGACGGTACCAATCTTCGGATAAATAATCCATCAGCCAGTCGGCGATGGCTATGCTCATCACCGTGTCGTCGGTGAAGTTGCTCTCTTCGCTGAAGAGGGGGAAGTCGGTTCGTTTCGTGTTGTTGAATTCGTAGACGCTGCCTACGATGTCGCCGATAATTGCTCCTAACATAATCTTGGGTGTGTTTTAGGTTCTGTGGTTTAGTGATTTATAGGGTTCTGTGAGGGAATGCTAAAATTCAATCTGGAAGCCTTTGCGCTTCAGTTCGTCGTAACTCTGCTTGTTGAAACTGTAGAGCTTTGCCTCGCGCTTGGCGCTGGGATTGACCGTCTCGCCCAGCTCGGTGAGGAGGTCGAAGTGGAGCATCTTTTTCGAGAAGTTGCGGCGATCGAACTTCACGTCGAGGATGGATTCGTAGAGTGTCTGTAGTTCTTTCATCGTGAATTTCTCGGGGAGGAGTTCGAAGCCGACGGGTTTGAAGTGGATACGCTCACGGAGACGCTTGACGGCTTCGCGGAGGATGTAGTCGTGGTCGAAGGCGAGCTGCGGCACTTCGTCGAGGGCGAACCATTGGGCTTTGGCGGCATCGTCGCCTCCTCTGACTTCTTGCAGGCGCACGAGGGCGTAATAGGCGATGGTGATGACGCGTTCGCGAGGATCGCGATGAGGGGCGGTGAAGGTGTGGAACTGCTCGATGTAAGCTCCCGTAAGGCCGGTTTCTTCTTGGAGTTCGCGGAGAGCGCCCTCCTCTGCCGTCTCGTCGGGATTGAGGAATCCGCCGGGGAATGCCCACTGGCCCTTGAAGGGTTCGATGCCGCGCTCGATGAGCAGAACCTGCAGTTTCATGCCGTCGAAACCGAAGATGACGCAGTCGGTCGTCACGGCGGGATGCGGGTACTTGTAGGTGTAAGTTTTTTCTTCCATTTTTGCTTGTCGTGTAAGTTTTACACTGCAAAGGTACGGCGAGTTTTTGAATTGGCCAAATTATTTTGCGTATTTTTTACACCACAATGTAAAATATATTTTGCCGCGCCGCGGTTTGCTACGCAAAAAAAAGTCTGCGTACAGAAAAAAATATCTTTGAGAGAGAAAATTCTATCGCGGAGGTAGACAAAGCTAT
>JAUNIC010000106.1 GCA_030523615.1 Bacteroidales bacterium
CGCCACGCACAGGATCGGCGCTGAGAGGATCGTCTGGCCAATGGTGTTTGGGGTAGCGGCGACGCAGTTCTTTGCGAACCTCGAAGTAGGTGGCGCCCCAAAAACTGCGGAGGTCCTGCGTGAGCTGAACGGGCTTGAAGCCAGGGGAGAGGAGTTCCATCAGTACGGGCTGACGGCCATCGTCGACACGCGGCGTATCTTGCATGCCGAAGCATTCCTGCAGGCGTACTCGCAGCACAGGCTGTTCAGCTGCAGGGCGATATTCGAGACGAATGCGCGAACCCGTTGGCACGGTGATGTGGGTAGGTGCCAAACGATCAACGGCTTGTTGCTGCTCGTAGCTGAGAAGGCTCCACATGGCTGCTGTCAGGTCTATGCGCTTGAGGTCGGGGATGCCGTGGCGTCCTCCGTTGGAAGATTGACCGCCATCGAGATAGAAAGGCAACCATTCTTTGATGCGGGCGATGACGGCCGAGGTGGAGAGTTCGGGCAACGCGAGTTCTGGATGCCAAGCTGCAACGACCGCCACGCGGTTTTGCAGAGCGATGACGGCGTCGGCAGCGAAGTCAAACATACTTTCGCCGCGCTTCTGTGCTGTCTCGCAGATGAGGGAGATGACCTCTTCTCGGGGCACGTCGTTCATGGGGCGCGAACTCACGACGAGGCCGCCGATGCGTTCCTCGCGGCGGGCGATGAGCGTGTTCTGCTTCGTGTCCCAACTGAGGTTGTTCTTTATATATATTAGAGGAGTGAGGTCTTCTGGCGAGAGCGGAGCGGCGAGGAAGATGCGGCCCGAAGCTGCATTGTAGTTTGCCACAGCTAACCAGTCGTAGGCTGCGAGGTCATCTGTCTGTTCGAGGCGTGCACATTCGCCCGAAGCCAAGAGGAAGCGTCCGTATCCGTCTGCATGTGCCTTCGCAACTCGCTCGGGGAAGGCCGCCGCGATGAGGGCGCCTACAGCATAAGGGTCGGGCGAAGTGTTGTCCTCGTCGGCATGGACGAGGCGGCGATATTGATCGGCAATGCGACTGATGCGTTGGTAGCGTTTGCGGTCGCGGCGCAGCAGATGAAGACGAGTGCAGAGGTCGGCATCACTATCGGCTGTAGGCAGCAAATCGCGTTCTTCGAGCAGCGCTGCTATGTCGCAGGCAAGGGCCTTTGCCTCGTTTGGGAGCTTGGAGTTGTTAGCATGTTCTTCGGCTTTGAGCAGCATTTGCCCGATGCGTGGATGGCACGGCATCTTGGCCAGGCGTTGGCCGTGCTGTGTCAAGCGACCATCCGCGATTGCCTTGAGACTTGTGAGCAACTTGGTGGCTTCTGCCACGGCGGCTTTGGGCGGAGGCGTAATCCATGGCAGACGTTCAGGGTGGCTTTCGCCCCATGCTGAGACATCGAGTACCATAGGAGCGAGATCAGCCGTAAGTATCTCGGCAGTACGCTGTTCTGCCATGCGGTGCTCTGTGGCGATAGTCCACAATCTATAGCACACACCTTCGGCCACACGTCCGGCGCGTCCAGTGCGCTGCTCGGCCATATCTTTGCTGATGCGCACTGTCTCCAGTCGGCTGAGGCCGCTTTGGGCGTCGAAGATCATCGTGCGGCATAGGCCGCTATCGATGACGATGCGCACGCCCTCTATGGTGAGCGAGGTTTCGGCAATGTTGGTGGCGAGTACTATCTTGCGCTCTCCGTCCCTGCTGGGGAGAATGGCGCGGCGTTGTTCGGAGAGCGGCAGGCTGCCGTAGAGAGGTGCTATGTATAGCGGTTCGTCAAGAAATCTCTCTGTAAAAGTTTGCAGCAATTCTGCACAGCGTTTGATTTCGCCCTCTCCGGGGAGAAAAGCAAGAACGTCGCCCTTGTGTTTCGTAACAGCTTCACGAACAGCTTGCGCAACACTCTCTGTACAATTTTCTGCTGTAGCTGTCTCTGTAGAGTGGTGAATGGCCACGGGGAACATGCGACCTTCGCTTTCAATCAAAGGAGCGGGGAACCCCGTCTCACTGCTGAGGGCTTGACAGATGGCAGCGGCATTGATAGTGGCCGACATGATGACGATGCGCAGGTCGGGACGAAGCACGCTTTGGGCTTCGCGTGTCACGGCCAGCGCCACGTCGGTGTGGATGGAGCGTTCGTGAAATTCATCGAAGATGACAGTCGCGATTCCGTCAAGCGTAGGGTCGTCAATGAGCATGCGAGTGAGGATGCCTTCTGTCACCACTTCGATGCGGGTGGCTGCAGAGGTTTTGCTCTCGAAACGAACGCGGTATCCCACAGTTTTGCCCACAGGTTCACCGATGAGGTCGGCCATACGTTCAGCAACGGCACGTGCGGCGATGCGTCGAGGTTCGAGCATGATGATGCGTCCCTCATGTATGGCCTGCAGCATTGTCAGCGGAAGAACTGTAGATTTACCCGCGCCAGGAGGAGCGGTGACAATGACGCACGACTGCTGAGCCAAACGCGCATTGAGCGTGTCGGCTATTGCATGGGCAGGGAGCGCCTGCGCTGAAGGGTGAATCGTGATGTTCGTAAGGCTCATCGTCAATTATTAGAACGTATGCGCATAAGACTTTGGCAGAGGCGAGATTTTATTTATCCTTCGGGTCGAAAGGCTGTACCTTGCTGTAAATGCTCTGAAGTGAATGGTCGTAGTTCTTGCCCCACGCATGGCGATAAGGGGCGTACTCTTTTTTGCTCATGCCCAACATATGCATGATAAAGGCGTCGAGGTCGCGTGCGCTGATGGCGATACCCTGGTCTGCAAACTGCTGATTCAGATAGTAATAGGCTTGAGCTTGCATGAGCGATGTTCCGTCGACGGAGGGCGGCGTGAGTGTGGTGAATCCGCGGCGGAAGAAGTCGGAACCCGTTTGGTCGGCACGGCGCATCTGGAAACTGGAGCGGCCGTTAAGGATGCGCTTCTCGTGGCTGAGTGCAGTGAGTTCGTAGTCGCGGGCAATGTCGCCAGGAGCCACGCCGAGGAGCGCCTCGATGATCATGCCCATGGCGCCCGTGCGGTCAGCGCCCGACTTACAATGGAAGGCCAGTGGCTTCTGTTCGTAAACGACCTTCTGGATAATAAACGCCACGTCCTGCACCACGCTGTAGTATTTCAGCGGAAGGGTGAGGCCGCCGTCTGTCATCATCTGCAAGTAGTCGTCGGTTGCAATGGGGATGTGGGGCTCGAGAATGGCGCGAGAGTGGATACCACTTTCGTCACCCCATTTGCCCTCGTCGGTACGTCCTCGCAACTCAAGTTCGGCACGGATGCCGAGGTCTTGGATTTGCTGTTTACCTTCGTCGCTGAAGACGTAGTTGGCGGGACTACCCACAGTGTGGTAGTCGGCCTTCTCTGTCTCCGTCCACGTGCCGTTGAGCGAGCCGCCGCGGTAGAGCCATTCGTAGCGGATGGGGCGGTCGCCGAGACCTTTCCAGCCGCCGAGGTCGCGGTAGTTCCAGGAGTCGGCGATGGTGACGTGGCGCAGCTGGCCCGTAGCTTCGAAGTCGCCCACACGGACGGCCTGACAGCTCTCGTCGCTCACGACATAAGTGTAGTAGTGCCCGGGGACGAGATTGATGATGCTATAGTGCGTGCCAACAACGCTCTTCGAGAAGTCGCGGCCGGTGTTTACGTCGGTGTAGGCGATGGTGTAGTTTCGGCTGACGTCGCCTGTCCACTCAATATCGAAGCCTACAGGAGTATCTTGGTCGATGCAAAGTTCGCGATTCAGCACGTCGGCGTGAGTTTCGAAGTAGCTCGTAGAGCCGAAATCGGCGTAAGGACCGTATGAAAGGTATTGCTGCACAGCACGGTTCTCGATGTTGACGGTCGGAGTGTTCGTGCCGTATCTGTGGCGGCGAGCAAGGCTATAGGCCGTGTCTTTCACGGCACTGCCTGCAGCGCAGGAGGTGAGGAGTGCCAGGACGGCAAGGGGGATGATGAGGTATTTATGCATATAGGTTGATGAATATTCCAGATTAAGAAATAGTAACCTCTTCCCCCCGTTCGGGGGGACCGAGGGGGGTCAATATGCTTGCTTATCGTGACCTGGAAGTACTTGCCAAATTGTGCGGAAAATGATTTCGATGTCGAGCATCGGCGTCCAATTTTCGATGTACCAGATGTCGTGTTCTACACGGTCGCGCATCTCGTCGACGGTCTTCGTTTCGCCACGGCAACCGCTCACCTGTGCCCATCCCGTGATGCCGGGCTTGGCGAGATGGCGCACCATATAGTTGTCCACGAGTTCGGAGTAGACATCGGTGTGATGCTCCATGTGTGGACGTGGGCCGACTATCGACATTTCGCCCTTCAGCACATTGATGAACTGGGGAAGCTCATCGATGCTCGAGCGGCGAAGGAAATCGCCGAACTTCGTCTTGCGGGGATCGTCCTTCGTGGCCTGCAGCTTGTCGGCATCAGCGTTGACCTTCATGGAGCGGAACTTGTAGATGTTGAAGCTCTTGCCGTTGTAGCCCGTGCGTTTCTGCTTGAAATAGAGAGGTCCTGGTGAAGAGATGGTCGTGCCAATCCACACGAAAAGAATGACGAAAGGATAGATCGTGCAGAGGAATACGAGGCTGACGATGAAATCAAATGAGCGTTTGAAAACGCGGGCAAAGGCATTGTTAAGAGGTTCCTCGCGCAGACGAATGAGATTGACGGAACCAATCTGGCTGATGGTCATCTGATGGCGCGGATAACCTTCAAGTGCGGGGACAAAGCAGAAATCGATGAAGCGATCGTTGCACACCTTGATGATGGCGTTTACCTCCTTTGCATGCGAGGCGGGCGGCAGCGAGCAATATATCTCGTCGGCCGAATTGTCTGCTTCGATCCAGGGGAAGAAATCCTCAACCGTTCCTAGGCGTTCAGCATCTTCCGGCAGATTTCTTGCTTCTTCGTCATTGCAGAAGAAACCTTTCACCTTGTATCCAGTAAAGACCTGTCCGTAAGAGAGTTCACGGAAGAGTGAGACAGCATTTTCTGCACCTCCGATGATGACCACGAAGCGCGTGTTGTGGCCAGTCTTGCGCACAAGTCGCACGATCTTGTTGGCTACATAGTGCCAAACTGCGATGAGCGGCAGCGTGGTGGCAATGCCGTCGGCCAGAAGGTGACGCGGTACCGCTTTGTAGAGCACGGCGACGACGATGGTGAAAATGATGTATGTCGTTGAGGTCTGTAGCAACGAGCGATAAATAACGCTCGCTATCTGAATCTTGCGCTCGTGGAGACGTAGGCCGAAGATGGAGATGGAGACGCTGAACGAGAGCGTCATCAGGGCATACATGCCCCATTCCATTTCTTCAAGTCGCAGACCATTGAGCGTGGCGTCTGGCAGAGTGTTGAGCCACCAGGCCAGTGCCAGCAGGTGTAGAATGAGGTCTACAATGAAGACTGGAACCTTGAAATACAGCACTTCACGTGAACTTTGATAGGTCATATCTGTGGAAATTTGGTTAGTATTTGTCTTTTGCTTTTAATCTTCCTTCATACTTGCAATCCATCCGTGGCTGAGGCGGAAGCGGCGGTGCCAGATGCGGAAATAAGGTTGCCAGAGTTCCTCGCCGGGAAAGTAGCGCAAAAGGCGCAGACCGCGGCTTTGCTTGCGCACAAACTTGTGAAAAGGAGTCTCGTTGGCGGGAATTTCAAAGCGAGGGTCGAACTTGCCGAAATTGCCAGCCTGTAAGATTTCCTTAAGCAAGAACTTGCCACAACGTGTGTCCATGGGCACGAGCATTTCTGCTTCGGGGAGGGCGAAAACCACGTTGAGCACGTACATCACAGCACGCGCTAAACCGTAAAGGCCAAGGCTGTGGAGCGTGCTTATTGTTTCCTCCTTTGTTGCGCCGTTATCACGGATTTCAGCATTGAACGCCATCAATACGTAGTAGTAGTCAAGCAGTTGGCGCAGGCCAATACCTTCGTCGAAGAGGTGACGGTAGATGTGGGTCAGAGCAAAGATGACGTTGAACTGCGGGGTAGGGCAGTGGAAAGTCAGAGGACTGCCGTTGTCAGATGTGCTGTCGGAGCGTGTGCAGAACGAAGCAGGAACCGTTACAGAGTTGGCTTTCATCGCAGGCCATTGTTCGTCGAACCATTGTTGCATACGCTTGTTGTGGCGCGGCGAAAACATGAACGAAGGGCGGAAGTGCATTTCCACCTCGTCTTTGTCGTTGTCGCTCGGCAGAATGCGAAGCTCTCCGTCTTTGGCAGGCGCGATGCTCAATTTTATGCCGAGATGATGATAGCACGCATCGTCAATTTCTCCTTGCGTACGCGCGTAATTGTATAATGTGTCTTCGATGGGCTCTTCTGCGTGTTCTGCAGGCTTTTGAGCATCGTTGCCGACGACTCCAGAAGCCGACGGCTTCATCCATACGTCGATATCACCGCTTTGGCGTAGGAGAGGTTTTGGATAGAGCATAGCCATACCTTGACCTTTCAGAACGCACGAGTCGAAACCATCGGCAGCGAGTGCGGTTGTCAGGTCACAGCACTTGCGGAAGAGTACCTTGTTCGTGTCTTCGATCATCATCACCTCAGAGCACAATCGTGCCAGTGGTTTGCGAGGCGGTCGCATCTTCTCAGGCAAACGGCAGACGGCATCGGTGAATACACCCACCAAAGCCTGTTCGCGCGCCATCTGGAACGTGGCTTTCCACTCCTCCTTCACAGGAGTGGCCGAAAGTCCTTCGCGCCGTCCTACCGCCATCTGCAGCAGTTCAAAGAAATATGTTGTTGCGTTGTTTTGCATTGCCTATTTAGAAATAAATTGTCTGGTAATCTTGACCCATTAACTCAGTCTCTCCTTCAAAACATTCCACAGGAAAAGCGGGTTGCCGATGACGTAACGACGCCACATGCGGCGAGGTTCTTTGATGAGGCGATAGAGCCATTCAAGACCATGGCGCTGCCACCAAAGTGGAGCACGTTGGCTGGTACCTGCAAAGAAGTCGAAGACAGCGCCGATAGTTCCCACGTGGCAGTTGATGTGGAGCTCATCCCAATGTGAGTAGGTCCATTTCTCTTGCTTTGATGCCGTCATTCCTATCCATAGCAGGTCAGGCTGTGCAGCGTTGATGGCGTCGATGATGGCGCGGTTATCCTCGTCGCTGAACTCGGATTTGAAGGGAGGCGAGTAAGTAACGACGTTGAGATGCGGATACTCTACCGCCGCTTTCTCACGGATGAGAGAGAGCACCTTCTCACTGCTTCCCATGAACATTACAGTCTTAGGCTTTGCATTTGGGTCGCAGGTGATGTAGAGTCCATCTTCGTCTCCGTCGCCCGTTCGGACGATGCGTGTGGCAGATTCAATGGCCTCTTCTTCGAGACTTTGCATCTCGAAGGCAAAAAGGTCCCAACCTGCACAGCGTTCCCTCGGCTGCGACTTGGCTCCGAGCCAGCGGCAAGCCTTGACCACGCTGGCCCCGTCGGGGATAAGCACGCCAGCCGTCAGCGCTTTTGCCAGTAACGCATCTTTCTGCGATGTGTTGTATGAGTGGGCGTTGATTGTGTTGATGAGGAGTTTGCCTTTGGGCAGATTAGCCAATTCGGCTTGAGACTCCAGTATGTTGATGTCTTTAAGATTGAGGGACATTTTTCGAACCGTTTGTAGTTTATGCAGCCTTGTTCTTACAGATTTTGACTACGTTTTTGACTGCAAATCTATAGATGTTGATGATTACCACAGGAACTGCCAGACCAAAGGCCAGATAGGCAAGAACGATGAGCGGCGATCCATTGATTTCGTAGGTGTAATAGCTATGTGAGTTGGAGCCGTAGACCCCCATGTGCAGCAGCAATGTGTTGCAACAGAAAAAGCCGAGTATGTGCAGCGCCATGATGTAAAGTGATTCTTTACCCAGGAACGCAAAGCCTTTGGCGATGAGCGAACTCTCGAATCTCTTTGCTAAAAATGCTATGATGTAGAGCACCGAAGCACATCCCATGTCCAACTGCAGCATATCGTGATAGCGGTTGCTGGCCAAAGTGATTTGTCCGCCATCGAAGACGATACATTGGATAGCGATGATCAAAGCGGTCAGCAATATGAGCACATTGTCGAACTTACACTGCAGCTCTTGGAACATCATCTTGCCGATGCAGATAAGGGCAACGGCTGTGCATGCGGTGCTTATGCGCGGAATGGTGATGCCATATATGTTGGTAAACAGCAGTGCCCCGAACTGTAAGCAGAGAGCCACCAGAAGCATAAGTGTTGTCTTCTTCTGTCCAGTCCAGTTGCGTCTGGCCACAGCCTTCTCTATTCCCCATGCCAGGATTGTGAGTATGATGAAGGAATAGATGAGGGTATAGAGGAACCACATCGCTCCCATGACGAGTTCGCCTTTCGGGATGCAAAGTGCCGATTTTAGTATGCCTGCCAACACTTCATTCGCTTCGAGTAGAGCAAAAGGCTGTCCGTTGCCCGGATGGCTTTGCCCCAGAGGATACCAGCCGCAACGGACGAAAGTGTTGTGGAGCAAGAATGCGAGGGAGTAAATGATGGTGGCCGGCAGATACAGCGTTGTGACCTTAGGTTTGATGAAGGTAAAAGGCCTACATAGCTTTTCCCACTTCACGAAGAACCCTGCCACGATGAAAAACACGCCGACGTGCCAGAAGTTCCCCAGGAACGGTCGCAGTTCGCTCCCGCCTGTGAACGAGATGTGGCACAGCACCACAGCCGTAATGGCAATGCCTTTGACCGTGTCCACCCACTCAATATGTTCGTGCTTTTGGGGCATGGGAGATTTAGTTTGTTTGTGAAATAGCACTATGAAGGCATTCTGATATGCGTTTTTCGAACGAATCTTGCGTAAAGAATTCTTTGTATCTCTTGAAACCAGCGTGGCCCATTTGCTTGCGTAGAATAGCGGAGTTTAACAAGATTTCAATCTTTTCTGCTAATTGTTGAACATTCTTTCTCTCACAAATATACCCCGTTTCACCATTTATTACAATGTCGGGAATACCGCCTTCATTTGTAGTAACAACAGGAAGGTGGTGCTGCATGGCTTCGAGAAGAACAAGCGGAAAACACTCATCTTTATAGAATGTTGGAAAAACGAAAGCTGAAGAATGTTTCCAAAACAAATCCTTGTCTTTGCCATACTTTGGACCATGATAAATGGCAGAATTCTTGAGCCCACGCATTTCTACAGCCGAGGCAAATGTATCTGTGTTGATTTCTTTGGTTGTTCCGCCTACAAAATCACAAATGAATTCGCAGCCTTTGTCATGTAGTATCTTACATGCATCCAGCAGAACATAAACCCCTTTGCTTTCGATGAGATTCGACAAAAACAGCAGATGAGGCGTTGAAGGCTCACACATATCTTGGTCGAATGTTGCAGAGTTTGGAATGCCGTTGGGGCAAACGAGAATTTGCTCTTCTTCTACTACGTTCTGGATGTCAGAGTAGAGCAATTTTGACAGTAGCATTACTTTTGTTCCTTCGTATGCTCGGGGTAACATCCAACTATAGGGCCATTTGTCAACATCCTTGCTCATACCTTTGTTGTGTTGATGGATGATGACGCGGCGACGAAACAACTTGCAAAGCATCACAAAAGGATAGTCTTTGATGAAAGGTGTGCCGTGGCATGTGATAGCAAGATAGCATAAGTCGTACTTTCGTGTACACAGATGCCAGAATACTTTGAAGTATGCTCCCAAAAATCGCAAAAGTTTGATGACATACAGCCACAAAGAAGCCTTCTGGATTTCTTCAACTTTCCTTGATGTAGATATGTTGACGAAATCCATTTCAAATTCCTCGTTTAGCAACTTGCTCTCTTTGATTGTCTGGCTCACCATAGATGAACCATGAATGGGGGGAGGCAGGGGAGTTATCAGAAGTATTCTCGGTCTGAGTGCCATGCTTATTCGAATTGTAATATTTTGTTGAGTTGCTGTCGCATAGTTTGCACGGAGAACCCGTATGCGGCTTGAGTGTGTTTCTCTATCTGCTGGCAAGGCAATTTGAGGGCTTGAGACATTAATGCCGCAAAATCATCTTCGTTACGTTCAACTTGCACGAACCCATTCTCGCCATCTTTTACTAAATCATGGGCGCTGCTGAACTCTGTGACTACACATGCTTTGCCACAAGCAATGGCTTCAACAAGCGAGGTTGACCACCCTTCTCTGTACGATCCCATAATAAACAAGTCCGCAGCGTTGAGGTATTGGGCGACAGTGGGAAGAGGATGAACACCAGCAAGTATTACGCTCTCTTGTAAGTTTAATTGTTTAATGTATTCGTTGATCTTTAACTCGTCTTCGCCCTTGCCCAAGAAATAAAGCACGGCATCGGGCGTTTGTTTCTTGAAAATCGCAAAAGCGTCAATCATGAATTTCCAACCTTTGAACCAGTTGAGGCGTCCTGTTGTTACAAAAACAGTTGCACCAGAGGGTATGCCTAATGTTCTTCTTGCATCAGATTTTTCAGTAAGGTGGAATATGTCAGCATCGTACCGAGTAGGGAATTGGAATACACGTTCCGGGAGAATGGTCCCTTTGCCTCGTACGACAAATTCTGTAATTGCCTGTTGGTCTGCTGCTGCAAGGATGTGTGTTGCTTCCTTTGCGTACCGGAAGAATACTTTGTCGTATACAGAAGCAAAAGCACGTGCCCATTTGTATCGTGAAATAGATAAAGGATTACCGACGCCGGGCATTATGAGGCAAGTTCGTCTGCGGTAAGCCTTCGGTAGGCAGAACAATGTCTCAGGTGTCTGTACAATGATGATGTCGTATTCCTTGTGTTTGAGGATTTGCTTGATGTGTCTTTTGATACAAAGGAAGTCCGTGATTCGTGTAGGAATTATCGGCTTCTTGAAACTTTTGCTAAAGTTCCCTATATTAAAGAAATTATAATTGTATCCGGCAATTTCGCACTTATCCCAACATCCTTCTTTCAATTCGTTGTCAGTTCGAATGCCTGCAATGTCGATATCGCCCTTCATTGCAGCTGTAAGGTGCAATGCAAACGAGAGGTGGCCTCCAAGAGGATAGTCTTGGAAGTTACAGACTTCGATGTAAAGGATTTGCTTCATGAGTATGTTGTAATTATCTTCTATTCCATAGCAGAAGGAACCATTCTGGCAAAAGTTTTCGCAAGTATGTTTTTACAATACTCTCTTTTTGGTCATTCCATGAGTCTGCGTACCAATGGATAGAACGGGTATTTGATGTTATTCTGCGCCGTTTAGTTGTAATGTTAGTAGGATTGAAGAACTCTGTTGGGTATATGTTGC
>JAUNIC010000285.1 GCA_030523615.1 Bacteroidales bacterium
GGTTCGGGCTTGGATTCTGCCTTAGGATGCGGCTTCGGCTCGGGCTTGGGTTCCGCCTTGGGGGCTGCAGGCTTGGCAGACTCGGCTTTCGGAGTGGCCTTTACGGAATCGGCTTGAGCCGCAGTGGGGTAGGGAATCGTCTTTACGGGGCGGATAGAAGGAATGACATCTTCTTCGACGCCTTGCGTTGCACCGTCGGCAGCGTACTGCTCTGCCGAACCGCCATTGGCTGAAGCCAGATAAAGATCGTCGGCCGAGGGAGCGTCATCGATGCTGGCCAATTGCTTGCGGTAGCTGCGGAAGCCCTCATAAATGCTGCGTGCCATTTTGTCGACGCCATCATTGGAAGCCAGAAACTTCTCTTCCGTAGGATTGGAGATGAAGCCCAACTCGGTGAGGATGGAGGGCATGGAAGTTTCGCGGAGAACGAGGAAACCAGCCTGGTGCACGCCCTTGTTCTTGCGGCCAGCCGATGCATACTGCTTCTGGATCGCCTGCGCCAGCTTGACGCTCTGCGCCATATATTTGTCCTGCATCAGCTCGAAGATAATGTAGCTCTCGGCCTTGTTGGGGTCGAAGCCCTGATACTTCTGCTTGTAGCCCGACTCCATGGTGATGACGCTGTTCTCGCGCTTCGCCACGGCCAGATTGTCGGCAGCGCGGTGCATACCGAGAGTGTAGGTCTCAGCGCCATAGGCACTTGCGCCGTCCTTGCCAGCCGAATTGGTGTGGATGGAAATGAACAGGTTCGCCTTGGCGCGGTTGGCAATGTTGGCACGCTCCTGAAGGGTAACGAAGACGTCGGTCTTGCGGGTGTAGATAACTCGCACGTCGGGGCAGTTCTTCTCGATGAGCTTGCCCAGAGCGAGGGCCACATTGAGGTTGATGGTCTTTTCTTTGGTCACAGCTCCCACAGCTCCCGGGTCGTTGCCGCCGTGTCCGGCATCAATGACGAGGGTGAACTGGCCTGCACAGGCAGACAGACATGCAAAGAGCATGACGGTGAGTGTGAGGATATATTTCTTGAGTTGTGTCACAGGTCGCACTTTTGTGGTAATATAAAAATCGGTGCAAAATTACAAAAATCTTCGGAAAAAACGCCGATTATGCCAAAAGTTTTTTTCAGAAGAATCACAAAAGATGTGAAAGATGTCATAAAAATCATGAAAATGTGCCTCTGTTTCGCAAATTCGTCGTATCTTTGCAGCCATGAAACGCACCGCAAACATACTTTTCGTCGCTTTTGCCATGGCACTCCCCGCTGTGGCACAGGTTGGCGTGTCGCAGCCCGAGGGCACTCGCGACTCGGACGAAGTCGTGCTCTCTACTACCATTGAAGAGTTGACCGACGAAGAAATGAACGCGATTGCGGGAGAAGCGACCAACCGTACTCGCCTTACCTACGAGATCTTGGCTGAGGAACAGCGCCGCAGCGAAGCCGAACGTACTGTGGCTGTGCTGCCCATGGGCAGTCGTCTCAGTCGCCTCGATATGGAGACTCCCTATTATTACCATTGCCCCTGGACCCTCGGAGGACCCAGCATGATGGCGCTCCACGAAGGACTGAATGTGGAGGTGGGATTCAGCGTGAGCAGCAGCCTCGGCAGCAATCGCATCAAGGGCGCAGGCTTCGGCGAACACATCGCAGCCGCCTATGCAATGCCCTTCGGTACGAAGAGCCGCTGGATGGGTGCCTTTGGCGTGTATGCCGATCGTCTCGATTGGGGCGGTTACAATCGCACAGAGGCTGGCATCTCAGGTCTTATCGGCTATCGTGTGAATGATTGGTGCAATCTGTACGTCTACGGTCAGTACAACTTTGTGCCGGGTCGTGATAGCGGCCCCAATCCTTACGCCTACAGCTATGCCTCATGCAGCCCCTTCGGCTA
>JAUNIC010000107.1 GCA_030523615.1 Bacteroidales bacterium
GATTGGAATAAAGAGTAATGGGAATAAGCGCTTTTGAATGTTGAGCCTCAACACCTTATACAGATGCTGAGGCTTAAAAATCGTCTTAATGAAAGACTGCGGGATTGGGTACTATTTTCTTCCGTATGTTTCGGGGTCGGGAATATAATGTCTCAACTCCCATAACTTCGCTAAGTCTTCAAGAAACGGATTCGAGAATATCCCGTTTAGGGGTACGCAGGTCGGAATCTTCTTTTGAAGGCTCCGACTTTTTTTGTGCGCTCGCAGAAGGACGCTCGCAAGGGCGCTAGAAATTTAGTGTACACCAAATTCTATTTTAGTGTACACCAATTGGGAATTTAGTGTACACCTAATGAAAACTCTCTCAAAGGTAGGCAAAGCTGTCCCTTTGTTCGTGTTGCTTAAGCAAAAAAACAGCCACGGATCGGCATCGCGATGATGCGGACCTGTGGCTGGTAGGGGGAGTGGTTGAGAGATCGGAATGGATCGGAGATACCTATTCGTGGTGATAAGGCTCGCCGCGAAGGATGGTCATTGCGCGGTAGATCTGTTCGGCGATGAAGAGGCGTACCATTTGGTGGCTGAAGGTCATCTTCGAGAGCGAAATCTTCTCTTTTGCCAGACTATAGACCTGCTGCGAGAAACCGTAGGGGCCGCCTACGACGAAGACGAGGCGACGCTGAACGGTGGCTTGGCGCTTGTCGAGGTATTGCGCGAACTCCATGCTGCGGAACTCGCGGCCTCCTTCGTCGAGGAGCACGAGGTAGTCGCCGTCGCGCAGACTCTTGACGATGAGTTCGCCTTCGCGCTCCTTCTGCTGTTCGAAGGTGAGCGATTTGGCGTTCTTCAGTTCGGGTATGACCTCCATCTCGAAGGGCATATAATGCTTGACGCGCCCAACATATTCCTGTATGAGCGCGTCAAGGTGTTTGTCGGTCGTTTTTCCGACGACAAGGAGGAGGAGCTTCATGCTTGTAGCCCAATTAATAATTAAAAATTAAAAATTAAAATCGTTGTTGCAAGACGCGTGTCCGCATGGACTTTTAATGTTTAATTCTTAATTTTTAATTATCTGTTATTCTTCCTTCTTGATACGGCGGATGCCGCGCTTCTTCTTGGGAGCTTCTTCGGGCTTCTCGATCTTCACGCCGGCAAGTTCGGGGTCGATGAGGATGCGGCCGCAGTATTCGCAGACGATGATCTTCTTGCGACCGCGCACGTCGAGCTGGCGCTGGGGCGGAATCTTGTTGAAGCAGCCACCGCATGCGTCACGCTGAACGTAGACGATGCCGAGGCCGTTGCGGGCACTCTTGCGGATGCGCTTGAAGGAGGCGAGGAGGCGGGGTTCGATGGTGAGTTCGATGCTGCGCACCTTTTCGCGGAGCTTCTCTTCCTCGGCGCGGGTCTCGGTGATGATTTCGTCGAGTTCGCTCTTCTTGAGGTCGAGGTCAGCCTCGCGGCGGTCGAGGGTCTCGCGGCCCTTGTTGAGGTCGACGATGCGGGCGCTGATCTGGCGCTCGATGTCGCGGATCTTCTTGTTGAGGAGCTCGATCTCGAGGCCCTGGAACTCGATTTCCTTCTGGAGATTGTCGTACTCGCGGTTGTTGCGCACGTCGTCGAGCTGACTCTTGTAGCGGTCCATGAGGGCGCGGGCTTCGTTGATGGCCTGCTGCTTAGCGTTGATATCGGCTTCGAAGTCCTTGATCTCCTGATCGTACTTCACAAGACGATGGTGAAGACCTTCGATTTCGTCTTCGAGGTCCTGCACTTCGAGGGGAAGCTCGCCGCGGAGAGTCTTGATCTTGTCGATTTCGGAGAGCTTGGTCTGGAGCTTGAAGAGATTCTCAAGCTTCTGTTTTACGGTCATTTCTGAGGGCAGAACTTCTTTGGGTTGACGGGTTGCCATGGTGTATTTTGGTTTTTAGGTTTTTTTAGGGACTTTAAGGACTTTAAGGTCTTTTGGGTCTTTAGGGGGGCTTACATGTAATGCACGGGGCTTGTCGTGGGCTCGTATTCCTCGATGCGGAGGGTGGGGCAGGCCTCGGCGAGGATGCGGTGGAGGAGCTGGATGGTGAAGCGCTCGCTCTCGTAGTGGCCGAGAGCCGCGAGCCAAAGGCTGCGCTCATAGCCGAAGGAGCGGTGGTAGTCCATCTCGCCGGTGAGGAATACGTCGGCACCCTGGCGGGCAGCCTTGTCGGTGAGGAAAGCCCCCGAACCGCCGCAGAGCGCCACGGTCTGAACCTCGGTCTGCGGGCCGCGGGTATAGGCCAGCGCTTCGACGCCAAAGGTGCGCTTCACCTCGGCGAGGAACTCCATCGCGGGGACGGGGTGGGGCAGACGTCCGATGACGCCGCTACCGGCAGCCCCCTCCCAGCCTCCCCCGTTCTTGCTCAGGCAAGCGTCGCCCATACGGGTCGCCGAGCGAGGGGAGGAGATGGGATCGAGGAACTTCACATCCTCGAGCCCCAGCCTGCTCGCAATCTCGAAGTTCACGCCGCTGGGGGCGTTGTCGAGGTTGGTGTGGGCGGAGTAGATAGTGATGCCCGTGCTGTCTTCGGGGAACTCGGGCGAGGTGGCGATGATGGCGCGTCGCACGCAACGCTCCACATAGCCGTCGTCGCCGATGCGCTTGAGGCCGCGGAACAGCAGCGGGTGGTGGCTCACGATGAGGTTGCAGCCGCGCTGGGCGGCCGCCGCGATGACGTCTTCCGTGACGTCAAGACACAATAATGCCCCTGAACACTTGCTCCCTGTTAATCCGATCTGCAGGCCAGCATTGTCGTAGCTTTCCTGCAGTGGCAGCGGAGCAAACCTTTCAAGGGCAGCGATAGCTTCTTGGATTTGCATGTGAATTGTTGAAAAATGACGTAGTAATCATTTCGCTTGCAAAGTTACGCAAATTCCCGCAAACCTCCAAATCTTTCTTGTTTTTTTCGCCGCAATTCTGCGTTTTGCCTCCATTTTCTGCTCCTCTATATAATAATAACACGCTCGAAAAGAGCGTTTTTACTATATGATAGTCGAATTGCACGCCATGATAGCGGGTGTAAGGACACAATTTTGTAATTTTGTGCTTTGAAACACGACAAATTTAATTTTTAATTAAAAAACCTATGAAAAATTTAAGTAAATTACTGCTGATGGCTATGCTGGCGTTATTGCCAAGAATAGCCTTCGCCCAGAGTTCCAATCCCGACGATTGGGACTTCAGCAAAACTGTTCAGGTCGGCGACCAATACTATGGCGTCGACACGAATAACGGTGTCGCCAAGTTCAGCCGTTTGGATTACGAAACCCCGCGCCCCCGCCGCTTGGAGATAGCCTCCAGCGTGAAGTACGAAGGAAAGGACTACCCCGTTGTGCAGGTGTCCAACGAGTACGGTTACAAAAAAGAGGGCATTGAGGAGATCGTCGTCCCCAATGGTGTGAAGTGCATCGATCGTGAAGGTCTTGCAGGCTTCCCCGACCTCAAGGCGCTCGATATTCCCGCTACCGTCACTTACCTGCGCTACGGAGCTTTCCACTCCAACGCCTCGTTGACCAGCATCACCCTTCGCGCTGCAAAATTTGATTTCATCGATAGCGACCTCTTCAGCTATCATAGCGGCGACCTTCATGTCTACTTCACTGCTTGCAAGCAAGCATATAGCTTAGACGACCGCCGAAACGTAGTCGGATTTGACAGAGACTACACCCCGAGATGTGTGTTCGTACACGTGCCGAAGGGCTGCATCAACTCCTACCGTATGGCACAAGGTTGGACCTACAAGGTTGTCCTCATCGACGGTGATGGCAACAAGGTAAACATCACCAACCACAAGCCCGGATCGCTGGCTGCCGAAGTCCTGAAGCAATGTGCATACGCTGCCGAAGTCAACGAACTCACCGTCAGCGGCGGCGATTTCGACGAGGAAGACTGGAAGACCATGAAGGAGATGACCAATCTCCTCAGTCTCGACCTTGGCGGTACCGCCATCAAGGATATTCCCCGAGATGCCATGCGAGAGATAGCATACGGTATGAGCGTTCTGACCCTGCCGCAAGGTTTGGTATCCATTGACATGGGCGCCTTCTACGCTTGTGGTATCAAGAATCTTGTCATCCCCGCAGGTGTGACAACCATCGGCGAAGGAGCCTTCAGGGATTGCCAACGTCTCGAGAGCATCGACGTTCCCGGCTCCGTCGCGACCCTTCCCCGCGCTTGTTTCGCTGCTGACAGTCGCCTCGTCAGCGTCACCCTGCGCGAGGGCATCCGTAATTTGGATTTCGGTGTATTCTACGAAGACGTCGCTCTCAAGAGCATCAAGATGCCTTCTTCTCTCCGTAGCCTTGGCGGCAGCGTATTCTTTAAGTGCTATGCCCTGGAGGAGGTACAACTCAACGAAGGACTCCTCGAGATGAAGTCCTCTGCCTTCGAGAAATGCGAGTCCCTGCGCAGTATCACCATCCCCTCGACGGTGATGATGATGGATCGCAATCCTTTCCTGAGCTGCGAAAATCTGGTTGACTTCACCTGCCTCTGCCTTGTGCCCCCTGTTGCAAGTGGTGATATCCCTGCGAGCAATATGCAGGGCCGCACGCTCTATGTTCCTGCTCCTGCGGTCGATCAGTACAAAGCGGCAGAGAGCTGGCGTCGTTTCACCAAGATCGTTGGCATCGAGCAACTCCCTGTCAACATCAACGTCATGAGTGAACGCACTCTCGAACTCCCCGCTTCCATCCCCGCCGACTATCGTCCCGCGATGGTCATCGGCCACGTCAATCTCTCCACCGATTATAACACGTGGAGTAAAAATGCCGGACAGCTTCTGCTCAATACCCAGTCCACCCTCAATCTGTCCGACTTCCAGATGGTGCAAAGCGTACGCTACATTGACGCTTCCGCCTCCACCCTCATCGCCACGGGCAAAGATGTACGCGCTGCCAAGGGCAGCATTGACCTCACGCTGCCCTCCGAGCGCTGGAGTTTCGTCACCTTCCCCTTCGATGTTCGTGTTGCTGATATTGTGCCCGTCAATCCTGACCATGTCATCAACTTCGCCATCATGCGCTACGATGCTGCAAAGCGTGCCGCCAATCAGGGCAAGGACGCTTGGGTGCGCGTCGGTGCCGGCGAAGTACTGAAGGCTGGCGAGGGTTACATCATCAATCCCAGCTACTATTACTTCTATGACAGCTATTATGGCTATCGTTCGGGCGATGCACGCCTCCTCTTCCCCGCTGCCAGCAGTTTTGCGCTTCCCGCTGGCGATGCCCAGGTTCGTCTGGCTTCTGCTCCTTCAGAGTTTGACCACAACGCCCACTGGAATTTTGTAGGCAATCCCTACACTGCCTACTACGACCTTGCCAACGTGTCTCCGTCGAAAGTGATTACCCTGTGGAGTCCTTCGGAGCGCAACTACGTTTCCATCAACACTGCCGACGACAGCTATATCATCACCCCCGGCGAGAGCTTCTTCGTCCAGGGCAGTGCTCAGGCCACGACGCTCACCCTCCCCGCAGCAGGCCGTCAGAACTATAGCGCAGCAAAGGGCAGCCTCAAGGCACCTAAGCATGCGTCGGATGGCACCGAGGCCGCTTCTGAGCGTCACCTCCTCAACATCACCCTCAGCGACGGTACCCTCAGCGACCGCACCCGCGTGGTCATCAATCCCGATGCTTCGATGGACTATGAGATCGGTCGCGACGCAGCGAAGTTTGCCAGCCTCGACGCCGGTGTGCCCCAGATTGCTACTCTCTGCGGCGATGCCGAATACGCCATCAACGAGCGTCCCCTCGCCGACGGCCGCGTGCTCCTCAACGTGAGCTGCCAGAGCTCCACTGCCGAACTCACCATCGACCACGACCTCGAAGGCCACTCCTTATATATAGATAATGGAGTGGACTATGTGCCCTTCGGTGCCGACCAGCCCTACACCTTCCGTCCCGCCGACCACGCTCAGCTCGTGCTCTGCATCACCGACGGTGCTACTGGCATTCAGACACTCGAACAGGATGCTGCTCCCGCACCCATCTACAGCCTCGACGGTCGTCGCACCTCCATGCAGACTCCCGGCGTTTACGTCGTAGGTGGCCGCAAGGTTATCAAGTAGAGAATGACCTTTAAACCTTAAGACCTCCAAACCTTAAGACCTAAAAAACAGAAAACTTATGAAACGTTTAATCACCATACTGTTGATGGCCCTCACGATGGTCGTGTCGATGCACGCCGCCGACGAGGTCAACATCAATCTGAGCGTGAGCCCCGCCGGAGCAGCCAGCTACGAAGGTGGCGGCGTCCACGCTGTGGGTAGCACGGTGACCATCACGGCAAGAGGCCGCACAGGCTTCGAGTTTGTGGGATGGTACGAAGGCGAAACGCTCGTCAGCGACCGCTCCTCCTTCGAATATACTGTGCCCAATCACAACGTCAATCTTGTGGCGCGCTTCAACTACACCCCCGAGGTGCCCGATGGCCCTGGCGAAGGCGGTGTGGCCCTGCGTCGCGAACTGTTCCTGAAGTGCCGCCCCGATAACTGCTGTACCTTCAACGCTGTGACTCGCTACGTCGACGAAGGCCAAAGTACCGAACTCGTGGCGTGGGGCCGAGCAGGCTTCATCTTCCGCCATTGGGAAGATGCCAAAGGCCGCGTGATCAGCGAAAAGGATCGCTTTGATTACACCATGCCCAAAGGCGCTCCCGAGCAGACCACTCTCACGGCGGTCTACGAGTACTCTCCTGAACCTCCCGTGAATCCGCGTCGCAACTCGCTTGAGACTGTAACGGGAGCAGCCATCATCGACGACTTCACCGAAGGACGCCTGAGCGACGCCATCAGTGAACTCATCAACCGCACCAATGCCAATGCCGAAACCATCACGATGCTCACCATCATTGGTCGCATCAACAGCAACGACTACGGCATTGCCCGCTACTATTCGCACTGTAACTACGTCGACCTCAGCCGCACCACAGGTTGCGACGACGTGCCCAGCTACGTATATGACGGCAATACCTCGCTCGAGATCATTGCCTTCCCTGCCTCTACCAAGAGCATCGGCAACTACGCTTTCCGCAATGCTTCTGCGCTGCGCGAGATCAAGTGTTTTGCTACTCTGCCTCCCCAACTTGCCGATTACGCCTTCGATGGCATGCCCGCTGGCGTCGTTGTTCGCGTTCCTCGCAACAGTGTGGCCCTCTACCAGTCTGCCGAAGGTTGGAAAGACTACACCGTCCTGCCTTTTGAAGAGGACGTGCGCAGCATCACTTTCGAATGCGGTGGCTACACAGGCAGTACGCTCAGCCTCGTTCAGGAGAAGAGTGGTCTCACGACTCGCATGATCATGACGCAGAATCAGAATTCTTACACCTTCCGTGATCTGCCCCGCAACGTCTCCTATATCATTCGCGTCAATGCCAATGATGCGTTGGGCAGTCTTTTCTATGAGACCAAGCCCATTCGTCTTGAAGACCAGAACCTCACCGTCAAGTTTGAAGATGAAACCATGGCGATGAAGAACGATCCTGTCAGCATGTCGATAGACGTTGACCAGGCCGGCCACTACGCCGCATTGTACTACGTTGCCAATTGGTATGGCAAATCCTCCGATTCTGACGAATACGTGTACCTCGGTCGCGGCCGCACCCTCAACACCGTCGTCAAAGGTGTTCCTATGCGCGTACATTTCGACCTTGACCCCAAGGGATACCAGTATCTGCTGCCCATCGACGACTATGAGTTCATTTCTGAATACAAAAACTTTGCCGTTCGCGGAAAAGTTCGTCAACAGTTCAACATCCAAGGTGTAGTGACCGACACCCGCCGAAAGGGCATCGACTTTGCCGATGTTACCGCAACCTACACCCTTGAGAACGGTACCGTGGGGTCGGTGACTGGTCGCTCCAACCTCCTCATGGGCGGCATGCCCTCGAGCAGATACCACGTCAGCATCCCCGAAGGCCCCTTCGAACTCAAGATATCTGCTCCTGGTTATCTTTCTCAGACCCTCCAACTCACCCAAGAAGGATCCTACGACATCGTACTCCAGGATGCCACTGGCGCCACCGTCAACGTCCTTGCCTCCATCACCGATGCTGCAACGGGCGAACCCATGTCGCTGAGCGTGGCAGATGCCGAACCGCTCTTCACGCTGGAACGCGTCACGGCCGGTGGAGAAACGACGACCATCGAGAACTTTAGCAAGGAACGTACGGCAGGCGGTGTCACCTTCGTGCTTGAAGACGACGCTGTACAGGCTGGCGACAAACTGCGCGTCACAGGCCAGTTGCCCGGCCACCCCAAAGCCACTGCCGTCTGTACCGTTACCGCCGACGCCGCCAACGCCAAGGCGCTCAGCGCTACTGCCGAGGTCAACTTCTTGCAACAGGGCGGTATCAACCTTACCTACGACACGGCAGAAAATGAAGTGGTCAATGCCATCCTCTTCAACGATGAAGGCAAACTCGTAGCGAACACGCGCTGTCTCGACCAGGCGGCCAGCTTCGCCAACCTCGACGACGGCCGTTACACCATTGCCGTCATGGGAGCTTCCGTCATCATCGGTGCCGCTGGCAACAACGCCACCACCACCCCTGCACCCTCGCATCTCCAGCAGATGAGCGAAATGGGATACAAGGATGGCACGAACTACATCTCTGCCACCGTCGATGTCAAAGCCGGCACCATGCAGGATGTCCACTTCGCCACCATCCCCACACAGCAGGCACAGGTATATGGTTTCGTTACGCCCGAATCTTCCTTAAGTGTCAGCAAGTCCAACGTTGTAGCAGGCAACTACGTCACCATCTCCGGTCGATTCGATTTCAAACCCACCTTTGCTGATCGTGTCAGCAACGTGCGTCTCATTGCCGATCTCCCCGCCGGTGCCAGTCTCGTGGGCAATTCCGTCATGGTAGGCAACGAGCTCTCCGACTACATTTACGCTGACGACCGCATCATCGTTCCCCTCTCTGCCGAGCAGATTGGTGAGAAAGTGCGTTTCGTCGTTATCCCCACTCAGAGCGGTGACTACACTCCCGCTGGTATGGCCGCCTTTGAACTTGCCGGCCAGGAGACGATGCAGTACATCGGTCAGGCCTTCTTCAGCGTGAGCGACCTCAGCATCAACGTTCCAGAACAGGTCAGCCGCACCCATTTCATCGTTTCTGGTATGGCGGCCGGCAACTCCAGGGTAGAAATCTACGACGGCACCACCCTCATCGGTACCGCCACTGCTCTCGTCAACGGTCACTACGCCGCCGAGTGCGATTTGCAGAATCCCTACAGCGGCACCAGCCACACCATCTGGGCACAGATCAGAACCAACGACGGGCTGCAGATGAAGTCTGTCGAGAGTACTCTCTACTACGACAAGTTCGCCATTGAACTTTCCAAGGTTCGCATGTACAACACTGCCCACACGGCCATGAGCATGGATCTCCATGAGTACGAGACCATCTTCGACTTCGTCAACCCCAAGGAGAGCGCTGGTATCTATTGGTACTGGCCCAGCTATCCTGAGTTTACCTTCCTCGTTGACTTCACCTACCAGAACGAGCCCATCGGTGCTGCACAAGCAGAGCTCGTAAGCAACCTTATCCTCGAGGTCTATTGTGCCGACGGTACCTACCGCAGCCTCTATCCTGTCTTCGATGCCACACGCGGCACTTTTGTCGTGAAGGAAGAGTTCGGTTCCACCGACAAACCCGTCAGCGTTCGCGTCTACTATGAAGACATCGCAGCCAAGAAGTTCGACAAGGGTATCTTGGCTGACGATCAGAGCCTCGACCAGGCTTTTAAGGAGTACAAAGAACTTGCAGACGTCATCGATGGTTTCACTGACGAAATCAATCGTCGTTTGAGCAACCTTCCCAACGACCCCGACAAGATGCAGGCCTACCTCGACGATCTCAAGGCTTGGGAGGAAGGTGTCATTGCCAAGTTCAAGGATATGAATCTTTACGATGATTCTGTTGACAATGTCGATGGTGTCGATGATGACGACCTTGATTCCGAGTTTTTACGCATGACGCTCGAAGAGCAGAACGCTTGGATAGCCGCCATGCACGAGAAGATACAGAACTCCAATCGCCGTCTGCAGGAATCTCTCAATATGCCTGCTTTCCACGCTAATGCCGACGGATGGATTGAGGTCAGCGAAAACACCCGTTATAAGGTTTCCGGCACTCAGGGACTCACCGAGGACGCCCTCCTGGCCGACGGCTTCATCAAGGTCGAGACCACCGACGGCGGCTACGTATTCATGCGTGACTCCATCGATGTCGAGACCGTCCCTGGCTGCCAGCTCTGGATTTGCTCCTATGTCGACCTTGACGAGGACCGCTTCCTTGAACTCCGTCAGCTCGGCAACTTCGACGAGACCTACGGCACTTTTAACTCCGCACGCCGTGTCAGTGCCGCAAAAATAGCTGAGCAGGCCTCCTCGGCCTACGACAAGGTGCAGAAACTCATCAATGCCATCAATCTGGCTTTCGGCGATCTCGTTGCCAAATCCCAGTTGCCTATCAAGTCGCTCGAGAATCTTCTGAATGACCATCTGAAGGATCAGAAGATGCTTCAGCACATGATGAAGAACTACAAAGGCAGTAAGTTGAGTTGGGACTACTTTAAACTCTGTAGCGACGAAGCGGCAACCACCTTCTCTGTACAGGCAGCCAAGGCTTCCAAGCGCATCATTGGGCCCCTGGTTCGTAAGATTCTTGGCCTCTTCGCTGTGGCTGATATCATCAAGTCGGCTTACGACCTCAACAGTGCCATCACCGAGACTGTTCAGATTTTCGGCACCATTCCAGATCCTTGTCCCGATGACGCTGATAACGCTCTTTCATTGCAGGTACATTGCGTCACCTTCTTGACTGTCAATATCGTCAAAGGTATTGCCGATATCACGGCATCCGTCGTGTCAGCATCCGAGATTGTCGGAGGTCTGCTCGGCAGTGTGACAACGGCAGGAACCTCGCTTGCGGCCACCGGTGCAGGTTTGTTCCAGAAGTTGGGCCAGGCAGTATTAGATATCGCTGTTGACTTTGGCCTAAAACGTTGGAAAAAAGCAATCAAGAACGGCATTGACGATCTGAAATGCCACAAGAAGTGTGAAGACGATCCTACGCGCTACTGCTGCAAACCTGGTCAGCAGTGTCCGCCTCCCCCCTGTCCTCCTGGCAAGTTTGGTGTCACCTCATATTGTTGTCCTCCTGGTGTAAAATGTGGTCCTGGTGGCCCTCCCACTGGAGGTCCCGGCGGTGGTGGCAATG
>JAUNIC010000286.1 GCA_030523615.1 Bacteroidales bacterium
TCCCGAAGGCCGTCAGAAGCCTTGGGGTACGAATCATGCCGTCCTGATGGGTGCTCCCGTCATCCACGAGCCGTTTGCCGTCATCAACTGCGACGACTTCTACGGTCGCGACTCCTTCCAGGTGATGGGCAAGTTCCTCTCTGAACTGCCCGAAGGTTCCAAGAATACCTATGCCATGGTGGGCTTCCGTGTAGGCAATACGTTGAGCGAGAGCGGTACCGTGAGCCGTGGCATCTGTGGCACCGACGACCGCCGCATGCTCACATCGGTCGTAGAGCGCACCAAGATTCAGCGCATGGATGGCGAGGTGAAGTATCTCGACGATGACAACACCACCTGGGTGGCTACGCCTGAGACGACTCCCGTCAGCATGAACTTCTGGGGCTTCACACCCGATTACTTCGACTATAGCGCCGACTATTTCAAGGGCTTCCTCTCTGACCCCAAGAACATGGAGAATCTGAAGAGTGAGTTCTTCATCCCCTTGATGATGGACAAGCTCATCACCGACGGCACAGCTACTTGCGAAGTGCTCGATACGACCAGCAAGTGGTTTGGCGTGACTTATCCCGAAGACCGTCCGGCTGTCGTAGCCAAGATTCAGTCGCTCATTGACGCTGGCGAATATCCCGCCAAGCTGTTCTAAGGATTGCATGAATCAGATAGGGAAGGGGTGGAAGCGATTCTGCCCCTTCGCTGTATCAAGACTTCCTGTCCGGATTATCGGGATTCTTGACGTTTCGATTTGCGTGACTTAGCAAGGTGTTGCGCGAAAAAGAAGGCGCCTCCGGCAGGGCGAATTTGTTCCCTCGCGTGGTAACAAAATTTTCCTCGGGAGGTAGCCGGTGTTCCTTCGGGATGAGTTCTGAATTCCTTCGGTAGCCGGAGCAGAGCTTTCTTCGGGATATTTGGCGATATTTCCTTACAAGGCGGTTGCCTGCCAAGTGGTTATGTTCGTTAATTCTCCATCAAGCTGCGGGACAACTCTTGCTGCTTCGGGGCAGATTGTCTATCTTTGCAGGCGAAATAGGAACGAGATTTTTAAGGCAAGCATATGATATCCGTAGAAGGACTGAAAGTGGAATTCAATGCGACACCCTTGTTTGAGGAGGTGTCGTACGTCATCAATAAGAAAGACCGCATCGCGTTGGTGGGTAAGAACGGCGCCGGCAAATCGACCATGCTGAAGATTCTGGCCGGCCTGCAGCAACCTACCGAAGGAGTGGTAGCTGTGCCCAGAGAGTGCACCATCGGCTACCTGCCGCAGGTGATGAAGCTGGCCGATAGCCGGACGGTGATGCAGGAGGCAGAGCTGGCCTTCGAGCACATCTTCGAGATGCAAGCCGACATCGAACGCATGAACCGGGAACTCTCTACGCGGACGGATTACGAGAGCGAGGAGTATCAGAAGCTCATCGAACGCTTCACGCACGAAAACGACCGCTTCCTGATGATGGGTGGCGCCAATTATCGGGCTGAACTGGAACGCACCTTGCAGGGATTGGGTTTCAGACGTGCAGATTTCGACCGCCCTACCAGTGAGTTCTCGGGCGGCTGGCGAATGCGTATCGAACTGGCCAAGCTGCTGCTTCAGAACCCCGACGTCCTGCTGCTCGACGAGCCTACCAACCACCTCGACATCGAGAGCATCCAGTGGCTGGAGCAATTCCTGGCCACGCGGGCCAATGCGGTGGTACTGGTCAGCCACGACCGGGCCTTCTTGAACAACGTCACTACACGAACCATCGAAATCTCCTGTGGGCGCATCTACGACTACAAGGTGAAGTACGACGAGTTTGTGGTGCTGCGCAAGGAGCGACGCGAGCAGCAGCTCCGTGCCTATGAGAACCAGCAGAAGCAGATAGAGGACACCGAGGCCTTCATCG
>JAUNIC010000287.1 GCA_030523615.1 Bacteroidales bacterium
AGGACATCTGCATACAGGTGCTCATCGACAACCTGACCGACGCCGTGTTCAACCGACGAGTGGCGGACGCAGCCAACAACGGCAACCGCTACTTGTATCTGAAGGTGGACGAGCTCGACACGCTCAAGAAAATCACCTCGCACAACAATGCGCAGGAGGTGAGCACCATCATACGCAAGGCTTTCGACAACAGCGACCACGGCCAGGAGCGAGTGGGCTCGGCATCGGTGACGGGAATAGCGCCGCTGCGATTCAACTTCAACGCATCGTGCTGTCCGAAGAACGCGCGCCAGTTCTTCCGCTACAACATCACCGACGGCACCATCACCCGACTCTCGCTTTCCACCATCATCAAGCCCTCGGGAGTGCGCCCCGTGTATGGACAATACGACGAGGAATACCGCAAGACGGTGGATGAAGTGGTTGATAAGTTGCAGTCGTTCCGCGGCAATTACGTATGCCAGGAAGCCAACGACTTCGCCCAACGCCTATGCGACGAGAACGAGCGACTGGCCGAGCTCTACGACTCGGAGGGCTATCTCGTGCTGAGCTATCGGGCCACGGTGATAGCATGGCTCAAGGGCATGGTGCTGTGGCTGCTCAACGGACAGCAGTGGACGAAGGTGATAGAGGACTACGTGCGCTGGGCACTGAGATACGACCTGTGGTGCAAGTATCTGATATTCGGCGAAATGCTGGAGAAGGAGCTGAGCGACAACAACTTGGCTAATCACCGCGGACCGCAGAACCTGTGCGAATTGCTGCCCGAGCGATTCCATCTGAAGGACTTGGAGAACCTGCGCGTGAGGCTGGGCAAGAAGGGCGGCTCGGCCAAGAACCTGCTGACAAAGTGGAAGGCGCGAGGATTTGTCACCTACGAGTCGCTTGACGGCGAGATCGTGAAGTGCTCAAGCTGTGCCTCAAAATAAAAAATCTGTGGACAAAGCGGGACAAAAGTGACAGATGACAGATGACAGTTTTATTTTTAACTCAAAGAGAACAAGGAATTATGAAAATCGTGATTAAAAGAGACGTGAAAGGCAACACTTATACTGCCGGAAAAATGTATGTTGACGGGCGGCACTTCGCCGACACCCTCGAACCCCGAACCATCGACTGGAGCAAAGAGCAAAAGACGATGAACAAGACAGCCATACCCGAAGGCACATACAAGGTGGAAATGAGATACAGCACAAAATTCAAGACGCAGATGCCATTCGTACTGAACGTGCCCCACTTCGACGGAATCATGCTGCACGTGGGCAATTCGGTGCGCGACTCGCGAGGCTGCATCCTAGTCGGCACACGCACATTCCCAAGCGTTCTGACCCAATCGCGCGATGCCGTCAACCGGCTCATACTGCTGATGGAAGAGCACAAGGGCGAGAGCGTGACATTGACGGTGGAAAATGGATTTTGAACAATAAATGCTTATACATTATAAAAAAATAGGAAATTTATTTGGATATATCGATAAAATGCATTATCTTTGCACCAAAAATAAGAAAAGGATAAACAATATGACAGAAAAGAAAATTGAAGAAAACGAAGAGAAGAAAAGCCTTAGCTTCGTAGAACAAATGGTAGAGGCCGACCTGGCCGAGGGTAAGAACGGTGGAAGAATACAGACACGATTCCCGCCGGAGCCCAACGGATATATACACATCGGACACGCCAAGGCCATATGCATGGACTTTGGGGTGGCAGAGAGATACGGCGGTGTGTGCAATCTGAGATTCGACGACACAAACCCCTCAAAGGAGGACACCGAGTATGTTGACTCAATACTCAACGACATACAATGGCTCGGATTCAAGTGGGGCAACGTATATTACGCCTCCGACTACTTCCAGCAGCTGTGGGACTTCGCCGTGTGGATGATCA
>JAUNIC010000108.1 GCA_030523615.1 Bacteroidales bacterium
GTTTCTCAAAGAGAAGAAACTATACTCCCGTCTCAGCCGCAATTACCCCCTGTTGACTTTTTCGCCAAAACACTTGGCCATTTCGCAAGAATTTACTATCTTTGCGCCGTAAAACGCGTATACCCCCTTTTTTCGTTAGAAAAAACAATCAAACGATCAATACAAATGAAAAACAGCCTAAAAAACATTCTCGCGTTGCTGCTCCTCTGCATCGGCTGGAGCACTGCACAGGCCGACGTCGTATTTGACGAATCCAAGCAGTATAGCATCAAAAATGTGAAGTGCGGTCTCTACGTCACGCTCAACCCGAGCGCCAAGGAGAGCGGCACCGACAACGTCACGCCACTCAAAAGCGAACCTGGCTACTTCACCATCAAGAAGAGCTCCACGTCTGGCAAGTTCGCCATCAGCCAAGGCAGCAACTACATCGGCATCTCCACAACCATCGGTTGGAACACCGCCGTCAAAACCACGACCACTTACGCTTGGGAAATCGCTGAAACCGAGACTCCCGGCGTCTATACCCTCAAGTGCACGAAGGGATACCTCAAGTACGACGGCAAGAACAAGTTTGCCTACGTCGACGGCAAAGAAGGTCAGGACATTACGTGGATGATCGAAGAGCAAGTGCCCTATGCCTCAGAACTCGAGAGCGGCACCTACTACCGCCTTAAGAATCAGCTTTATCCCGACCGCCTTCTGACTGAGGTTTACACCGACGGCAACGTCCTTACGGGCTACACCGGCGCCGAGGTCAAGACGCCTTACACCCAAATCTGGAAACTCACGAAGACCGCCGATCTCGACTATACCGAGGGCAAGTGGAAACTGACCAACGTGATGACGGGTCGCAGCATCGCTTCGCAGTCGACCCAGAGCGCGCAGTTCAAGACCACCACGAGCGGCACCTCCTTCGTGGTGCAGAAAGGCACCGCTGCCGACGGACAGACCTACTTCACCTTCGGTCTGGCCAAGGACGGCAACGGTCTCCACTGCGAAGCCGGCCATAAGATTGTGAACTGGAGCGTCAACGCCGGCGCCTCACAATGGTTCCTCCAGCCTGTAGAATTGACCGACGAACTCCTCGCCGAGATTGCCGCAGAATACAAGGCCTACACCGATGCCGCAGCCGCTGTGAAGGACATCAACTCCAAGCGCGCCACCTACAACGCTACACTCGAGAAGGTCTTCACCGACCTCTCCTGCTCCGAACTCACCGAGGAGTATGCAGCCATGAGCGAAGACGAACTTGTAGCCGCTCTCGCCTCTCTCCCCGAACCCGTGCAGCAGATGGCGCTCTGCGTGAAGCGCGGCACATGGGACGCCACGAAGGACGATACCTATAATGGCTATGTGCGCGACTTCCGCATCAACACCTATGAGCCTTATTCCGACCGCCATACGTGGAAGACCATCACCAACGTTGGTCCTTTCGGTCAGCACGTCAATCCCACCGGCATCACCGTCAAGGCGGGCGAAATCGTGTACGTCTACCTCGATCAGTCGGCCAAGGACAGCTACGCCTCCATCAAGCTCGAACTCGCCAAGGGCACCGAGCACGAAGGCACGACCGTCGACCTGAAGAAGGGCATCAACGCCTGGCAGGCCACCGAGGACGGCGAACTCTTCGTCTCCTACTTCGTGAAGAACGACAAGAAGTATGTCGTGGCTACCGCCGACCATGAGGCCGATTACCCCAACATCCGCATTCACATCGAAGGCGGCCACGCCACCGGCACCTGGGATATGCACCGCGGCATGGACAACGACGACTGGGACTACCTCTGCAAGAATATGTTCGACGCAGAATTCCTCCACGTCAAGGGCGAAAGCACCGTGCTCGCCCTCGTCACCTCAAAGGTGAAGGGCGCTCCCAACGTCGAAGGCATCATCAAGATCTGGGATTTCATCTTTAAGACTCAGGAACGCCTTATCGGTAACGATGGCCAGTGGGAAGGCCGCTATCGTCCCGTCATTACGCCCCGCGACGTCAACCAGAGCATCAACCCCAACTGGGGTGGCAACTGCGGTACGAACCATCCCAGCATCAGCAAGGACTACCTCTTCAACTTCGAGAAGATGTGTTCTGATGTCGGCCACCTTTGGGAGATCTACCACGAGGAAGGCCACGCTCATCAGTACCCCATCAACATGGCCGCCACGACTGAAAGCTCCAACAACGGCTACGCGCAGATGACCAACTACGAATTTGGCTCCTACAACAGCCGCAACAAGGGTATCGAGACCCTCGTCACCTTCCGCAACAACGGTTGGGGTTGGGTCGACATCCTCCGCGGCGGCGAAGGCACCAGCCGTACCGAAGGTTTCGAGTATTACGACCAGTCGCTCTGGCTCCAGTGCCACATGTTCTTCCAACTCTACCTCTACTTCCACGTTCAGGGCTACGACACCGACTTCTGGCCCCGCGTAGCCGACAAGATGCGCGCCAACGGCGGCATCAAGCTCCACGGCAACGATCCCAACAATCCTACGCTCTACTATGAGGACTACCTCAAGTTTGCCGAGGTCTGCGCCGAAGTCAGCGAGACCGACCTCTACGAGTTCTTTGACACTTGGGGCTTCTTCGCCTACTACGACGACGTGAAGGTCGGCAACGACTTCGTCAAGGGTACCGCATTCAAGGAGAAGGACAATCCCTCCAAGGGCATCCGCTTCGTGGGTGACTACGGTTCGTATTACCTCAAGATGCCTATGCGCGGCGTCAAGGCCGACGAGGATCGCCTCGCCAAGGTCATTGCCAAGATGAAGGCCTACGAAAAGAAGGCTCCCGGCATCATGTTCATCGACGACCACATCAAGGCCATGAAGGTGGCCGATACCTGCTTCGTTGCCAGCATCTATCCCTCGAAGGTGGGTAAGGAACAGGGCTACTATGGTGTGACGAAGGGCACTAGCGGCGACGTTGGTATGTTCTGGGAATTTGACGGCAAGACCGGCGCTGACAACATCTACTACAAGCTCAGCGGCAGCAACGTCACCATCTACGGCTCTGGCTACGTAGGCATCAAGATCTACGACGAGAACGGTCGCGTCGCACGCATCTATAATAAAAAGAAGTTCACCCTCGACGCCGACGCTCTCAAGCACCTCAATGACGGCTCTTGGAGCATGTATGCCCCCTGCGGCGACAACACCCAGGTTGAGGTGGGCCGCGACGCTCCCGTCGACGGCATCAACACCGTTCTTGCTCCGATGGGCTCTGCCGACATTTACGATCTCAGCGGTCGTCGTGTCAATGCTCCCACCGCCGGCCAAATCTACATTCAGAATGGCCGCCGCGTGATCCGATAAAAGCAGATTCAGCAATAGGTCTGGGCTTGCCAAAGGCAGGTTCAGGCCTATTCTTTTGTTTTATGACGCTAAGAATTCCTGCGCCGCCACACGTTTTTCGCCAATTCGCTTGCAGCAATCGCAAGAAAGCTGTATCTTTGCGCTTTCAACACTTAACTATTTCAATATGAGAAAATCTGCCACCCCCGCCCCCGCAATTTCTAACGTAGCAACTCCGAGGTTTAATGTCAATAGCCTTACAGCTTTCGTCCGTCGTCTTTTCCTGCTCTCCGTGCTGATGTTTGTCGGCGCAGCTGCGAAGGCAGAAACTATCGTCGAAGACCTCATCGTCGGCGACTTTGGTTACAGTATCTCTTCGGGTCGCCAAGGTTACTATGCAACTCTAACCCACGGTGTCGTGCTGTATGGCGATGCCGTGATTCCCTCGCATATCACATACGAAGGCGTAGAATATCCCGTGGAACAGATTGGCGAATACGCATTTAGTTGGTGCAACATCACATCTGTCACGATTCCAAACACGGTTACCGGAATCCGAAGTGGAGCATTTGAACATTGTACCAAGCTGAGCACTGTGACAATCGGAGAGAATGTAATCAATCTCTGGAGTAATGTATTCAATGACTGTTCCAACCTACACACAATCAATTGCAAAGCGTTGTATCCTCCTTTGGTATTTGGCTTTGGTAATGTGCAGTTCAGCAACGTGACGCTTCGAGTCCCCATGGGAACACGCTATCGCTACATGGACTCTGAAGATTGGTCAGCGTTTGTTTCCATCGTGGAGGATGAAAACGTTGGCTTGGGGTTGGCACCTACCGAAGTTGACGGCATGTCCTACGAGATTTATTTCGACGACCAAGAGGCTGTACTTACCAAAGCGAAGGATGTTGCACACCTTGTAATCCCGCCTTCCGTTACCTACAACGGAAAAGAGTATCCAGTTACCATAATTGACTCATGGGCAATAAGAAACTTTTCCGAATTGAAAGTGCTTACAATAAATGCAAATATCAAGAACCTGTCTTTCCATGCACTTGAGGATTGCCCTAACTTGCGGGCTGTCTATTGCTATGCCATTAATCCGCCGGATGCAGCTGACGCATTCAGCATTAGCGATTGTTTCGAGAATATAACACTTTACATTCCGAAAGGAACAAAGGATGCCTATCTTGCCGATAATTATAACGACTGGTCCTATTTTGAAAATATCGTTGAATTCGACGTAAATGAAGAGGTTATACTCGACGAGACCTTAACTATGACGTTCGAGGAGCTGCGTGCAGCTTATAGAGCCATGCGTAGCGGCGACTTCAACTTGGACGGCACCGTCACCGTGAAGGACATCACCGACATCGTGGACCTCGTCGTCGGAAAGGAGAAAAAGTAGTGCTCAACGCATATCTCCCTTATCACGCACCCCGCAGCAATGCCCCGCAATTGGCTTGCTGCGGGGTGTTGCGCTGAATGAGAACGCACAGAAAGAACATCCCGCTGCACTTTTCTCCGCTTTTTCTTGCGTAACTGCAAATTATGCAGTAACTTTGCAGCATAATTACCCATGATACCAATAGATACATACAAATACACACCTTCCACGGAGGAATGCCGAGCCATCTTTGTTGCATCATGCATAGAGACGGCAGCAAAGGCTACGGGCATGACTCCCGAGGCCATGTACCAACGTATGGTGCGTATCAATCTAATCAGCGATTACATCTTGCCCTGCTATAATGTGCTACACGCAGAGAGCCGCCAACACATCACGGAAGACATTCTTAGAACCATTGAAATATGGGAGAAGAAGAAAGGAGTAACATTATGATTACGGTTTATCATGGAGGCATTGAAAGGATAGAATCCCCCTTGGCCAAGGTCGGACGCAAGAACCTTGACTTCGGTCATGGTTTCTACATTACGCGCAGGAAGCAGCAAGCAAGAGAGTGGGCAGAAAGGACCGCCCGCCAACGTCTGGCCACTCCCGTAGTCAATGAGTACGAACTTGATATTGACGCTATCGTTGCCAATTGCCGGAACCTCAACTTTGAGCACTACGACGCTGAATGGCTACATTTCATTGTCGCCTGTCGCAACGGTTATGATTCCGCAAAGGATTATGACTGCATTGAAGGGGGCGTGGCCAACGACCGCGTTGTCGATACTGTGGAAGGTTACATAAACGGTACGATAGACGAGATCCATGCCCTCGCTGAATTGTCCAAACATCAGCCTAACAACCAAATCTGCTTGCTCAGTCAGCAGGTAATAGACAAGTTCCTAACCTTCAAAAACGCCGAATGATATGCTGAACGACCTAAACATGTGGAACAAGATAGGGCGTATCGTCATGCGTCTCTCAGAGCGCCTTGAGGTCGACACCGAGCGCGCCCTCGACATCTTCTATTCCTCAAAGACCTGTCGCAATCTGCACGATCCCGAGATGGGGCTGTACCTCCTTGCCGACAACTGCATCGTTGAAGACATCCTTGCAGAAATCAGAGAGTAACCACGAGGCTTCTTATTCTTTTATTTATAGATACCCCAAATCTCTCTCTCCAAATAACACCTTTGATGCTCCTCCAGACCCTCACGTGCGGCAAGGCCGTAGCTGGGGTTACGACTGGCTCTATACCACCTCGTCCCGACATGCCGCCATGCTTGTCGGGGCGAAGTTTTTTTCGACTCTATTCCATCTTCCGTGCTGAGTGCTCAAAGAATTACGGCACCGCTGCACTTTTCTCCGCTTTTTCTTGCATACTTCCTTAAAATGCAGTAACTTTGCAGCATAATTCCACAACTATCACTATGAAAAAAGCTTTTCTCACCCTCGCCGTTGCACTTCCCGCTGTTGCAATGGCCCAGCGCACGCAGTACAACGTGCTCTACATCATGACCGACGACCACACGGCACAGATGATGTCGTGCTACGACAAGACCAACGTCGTAACGCCCAACCTCGACCGCATCGCTCAGGATGGTGTGCGCTTCGTTAACTCTTTCGTCGCCAACTCCCTCTCTGGCCCCTCACGTGCCTGCATGATCACCGGCAAGCACAGCCATGCCAACGGCTTCACCAACAATGAGCACGGCATCTTCGACGGTAGCCAGCAGACCATGCCCAAGCTCCTCCAGGCTGCGGGTTACTCCACCGCCCTCATCGGCAAGTGGCACCTCATCAGCACCCCCACGGGCTTCGACCACTACGAGATCATCCCCGGCCAGGGCGAATACTACAACCCCACGTTCATCACCATGGACGGCAAGACCCACGTGGAGCAGGGCTACCTCACCAACCTCCTCACCGACAAAGCTATCAACTGGATGAACGAGCAGCAGAAGACCGGCAAACCCTTCGCCCTCTTCCTCCACGAGAAGGCCTGCCACCGCGACTGGCTGCCCGAAATCAAGTATCTCCGCGAGTATGAGGACGTGACCTTCCCCCTTCCCCACAACTTCAACGACACCTACGAAGGCCGCCTCGCTGCTGGCGATCAGGAGATGAACATCGCCTCGAACGAGGACATGACGATGGATTACGACTGCAAGATCTACGATCCCGCCAATCCCTCGCGCCTCGGTCCTACTTACCTTGCTTACTTGGGCCGTCTCAACAGCCGCGACCGCGCTGCCTACGACATGTTCTACGACTCGCTCGCCATCGACTTCCGCAGCCGTCACCTCGAAGGCCAGGCCCTCAAGGAGTACAAGTATCAGCGCTTCATGCGCGACTATGCCAAGGTGCTTAAGACCTTCGATGACAACGTAGGTCGCCTCCTCGCTTACCTCGATGAAACGGGTCTTTCGAAGAACACTCTCGTGGTCTACACCTCTGACCAGGGCTTCTACATGGGTGAGCACGGTTGGTTCGACAAGCGCTTCATGTATGAAGAGAGTTTCAACACGCCTCTCGTGATGCGTATGCCTACCGAATACGATGGCCCCGTGGCCCACGGCGATATCACCGAGATGGTGCAGAACATTGACTACGCTCCCACCTTCCTCGACCTCGCCGGTGCTCCCATCCCCGAGGATATGCACGGTGTGAGCCTCCTGCCCCTCCTCGAAGGTCAGCACCCGAAGGATTGGCGCCAGAGCCTCTACTACCACTACTACGAATATCCCGCTGAGCACAAGGTTCGTCGCCACTACGGTGTCCGCACCGCCGACGGCTGGAAACTCGTTCACTTCTATCCCGTGGAAGAAGAGAACCAGTACGGCGCTCAGCAGATTGACGCCTGGGAACTCTACGACCTCAACACCGATCCCCACGAGATGAGCAACCTCTTCGGCCAGAAGGGTTACGAGAAGCAGACCAAGCGCCTCATGAAGGAACTCAAGAAGCTCCAGCTCCAGTACAACGATCCCATCCTCGAGACGTACCCTATTAAGTAAGAATAAAGAGGTAAGAATTAAGAATCGAAGTTACTAAAAGTCTTCATACTTCATTTGACTTTACAAGTTGCTGCAATTCTTAATTCTTAATTTGAATTATACCAAGTTACTACAATTCTTAATTCTTCATTCTGAATTCTTAATTGGAATGACACTCATCAAATCCATTTCCGGTTTCCGCGGCACAATTGGTGGCCGCACCGGCGATACCCTCAACCCTGTCGATATCGCTAAGTCTGTATCAGCTTACGCTTCGCTGCGCGAGAATGTTGTCAATCGTAAATATCGTCGCAAGATCGTCGTGGGCCGCGACGCCCGCATCTCGGGCGAGATGGTCAGCCACGTTGTCTGCGGCACCCTCATGGGCATGGGCTTCGATGTTGTGAACATCGGTCTTGCCTCCACTCCTACCACCGAACTCGCCGTTACCATGGAGAACGCCTGCGGTGGTATCATCATCACTGCCAGCCACAATCCTCGCCAGTGGAACGCCCTTAAGTTCCTCAACGAGAAGGGTGAATTCCTTCCTCCTGCAGAGGCTGCCGAGGTGGTACGCCGCGCCAATGCCGACGACTACGAGTTCCCCGACGTGGACAACCTCGGTTGCTACACCAAGAACTTTACCTTCGACCAGCGTCACGTAGAACTCGTGAAGTACCTCGAACTTGTTGACGTTGAGGCTATCCGCCGTGCCCACTTCACCGTTGCTCTTGATGCTGTCAACAGCGTCGGTGGCGTCATCGTTCCCCGCCTCCTCGGCCAGCTCGGCGTTACCGAGGTGACCCTCCTCAACTGTGATCCCACAGGCGACTTCGCCCATAATCCCGAACCCCTCAAGGAAAACCTCACCGAGATTCGCAACCTTATGCGTAAGGGCCGTCACGATGTAGGTTTCGTTGTAGACCCCGACGTTGACCGCCTCGCCCTCGTCTGCGAAGATGGTACGATGTTCGGCGAAGAAAACACTCTCGTCGCTGTGGCCGACTACATCCTCCAGCACACTCCCGGCAACACCGTCAGCAACCTCTCTTCTACCCGCGGTCTCCGCGACGTGACCGAGAAGTACGGTTGCAACTACACCCCCGCTGCTGTAGGAGAGGTGAACGTAGTGACAAAGATGAAGGAGACCGGCGCCGTCATCGGTGGCGAAGGCAACGGTGGTGTCATCTATCCCACCGCCCACAGCGGCCGCGATGCCCTTGTAGGTATCGCCCTCATCCTCACATACCTCGCCAAGACGGGTATGAAGGCCAGCGAGCTCCGCGACAGCCTGCCCCAGTACTACATCTCGAAGAACCGCATCGATCTCGATCCCAAGACCGACATCTTCGCCCTCCTCAACAAGGTGAAGGAGATCTACAAGGACGAGCAGGTCACTGACATTGACGGCGTGAAGATCGACTTCCCCGACAAGTGGGTACACCTCCGCAAGTCGAACACCGAATCCATCATCCGTGTCTACTCCGAGGCCCACACCCGTGAGGAGGCCGATGCCCTTGCCCAGCAGATCGTCGACATGGTCTACCAAATGACCCGCTGATAAGCTCAGAGAAATACAAAAAAATCGCAATCGGCTTGGCTGGTTGCGATTTTTGTCGTACCTTTGCACCCACATTTTTGCTTCGCATAATGCATAACCTAATTACTACATCATAAACCATCGGCTGCCGCTGTGCCGCCACCAAGCAAATAGAAAGGAGGGTTGATTCTCATTGCAGACCTTACGTGCTCTGCATCAACGCCCAGAAAAGAAGTTCAGTTTACATATTTAAACCGCTTTTTGGTACTCCGTACCTTACACTTTCGGCCATAAATGTGCCCGAATGTGAAAAAAACTTCAAAAAAACTATTTGCAAACCAAAATTATTGCGTAAATTTGCCGCCCGAAACCGTGAAAACGGCGCACAAGGAAAATTATTACGTAATAACAATAAAAAACAACAATTTACAACTATGATCGTAGTACCCGTTAAGGAAAACGAAAACATTGAACGCGCACTCAAGAAGTTCAAGCGTAAGTTCGAAAAGACCGGTGTCAACAAGGAACTCCGTCGTCGTCAGCAGTTTGACAAGCCCAGCGTACTGAAGCGCCTCAAGATGGAGCACGCTATCTACGTACAGCAGCTTCACCGCGACGAGGAATAATACTCCTCTTTGCACCGTCTGAAATAGACAAAACAACGAATCTCCCATTTTTTCGCTCGAAAATTTGGGAGATTCGCTTTTTGTGTGTATCTTTGCCTCACTCCTGCCGTGCCGGCAGTTGTCCGTTGCACCGTTAGCCGCTGTGCTATTCGGTATGCCCCGTTGCGCTATTATCTGCTGCGCCGTTAATATCGCCGGCATCGAATGCCGGCCTCCTTCACACCATCCGCTCATGACCGCTACAATCGAAGAATTCCTCTCCTATATGCAGGCGCAGAAGGGCTCTTTGCCCCGCACCATTGCCACCTATCGCGACTCCCTGACGAACGCCGCTGACTACTTCGTGCGCCAGAAGGGAGCCGAAGCATCGTGGCTCACCCTCGTCACCGACGACTTCCGCGCCTGGGAAGCCGAACAGATGCAGCGCGGCTACAACGCTTCGTACGTCAAGAAAAATATGGCCGCTTTGCGCTCCATGTACAAGTTCCTGCTGCGAGAGGGTAGGGTAAAGGTCGATCCTGTGCGTCTCGTGAAGAATCCCAAGCAATCGAAGCGCCTCCCCACCTTCGTCCGCGAGACAGAGATGGACCGCCTCTTCGACTACTACGACTTCGGCGAAGGCTACCTCGGCCTCCGCGACCGCACCATCCTCCTCCTCCTCTACCACACCGGCATCCGCGCCTCCGAACTCCTCGGCCTCGACGTCGACGACCTCGATCTCGACGGCTGCAGCCTCCGCGTCACCGGTAAGGGCGACAAGCAGCGCATCGTACCCTTCGGCCCCGAACTCCGCGACACATTATATATATATATTAAGGAGCGCGCCGCTCATATTGCCTCTTACTCGCAAAATAGATCTTCGAAAAAGAACTCCTCCCTCTTCCCTCCTCCCCGCGCTGCGCCCGTATGCGCTACAACCAGCTGCGCCTCGTGGTCAACGACGCCCTCAGCGCCGTCACCACCCAGAAGCGCCGTTCGCCTCACGTCCTGCGCCACTCCTTCGCCACCGCCATGCTCTCCCACGGTGCCCAGCTCGAAGCCATCCAGCAGCTCCTCGGCCACGAGACCGTCGCCACCACCGCCATCTACACCCACACCACCCTTGCCGAACTCAAGGATCAGTACGCCCAGGCCCATCCACGAAACAACGAAGAGTTCCCCACGAAGCCTTAGAACTTGATGAGCATCTGGTTGATGTAGTCGCGATAGGCGTTAGGCGTCATCCCCTTGCGTTTTTTGAAGGTGCGGATGAAGTTCGACATAAGCTCGAGCGAGAAAAGTTCTTGCTTTTGGCAAGCGAGCAGAGCTCG
>JAUNIC010000109.1 GCA_030523615.1 Bacteroidales bacterium
CAAAACAAAAGCCCCAGGGAGATGGTCCTTGGGGCTTTTTGTGGGGGAACGTGAGGGCATCACTTTCCTGTAAGAATCTTGCGGATGTCGGAGAGTTTGTTGAGGCACTCGATGGGGGTCAGGTTGTTGAGGTCGAGACCTAAGATTTCGTCGCGGATCTGTGTCAGGACAGGGTCGTCGAGCTGGAAGAAACTCATCTGCTGGCCACCGCCCTGGGGCAGAGCATCGGGCGTCTTGCGACTCACCTCCGTCTGCTTGTCGGCTTCGAGCTGCGCAAGGACGTCCTCGGCACGTTTCACGATGGCCCCCGGCATACCTGCCAGGCGCGCTACGTGGATACCGAAGGAGTGCTCGCTGCCGCCACGCGTCAGCTTGCGGAGGAACACGATGCGGCCGTTCGATTCGTGGACGGACACGTTGTAATTTTTGATGCGGGGATAGAGTTTCTCCATCTCGTTGAGCTCGTGGTAGTGGGTCGCAAAGAGCGTGCGGGCATGGGCACGGGGATTTTCGTGGATATGCTCCACGATGCTCCAGGCGATGGAGATACCGTCGTAGGTTGAGGTGCCTCGACCCAGCTCGTCAAAGAGGATGAGCGAGCGCGGCGAAAGGCTGTTCATGATGTTGGCGGCTTCCGTCATTTCAACCATAAATGTCGACTCGCCCACAGAAATGTTGTCGCTTGCACCGACACGAGTGAAGATTTTGTCTACCAGACCAATACGTGCGGCGTCGGCCGGTACGAAGGAGCCCATCTGCGCCATGAGGGTGATAAGCGCCGTCTGGCGGAGGAGTGCCGATTTACCCGCCATGTTCGGACCCGTGACGATGATGATTTGCTGGCGTTCGGGGTCGAGCTCGACGTCGTTGGCAATGTACGTTTCGCCTATGGGCATCATCGTTTCGATGACGGGGTGGCGGCCCGCCTTGATGTCGATCTCAATGGTGTCGTCGACCACGGGGCGCACATATCTGCCCTCGCGGGCCACACGAGCCAGGGAGTGGTAGCAGTCGAGGTCGGCGATGGCCTGCGCGTTGCGCTGCAGGGCGGTGATGCAGTCGGCGGCAGCGTCGACGAGGCGGGCATAGAGCTGGGCTTCGAGGATGAGAATCTTCTCCTCAGCGCCCATGATTTTCTCCTCATACTCTTTCAGTTCCTGCGTGATGTAGCGTTCGGCGCTGACGAGCGTCTGCTTGCGGATCCACTCCTGCGGCACATACTCCTTGTAGGTGTTGCGCACCTCGATGTAGTAGCCAAACACGTTGTTGAAGCCAATCTTCAGGCTCTGGATGCCGGTGCGTTCGGCTTCGCGCTGCTGAATCTGTAGCAGGTAGTCCTTGCCCGAGCGCTGAATCTTGCGCAGATCGTCGAGCGTGGCGTCGACACCGTCGGCAATCACGCCGCCCTTCGCCACAAGGAGAGGCGGGTCGAGCTGTAGCTCGCGTTCGATGCGCTGGCGCAGTTCGGTGAGGTTGTCGAGTTTGAGGCCGATTTCGCGGATGCTGTTCTGCGAGGCCGAGCAGCAAGCATTCTTCAGCACCACTACCGTTTCGAGTGCAGCACGCAACTGCTGCATTTCGCGCGGGTTGATGCGTCCCGTAGCCACTTTGGAGACGATACGTTCCAAGTCGCCGATTTTGCCTAACTCCATCTCGCAGAGTTCGCGGAAGTCGGGCACGCGGAAGAAGTGCTCCACGGAGTCGAGACGCACGTTGATGTCGCGTACGCTGCGGAGGGGGAAGAGCACCCATCGGCGCAGCTGGCGGGCACCCATCGGCGTGAGCGTCTTGTCGAGGATGTCGAGGAGCGAGCGTCCGTCGCCGTAGGAAGAGCCGATGAGTTCGAGATTGCGGATGGTGAACTTGTCGAGACGCACGAAGCGGTCCTCCTCGATGCGGCGGAGCGTGGTGATGTGGTCGGTGCGGTGGTGCTGCGTGAGTTCGAGGTAGGACAGAATGGCGCCGGCCGCTGTCGTGGCGCTGCGCATGTGGTCCACACCGAAACCCTTGAGGTTTTTCACGCCGAAATGCTTCAGCACTTTGTCGCGTGCCGACGAATCGGTGAATGCCCAGTCTTCGAGTTCGAAGATGAAGTACTTGCCTTGGAAATACTGCTGAAACTTACCCTTCGTTCCGCGCTCCACGAGCACCTCCTTCGGCGCAAAACCTGCGAGGAGTTTGTCGATATAGTCCACAGCTCCCTCGGCAACGAGAAATTCGCCCGTTGAGATGTCGAGCAGCGAAAGTCCTACGGCCGATGCGCCGAAGTTGATGGCAGCGAGGAAGTTGTTTTCGCGGCTATTCAGCACGTTGTCGCCCAAAGCCACACCCGGTGTGACGAGCTCCGTGATGCCGCGCTTCACGAGCTTCTTCGTGAGCTTCGGATCCTCGAGCTGATCGCAGATGGCCACACGATAGCCAGCGCGGATGAGGCGCGGCAGATAGTTGTCGAGGGCGTGGTGGGGGAAGCCCGCCATCTCCGTAGCCTCGGCCGTGGAGCCTTTCTGGTTGCGGCGCGTGAGGGTGATGCCCAGCACCTGCGATGCGGTGACGGCGTCGCTGGCGTAGGTTTCGTAGAAGTCGCCGCAGCGGAACAGCAGTATGGCATCAGGGTTCGTCGCCTTCATGTCGTAGAACTGCTTCATCATCGGCGTGAGTTCTTCTTTGGCCATAGTTTTTTTTTCGATTGTACGATTATACGATTATTCGATGATTCGATGCTTCGAGGTTTCGTGAATGTTTTAGAGAATGACCTCGCCCTTGAGCGTAGCTGATGACGCCTCGAGGATGCGGACGCGGATGGTTTGACCGATGTGGAAGCGGTGCTCGGTGCCCTCGGCGTCAACGACGCTGCGGGGAACAATGACCACCTTATTCTGCTCCGTACGGCCGAAAAGCTCTTCGCGGCTGCGTTTGCTTGTGCCTTCGATGAGAATGTCGGCTTCGCGACCAATCCAAGCCTCGTTGGCCTTGAGACTCAGCTCGTTCTGCACAGCGATAAGTTCGTTCAGACGGCGGATCTTCACCTCCTCGGCGATGTCGTCGGGGAAGTGCTTTGAGGCATACGTGCCAGGACGCTCGCTGTACTTGAACATGAAGGCGCTGTCATAGCCCACGGTGCGCATGAGGTCGAGCGAGAGCTGATGGTCCTCCTCCGTCTCGCCGCAGTAGCCCACGAAGATGTCGGTGGAGATGGCGCAGTCGGGGATGATGCGGCGAATGGCGTCGACACGGCCGAGGTACCACTCGCGGGTGTACTTGCGATTCATGCGGTGAAGTACTTCGTTCGAGCCGCTCTGCACGGGCAGATGGATGTGGCGGCACACGTTGGGTTCCTCGGCAATGACGCGCAGCGTCTCGTCGCTCATGTCCTTGGGGTGCGAGGTCGAGAAGCGGATGCGCATCTCGGGCACGGCGTGGGCAACGGCACGGAGTAGGTCAGCAAAAGACCCACCCCCTGCCCCTCCCTGAAGAGGGAGGGGAGTAGATACTGCCTCTTCTGAAGTTCCTTCATTTACCGTAGTGACCTCTCCCCTCCCTCGCAGGGAGGGGTCGGGGGTGGGTCTCCAGCTGTTGACATTCTGACCCAGCAGTGTCACCTCCTTATAACCGCGGCTGTTGAGGTCCTTCACCTCGGCGATGATGCTGTCAAGGTCGCGAGAGCGTTCGCGGCCACGGGTGTAGGGCACGATGCAGTAGTGGCAGAAGTTGTTGCAGCCGCGCATAATGCTTACGAAGCCGCTGATGTGGGTACCGTGAGGACGCGTAGGCATGACGTCGCGGTAGGTCTCGGTGAGCGAGAGATTGACGTCGATGGCTTTCTGTCCGAGTTCGCACTGCGCGATGAGGTCGGGCAGTTGCAGGTAAGAGTCGGGACCTGCCACGAGGTCGGTGTGGTGGTCGTTGAGGAGTGTCTCCTTCACGCGTTCAGCCATGCAGCCGAGTACGCCGATGATGAGGTCAGCGTGGGCCGGAACTTCACCCTTAGCCTCACCTTTGCGTACGGCTTTCTCGTAGGCCTTAGCCTCCTTCTGACGCTTTACCTTCACAGCGTTGAGGGCTTCGAGGCGATGGAGAATCTTCTGTTCTGCGTTGTCGCGAACGGAGCAAGTATTGAGGAATACGGCATCGGCCTCGTCGAGCGTGTCGCAAGGGTCGTAGCCCGCCATCTTCATGACGCTGGCCACAACCTCAGAGTCGGCCACGTTCATCTGGCAGCCGTAAGTTTCTATATAAAGGTGTTTCATTTTTGAGGTTTTCTGGTTAGTTGATGAGTGCCTCCACCGCAAGGCGATAGCTGTCGAGGCCAAAGCCGCAGATGACACCCTTGCAGGCGGGAGCGATCATGCTGGTGTGGCGGAAGGCCTCGCGCTGGTGAACATTGCTGATGTGCACCTCGACGACGGGCACAGGAGCGATGCTCTTGATGGCGTCGTGGAGGGCGATGGAGGTGTGGGTGTATGCACCGACGTTGAAGACGATGCCGTCCACGCCCTCGCGCCACGCCTGCTGTAGACGGTCGATGAGAGCGCCTTCGCAATTGGACTGGTAATCCTCGATGACAATGGGTTGTCCGTTGCGGTCAGTACGTGTGGCAAAGTGGTCGCGCAGGTGCTGCAGACAGAAGTCGAGCGACTCGCTGCCGTAGATTCCGGGTTCGCGTTGGCCCAGAAGATTAAGATTTGGGCCGTTCAATACGAGTAGTTTCATTTTTTTGTTGTAATTTTGCGCGCAAAATTACGAAAAAGATTTGAAACATGGACTATCTTGACCGATATAAACGCTATATTCTTTTGGAACAGGGCCTTTCAGAGAACACGCGCATGGCATACGAGCGCGATGTGGAGCGTTTCTTGGCGTGGCTGAAAGATGAAAATCTCGATCCACTCTACGTGGTGCTCGAGACCTTCCATCGCTATACGAAGGCACTCTCCGATGTCGGCATTGCTCCGCGTTCCATTGCCCGTATGCTCAGTGGCGTACGCTCCTTTTACCGCTTCCTCCAGCTCGACGGATTCATTGAGCAGGACCCCACGGAACTCCTCGAAAGTCCGCGTCTGCCGAAACACCTGCCCGAGGTACTCACCATCGAAGAGGTGGATCGCATACTTGGTGCCATCAATCTCGAACTTCCCGAAGGTCAGCGCGACCATTGTATGATTGAAGTCCTCTACAGCTGTGGCCTGCGAGTGAGCGAAATCTGTTCGCTGAAGCTTAGCGATCTCTTCCTTGACGAAGGTTTCATCCGCGTCATCGGCAAGGGCGACAAACAACGTATCGTACCCATTTCGCCACGTGCCATCAAGGAGTTGCGCATGTGGTTCGACGCGCGCCGCGATATCAACGTAAAGCCTGAGGATGAGGATGTTGTATTTGTCTCAGCACGCCGTGGACGCCACCTCTCACGCATCACAGTGTTCCACAATATCAAGCAGTATGTCGAGGCTGCCGAAATCACGAAGGACGTCTCGCCCCACACCTTCCGCCACACGTTTGCCACGCATCTGCTCGAAGGCGGTGCTTCGCTGCGTGCCATCCAGGAGATGCTGGGCCACGAGAACATCGGCACAACCGAAATCTACACGCATCTTGACCGCCGATTCTTGCGCGAGCAGGTGCTTGAGTATTTCCCGCGCAATATCCAAAAATAAGAATGGAATCACCCCAAAAACTCACTCTCACGCCCGGTGCATGCAATGCTCTTGACGTGGCCAAGATGCTCTTTGCCATCGTCGTTGTGGGCATTCACCAACCCATCTTCAGCGGCGAAGCCTATGTAGCCACGTGGCTGTGGATGGGCCGCTTGGCCGTGCCTTTCTTTTTCATCACCAGCGCCTTCCTCTTTTTCCTGCGCAACCCCGGCCCTACGGAACTAAAGAAGTACGTGGTGCGCATGCTGAAACTCTACGGCGTGTGGTTTGTCGTCATGCTGCCCTATACCATTCAGCTGCGCTATGTGGCCGACTACAGCGTGGCGGGCAACATCGTCCACTTCCTGCAACTCTTTCTGCTCGATAGCACGTTTCGTGGATCGTGGTTTCTGTCGGCGCTGCTGCTGAGCATTCCCCTCGTGTATTATGGCGAGCGCAAACTGGGAATGCGGTGGATGTTGGCCATCGCCGTCGTCGTCGAACTCTTTCTGCTCTCCTACGCTTGGCGCTTTGCCATGCCCACCAGCGTGGCCGACGCGTTGACGGCTTTCACTCGCGGCTTTCCCGACGTTCATTGCTCTTTCCTTGCGGCCATGATTTACGTGGTCATCGGGTGTATCATAGCCCGCAAGTGGAACGTCGTAAGCCAACTGCCTGTCAAGCGCTTATGGACAGCGGCTGTCGTGCTGACGGCGATGATGGCGGTGTGGATCATCGTCAAGGAAAAGTGCTGGCATATCAGCACGCGCACCTTGCTGCTCGTGCCTGCCGTCACGGCCATTTTCCTTGCCGTGGTGCGCTCCGAGGTAAACCTGAAATTGCCCTATCGTGCGCTGCGAAAGACGTCGACGATTGTCTACATTTCCCACTTCCTCTTCATCTTCCTGCTCTCCCGCGCACAGATGTATTGGTGGCATAGTTCGCTGCCCGACTTTGCGCGTTTTGCCATTGTGCTCGGCGTGTCGTGCGCCCTTTCGGCCCTCCTCATCCAGCTGCAGAAGCGTCCGCGTATGGGTTGGCTGAAGTATACGTGGTGAGGTTTTGGGATTAATAGGTTTATGGGTTTGTGGGATGAAAGGTTTTATCCAAAAAAGTGAGCCATCGACCATGTTGCGGGGAGGGGTCGATGGCTCTAAAAAAAAGCGGCGAACTGATGGTGATGGAGGAGCGGGATGGTAGTTCGCCGCGAATATGCGGAACCTTGCGGGGAAGGTGGTTCCGCTTAGAGAGAGATTGCAAAGGTAAGGAGAAAGAACGGAAATTCCAAATTTTTTTGTCAAAAAGTGAACAAAAATGTTTGAAAAGGCTGTATTTGTATAAAAAGTAGCCCCCCTCTTTTACCCGCGTTCGGCGCCAAAGACTACTGCTTTGGCAAGAACGGCGGTGAGGAGGGGGGCACTTTCTGTAGAGACGTGCTTACTGCTGTACTTTACGTCCTCCTCTTATATATATACGCGTGGAGGAGGAGGCGCGTCGGCCTGAAAGATCGTAGCTCACGGCGTTTGAAGTAGCGGGATCAGCCACAACGGTGCCGAGGCTATCGATTTTGCGCGTATCGACGTCGAGATGCGGCGTCAGAGCGCTTTCGCCCTTGTCCCAAACGGCAGCAATGCGATAGGTGTGATAGTCGGGATCGGGAGTGTCGGTCATCGTCAGGGCGTCGGCGGGGCAGGTGGCCACGAGATAGCGGTCGCGATAGATGTTGTAACCGACGAGCTTGATGTCCTGAGCAGCCTGCGTGGCGGGCACGTAGGTCACGTCGTCGACGAGGAGGGCGAGAGCGTCGTGCGAGGTGGCGCGAACAGCAAAGTACTTCGTGCCCTCGGGAAGGTCGAAGGTGTATTCCTTCCATTCCTGCGTTACGGTCGTTGTGGAATTGTCGAGGTCTACGAACGACTCAGGCTCCATGTCCTCGGTCGAGTAGCTCACCTTGAACGTTTCGGTGTAAGTGTCGAAGGCACGGGCCCAAAGGCTTATCTGCTGGCTGATGCCGCCAAGGCGCTCCGAGATGAACCAGCTGTCCTCCGTCACGTAAGGATGAGAGAAGGCGGCCAGATACTTATCGCCGTTGTGGGCAGGACGGTTGGTAAGGCCAGCCTCGGCGGGATTGAAGACGGTCCAAGCCTGCGGGTGGCCGGCATTGGGGAAGGAGATGCCCTCGAGGCTGTAGACGTTGCCCTCGACACCCTGATAGAAGGTCCACTCGCCGGCATTGGTGATGGTGAAGTCTTCGTAGTCCTCGAAGCTGTCAGTCAGCGGGGTGCTCACGCTGCGGGGAGCATCGGGGGCGCTCCAGGTGAGGACGACACCTGCCGAGGTAACTTCAGCCTTGACATCGTTGGGAGCGGGATAGAGGGAGTGCTTCACGGGCAGCGTGATGGGCGAAGTGCAGTCGTTGCTGTGATACTCGTCTTCTAAGTACTCAACACGTGCAGCAAGTGTGACGCTTGTATCGAAGTGTCCGTCGGCCTGAAGTCCGCTGAGGGTGATGATCACGCTCTTGCCGGCTTCGACGTCAATACCCTTGGCCGAGGCAATGGGCCAATAGGCAAGGGCATGAACGTCATAGTCGTTGCCGCTAACGTTCTGCGTGCCGCGATTGGTGACCTTGACCTTCATCGTGCGCTTTTCGCCGACCGTGAGGTTGCGGGGCGCGGAGACGAGACTGATGTCGAGGTCGTGGGCAATGGAACTCTGAAGGCTGATGTTGTCGATGTAGACGAGGCTGGCTACAGCAAACTCCGAAGCGTCGAAGGCAAACTGCAGGGTGTGGGCAGCGTTGTAGTCGGTCAGAGGCACCTCGACCTTGACCCACTCTTTGGCGGCGTCGCGGTTGGAGTCGTAGGTCCAAGCCTGACGGTATTCGCCGCCGTCGGCAGAGACGAGGAGATTGAGTTCGCCCGAGGGGAACACGTAGTAGACGTAGAACGTCAGCACAGGCTTTGTAGCGTTCTCCATGTTGATGAGAGCGCTGTAGGCAGTGCTGCTCTCGCCATCTTCTTGAGCGGAGAAGGAGTAGAGGCCGCCGTCGGCATCCTGGGTGTAGCGGTCGCTGGCATCCATAGCCGTCCAGCGTCCGTGGCCGGTGTGGCTTTCTGTCCAGAAGTGGCTGTAACTGTCGTTGGCGAAGGACTCGATGAAGGGGAGAGCGTCGGGCTGGCCAAGAGCGCGAATCTGCGAGAGCGTGCTGGGGCTGTCGCCCTGGGCGTTGGTGGCGGTGACGTAATACTGCAGGCGCTTCTGGCCGAAGGAGGCCGTGGCGTTGACCTCGTCGAAGGCGACGACATCGGTGAAGGAGCACGTCGTTAGGCCCATGGCGAGGGGCGCGCTGTCACCGCGGCGGCGCACGGTGTAGGTGACGTCAGCAGCCGTGAGGGCGTTGCCGTTCTCGTCCTCAACGACGGGGTTCCAGGTCAGCGTGGCCGTAGCGCTCTCGTAGTCGTAGCAGAGGCTGGGCGTCTCGACGGCGAGGGGTTTGGCGGGGATGACTTCAGGAACTACGGGAGCGTCGGGGTCGAACTCCGTAACGCTGATGTTGTCGACGATGAGTTTGCCGTAGGGGCGGAGGGCTTCGCCAAAGACTTCGAGACAGGTATTGTGCTCGATGGTGAAGTAGGCCGTTTCGTTGTACTTCGATACAAAGGTATAGGTGCGTCTCGTCGGTGTGGCGCTTTCGGGGATGACCTCAAAGTCGGTGCCGAGCAGTTCGCCTGGTTCAGAGAATCCGCTTGTCGTGTTCGTCTTAATCTTAGTATAGACGGTGATGGACTCGAAGTTGTCGGTGAAGTCGTCATCGCCGACCACCTGCACGTCGAACGAGAAGGTGTACTCGCGGCCTTTGACGAGATTCAGCGGGGGCAGGAGCAGAGCGTCCCATGCCATGTCGAAGTAGCGTTCGCATGAGAGGGCACCGCGTTCGCGGTCATACTCCCATGTAAATTCGTCCTCGTTCGTGTTGAGCGTGGTGTAGCGGGCGAAGGCTTCTTCGTTGCTGAAGTCTTCAGCATAGATGGTGGTCGTCCGCTGTGCGGCGATGGTGAGCGGTGCTGCAAAGAGAATAGCCAGCAGGGTTTTTGTAAGGTTTCGCATGCTTAGAGAATGTGAAAAGGGGCAAGAAACGCAGAATCCCCCGAAACAGGGAAATGCGTGTTTCAGGGGATTCTGGTTATTGTCTCGTCCCTCCCCCAGTCGGGGGAGGTTAGGAGGGGGCTTTAGAGCTGGGGACCAGCGGCTACGAGAGCCTTACCAGCTTCGTTGGTGGTGTACTTGCCGAAGTTCTTGATGAAGCGAGCAGCGAGGTCCTTAGCCTTTTCCTCCCAGATGGTAGCCTCAGCGTAGGTGTCGCGAGGATCGAGGATGTTGGTATCAACGCCTTCGAGTTCGGTGGGAACGCAGAAGTCGAAGATGGGGATCTGCTTGGTGGGAGCGTTGTTGATAGCACCGCCGAGGATAGCGTCGATGATGCCGCGGGTGTCGCGGATAGAGATACGCTTGCCGGTACCGTTCCAACCAGTGTTAACGAGGTAAGCCTTAGCGCCGCTTACGTTCATCTTCTTAACGAGCTCCTCAGCATACTTGGTGGGGTGGAGTTCGAGGAATGCCTGGCCGAAGCAAGCAGAGAAGGTGGGAGTGGGCTCGGTGATGCCACGCTCGGTACCTGCAAGCTTAGCGGTGAAGCCGCTGAGGAAGTAGTACTGAGTCTGCTCGGGGGTGAGGATGCTTACGGGAGGAAGCACACCGAATGCGTCGGCAGAGAGGAAGATAACGCTCTTAGCAGCGGGAGCAGCGCTCACGGGGCGAACGATGTTGTTGATGTGGTTGATGGGGTAAGAAACGCGGGTGTTCTCGGTCACGCTCTTGTCAGCGAAGTCGATGGTGCCGTCTTCTGCTACGGTAACGTTCTCGAGGAGAGCGTTGCGCTTGATAGCGTTGTAGATGTCGGGCTCGCTTTCCTTGTCGAGGTTGATCACCTTAGCGTAGCAGCCACCTTCGAAGTTGAAGACGCCGTTGTCGTCCCATCCGTGCTCGTCGTCACCGATGAGGAGACGCTTGGGATCGGTAGAGAGGGTGGTCTTACCGGTACCAGAGAGACCGAAGAATACTGCGGTGTTCTCGCCGTTCATGTCGGTGTTAGCGGAGCAGTGCATAGAAGCCATGCCCTGGAGGGGGAGGTAGTAGTTCATCATAGAGAACATACCCTTCTTCATCTCGCCACCGTACCAGGTGTTGATGATTACCTGCTCGCGGCTGGTGGTGTTGAAGGCAACGCAAGTCTCGCTGTTGAGGCCGAGTTCCTTGTAGTTTTCAACCTTAGCCTTAGAAGCGTTGTAGATAACGAAGTTGGGCTCGAACTCAGCAAGTTCTTCAGCGGTGGGCTGGATGAACATGTTGGTTACGAAGTGTGCCTGCCATGCAACCTCAACGATGAAGCGAACAGCCATGCGAGTGTCCTTGTTAG
>JAUNIC010000288.1 GCA_030523615.1 Bacteroidales bacterium
CCACCTTGGTGAAGTCGTTGATTACCGACACGTTCATCGTGTAGTTGATTTCGGGCGCGTCTTCCTGACATGAGGTGAGGAACGCGGGTGCTGCCAACAGCATGGCGATGGCAAGCAGGATGAATTTAATTCGTTTCATAATTTTTGAGCCCCTCCCTAACCCTCCCCGAAAAGGGAGGGAACGCCTGACGGGGCATGGGCGTTCGTGTTTCTATTATTGTTTACTTATTTTGCCGAGTCTCTCCCTGCTTGGGATTCCCCTCACTTTGGAGGGGTTAGGGGAGGCTTTTTATCGTTACCCTGCGCCCTTCTGCTGATGGCTTGCCTTGTTGCTCGCCGATGGCTGTCGTGGGATGCAGGTCTTCGAGGGCGAAGCCTTCCTTGACGAGGGCTTCCACCACCCGTGTGAGGCGACGCTCGGAGAGTTGCTGGTTATAACCGTTGCTGCCGGGTGTGCTGGCCTCTGCCACGAGCGAGAGTTTCTTTCCACGCACGCTGCGGGCGAAGACTTTCAGTCGGTCGGCCTCGGCACGGCTCATATAGGAACTGTTGTGGTCGAACTGCACGAAGTGCGAGGGCTGTGCGGCTGTTGCCGCCGTAGGCTTACTGTTCTCGCTGTCTTGCAGTCGGCGTTCGAGGTCGGCCTTCTGCTGCTCCGCCTGTCGGCGTGCGCTCTCTGCCTTATCAGCCTGCGCCTTGGCTTCGGCAGCCTCGCGTTGCAGGGTGTTCACACGGTCGTTAAGCGTGGAGATTTCGCCCTCGTAGTTGGCACGCTGCACACGGGCACGGCTCGGCACGAAGTTGTAGCGCACGGTGGCAAGGGCGAAGATGAGGTTCTTCGGGGCGATGTCCTTGCGGTTCAGCAACCAGTCCATCTCGCCTTTCAGTCCGATGGTGAAGCGGCGGCTCACGTCGGCCTCGATGTGGAGCGAGGCAGGGATGTAGAGCGTGTTGAACTTCTCGTGCCGGTTCTTCGTCTGCACGTTGCCCGTGATGGTAATGGCGTCGTCGTTGCTGATGCTCGCCCCGTCGGTGAGCGGTGTGGTCTGCCCGTCCTGCGTCTTGGTGTTGCTGAAGTAGATGCCGTACTCGTTGCCACGTCCGATGGTGTAGCCCACGCCCGTACCAGCCCAGATGTTGAGCCACTGCGCGCGGCGGCGCGGCCACAGCTCCATCAGGTTGAAGCCCGCGCCGAGCTTGGCGTTGTGGAAGTTCATCAGGTAGTTGCCGTAGGCCTTCACGGGCATCGTCTTGGTGTCGAGTGTGGAGAAACGCTGCTCACGACGGTAGCGCGACCACAGGTACTCCGCTCCCACACGCACCCACGGTCGGATGGTGAAGTCCACACCTCCGCCCACGGCAGGCGATTGTTTGTAACTGCGCTTGGCATCAAGGTTCTGATACCATACGTCGGTAGCCCACGACAGTCCGCCTTGAGCGTAAATGCTCCAAGTGCGGGTGCGTAATTCGCTGTTGCGGTCTCGTGGTGGCTGCGTACTGCCCTCGTCATTCGTCTGCGCCTGTGCGCCGACGGCAACGAAAACGGTGAGCAGTGCCGTAAGACCCGCCCTTGCCCATCGGCCGCTGAGCGGCGGAATGAGCGGTTTCGTTCGTTTGCTGTTCATACTTAATTAGAATTAAAAGGGTTTATATATATGTCTGTTCTACATACCTTATATTATTATAGGCATACGGTGAAGAGGCTCACGATGCGTTGCCACAATGTTCGGCGCGGCGGCGGGTCGGGCGGCGTGCGTCCCATGCTCTCGGGCGGAGGATTCCCGGGGTGAGGGTTGCCCTCTGGGTTCACTCCTCGCCGCTCCAGCTCGATGTCGATCATCTCGCGAACGGTCTCGAGCAGTTGCATGC
>JAUNIC010000110.1 GCA_030523615.1 Bacteroidales bacterium
GGTAGGTTTCGGGCATTTTATGCAGCGGCCACCCCCTTAAAGGCTCACCCTTAACACGCGTAATCGCGCTATCGCACAGAGAGTTACGCGTGTTAAGCGAAGAATAAAAAAATAGTTTTTTTCGAAATGTGTGTATTTATGCACACATTTCGGCGTATACAGCAATCGCGCTGACGGACTTGCCGCCAGCGCGATTGCTGCATGTGTTATTTAAAGATGTTAACGTACCACCTTGACTTTGTCGAACTGGTACTCGGGCTCGGCAAAGGAGAATGCGAGCACTCTCCTTTGCTCTCACCTTATCGTACCACCTTTTTGCCGTTAACGATGTAGACGCCGTGGGCGGCGTTGTTCACGCGCTGACCCTGGAGGTTGAAGACCGCACCGTTCTGGGCGGGAATCACCTCTACGCCATCAATGCCGACTACATCGCCGTAGGTGATGTAGGCAGGCTTGGTGAGGATGGCCTCGCCCCACATGTTGCGGAGACGGAGGGTGGCGTCGTACGTGCCGACGGCGGTGCTGACGGGTGCGAAGATGCTGCCGCTCACTGCGGTGTTCTCGGTGGTCAGGCCGAGGGCCTCGAAGATGACATCAGTCATCACATCGAGAGAGCCGGGGAGGGTGGGATTACCGAGGACGTTGGTGTTGGGAGCGAGGGTAACTTCGACGGTACCATTGGTGTTTTCACCGGCAGCACCCTCGAGGTTCACATAGGCACCGGTCATCGTGGCGCCGCCTGAACCGAGGTTGGGGAAGTTGTTCTGGCCGTCGAAGCTTTCGAAGGTGTAGTAAGCCTTGAGTTCGGCGGGAACGGTCTTGCCTTCGTAGCCCTTCATGGCTTCGAGCACTTCGGCCTCAGTGAGGGCCTTGTGCCATACCTGAACATCGTCGATGGTACCGTTGATACCAGCGTGGTAAACATTGCTACCGCCGATGTAGATGGGGCTCTCGTCGTACTGTTGGGTGCTTTCGAACACCGTCGTGGTCTGTACAGCCAGCTTGCCGTTGAAGTAGATGCTCTGGCGCGTGCCGTCGAAGGAAATCATGACGTGGCTCCAGGTGCCGGGGGTGAGGGCGTAGGTCTCGCCGCAGGGGTGCTGGCGGTCGGTCACGCAGGAGTAGTAGGGCGTCTCGTGAACGTTGCTATTGCCTGCGAGGGAACCGGTGTTGACGCTCTTGTACATGGTGTAGGAGATGACATTGTCGTCGAGGACCACTTCGCCGCTGTTGTTCTTCCACTCGGGCCAAACGATCACCCAGAAAGCGCCCCAGTTGTTGTGAGGCCAAGAGCGACCCACGCTGCGCTTGTTGATGAGGTTGGTACCGTACTTAGAGTGAGCAAACTTGTCAGGCTTGATCCAGAAACCTACGGTGTACTGCTTCTGGCTGGCGGGGAGTGCCTCCTTGGGGATGCGGAACTGTGAGGCATCCTCCATCTGGAGACCGCGGCTCACCTTACCCTCGCCGAGGCGAGCAATGTCGAAGCTGACAGCGGTGCGGGGAGCAGACTCAGAGAGCATGGTGCTCTCGGCGGTGAAGTCGTTGATGACGGGGAGTGAGCCGGTCTCTTCGGGGCTGATCTGGATGAGGCCGCGATAGATGAGGGGGAGTTTCACCTCAGCAGCCACATCGACGTCGGCGGGAAGAATGACGAAGCTGTTGCCGTCGTCCTTCTTGCTCCAGGTGTCGATGGTCACCTGGCAAGAGCCGCCTAAATTAATATTAAAGGAGTCGGAGAACTTGAGACGGACGGTGCCGTTGCTGCCTTCAACGAAGTAGATGGGGCTCTTGGGCTCAGCGGTGAGAGTGCCGGTGCTGGTAGCGCTGACGTACTTCTTCGTAGCCACGTTGTAGAGGTAGTAGTTACCACCCTGCTCTACGAACTTGAACTGCTGGCGGGGATCCTTGTTGTCGGTCTTCTGACCTACGCCGCTCTCCTGCGTACCCCAGATGCGGGTGTCGTTGGCGTCCTTCACGGTGAGACCGCCGCGAGCTGCGGTAGAAATGTAGTAAGCCTGATCGGCCACGAGGTCGCTGGTGCTGAGCACGGGAGTAGCGGGAGCCGTGGTGGTGCCGCCTTCGCCTGCCTGGTCGTCGGTTTCGCTGATGATGAGGTCGTAGGTGCCCTGCTTGTCGATCTTGCCGGTGATGCCGGTAGCGTTGGTAGCGGGAGCCACCATGTCGTTGCCCTGAGCATCAACGATGCGCCACTTGGCGGCTGCGGGATGGAGGGGGTCGGTGTAGGTGACGTTGAACTCTTCACCGGGCTTGATGACGGGGCGATCCACGGTGACACCTTCGACGAAGGTGACATCGCTCTCCTGCCAATCGCTCCAGGTGATTTCAGAAGCCGTCTTGCCGTCGGGAGCCACTGCGCGCACACCGAAGCGGTAGCGTGCTACGTCTGACTGACCATAAGCGTTGACCACGTAGTGAGCCCACGAGGTGGTCATACCGTCGAGAGCGGGTTCGCCGCCTTCGGGCTGGCTGAAGACTTCGTAGTACCAGGTGTCTACGTCTTCGTTGTAGGTAGGCATCGAAGCGTCGGCCTGAGCAGCCTGGCTCTTGCCGCAGTCCCAGATGAGCTTGTAGTTGACGTTGCTGTAGGTGCGGTCGAGAATCTTGGCCATGGTGATCTTGGGCTGCACGGGGTTGTAGGCCGTCTGGGGCACGATACCGAATTCACCGAGAAGCATCTCGTAGTCGGCGGGAGTATCCTTGTAGCTCATACCGAGCACAGCCACGTTACCGGTCATACCGATTTCGCCAGCGGTCTTGGTCCACTCGGCCCATTCGCCCTTCTTGCCACCGGTGACGTCGGCGAAGTGCAGATCGTTCTCACTGCCTACGAAGCTCCAGAAGAGGCGGGCGTGGCTGTTGTTGTCAGCGGCGAGCTTGAAGATGAGGTTCACATCGTCGGCGGCGCTGACCTGGAAGTTGGTCTTGAAGAGACGGATGTTGCTGCTTGCGGTAGCACCCTTGACGCGCATACAAGAACCGGCGTACCAGCTGTCGTCGAAGGTGAAGTCGCACTCTACGGCGTCGGCGGGCACCTGGCCATTGTTGTCGGTGATCCACCAGCGCCAGGTGGGCAGATAGTCCTGCGTGGCGAGGCCGTACCACTTGCTGTGGAAGGTCTCGTTGCCCTCGTAGCGGAAGGCCTTACCGCTACCGATGGAGAAGCGGGTGATGAAGGGGAGTTCCTGGAGGGTGGAACGTGCAGGCATCAGCGATGCGATACCATGGAACTTCTTCATCGCAGCCGTGGAGGACGAGGTATGGTTGTTGCTGATGGCGGGAAGGTTAGCCACGTTGCGGTTACCGCCACAGAACACCTGCTCCTGCTTCTGCATATAGTTGCGCTGCACGGCCTCGTCGGTCGAACCGAGCTCCGTAGAGTTCTGGTAGATCATGTCGGTCGTATGGTTACCCCAGAAGCAGATGGACATCGGAGTACTCTTGAACGTGGTCCAAGTGGCGCGGCCCAACCAGTTGCCCTGGATGTCGTAACCACCGAAGACGTTGTTGGTCGAACCCTTACGCAGTGCCTCTGCAGTGTTCTGCGAGGTGCGCCAGCTGGTGTGCCAGTCGTAATTGAGGAAGTACACATCGCAGACGTCCTTACCATTCTTGATGAACCAATTGCTATGGCCGCTGTTGAGCGTTGACGAAAGCGTCATGCTACCCTCGTTGGAGCTCACGCCGTACCAATTGACGTGGAACTTCGTGCCGTGAGCGTCGGCCCACTCGTGACAGGCGATGAAGAAATCCTGCAGAGCAGAAGCATTGGGGATGTAACCCTCAGGATTGAACGTCACACCGTCCACGCCGTAGTAGCGGAGGAACTGCATGAACTTGTCGAGATACTTGAACGATCCGTCGCTATTCTTCTGAGTGAGGAGATTCACGGTAGCGTTCGAGTTCGTGTTGTCGCCACCCCAGCTGTCGAAGAAGACCACGCCGCCCGAGTTCTGCACACCATTCTTGTGGCAGATGTCGGAGTAGGCGCCGACGTTGCGGATCCAGCTCTGGCTCCAGCCGTCCTGATAGTCGATGTACGACCACATACCGAAGGTGTCGCCGTCCATGACGCCACGGGGGAGGGTCTGCCAATAAGTGTCGCTGATACCCATGGGCGTGCAGAGCGAGAACTTACGCTGGTTGTTGTACTCGTTGTTGGGGTCCACCTGCGAGTTTCGGTTGATGAAGCGAGGCTTGATCTTCACACGTGAGATGAAGAAGTTCTCATCCTCCGAAAGCTGCTTACCGGGTTCCCATGTGGGGAAGTAATCGGTAAACTTCTGGCCGCCAGAGATGTACTCCACATACTTAGGATGCGTAGGCACATACTGCGCGTTGGCCACTCCCGCGCTGGCTGCAAACAGCAGTGCGAGACCGATTTGCTTGATTTCGTTCTTCATAGAATGTTTTGAATGATTGGTATGTAAACTTTCCCACCCTTGCCTTCATTCGACAAAAACCAAGATGCACCCCTTGAAGAAGATGGGGCTTTCGCCTTGATGCTATGAGCACATGATTTTCCTTGAAAGCAAGCTTTCAGATAAAATCCTGCACTCACACCATCCCCCACGTACCGAGGGCATCATCTTCTTCAAGGCGATAAACAGGAAAAAACACGTTTCTTTGTCCACACGGTATTGACCAGCGGTTTATCTTTGTTTATCGCCATGAAGAGGTGACTGCCCTCCAAGGGAGGGTGAGGTTAGGAGGGTGAGGATTTTGCAGAATGCTCGCATTCGGAAAGATCATCGCACTCCCCAACATCAGTGCCGACAGGCACCACCTCTTCATGGGGTTTTCAATGCTTTTGTCTCCTTGTATGGCACGAAATCAACAGAATCGATTTTCGGAAAAGGAGGGAAAGTTCAGTTGGTAATTTGTGTTTTCCGTGTGCGAAATTACGGAAATTATGCGAGGCGGCAAAGAAAAAGCGTCGAAAATGTTGCGAACGTAGATTTTTAGTCGTAAATTTGTAGCATCATAGCCATCTATTCCGACAAACTTTCATGGAAAACACCAAATACACCGAGGCAGCGAAAGCCACCATTGAGAAGATGACGGGATGCAGCATCAGCGTCCTGCGCGACTACGACTGGCTGAGCCAAAAGATTGGCAACGCCACGCTCAGCTACATCAGTGTTCTGCGCAGCGGGGCAGAGGGCTGACACCCACAGCCCCGCAACGTACATTTTTCCCCGAAATAATTTCATCAATAGAAAATAAATGACTAAATTTGCAGCGCAAAAGGTGTGGACAGCCGCACCGAATTGATGAAAAGATAAACGCTAACAAGACTTATAAGCATGCATCAGCTTTTGAAAGGTACACCACTGCAGGGTGGAAAGTACCGCATAGAAGAGACCGTCGCACAGAGCGACGTGAGCATCACTTACCTCGCCACATGGGTGGCCTATAACCTCAAGGTGTGCATCAAGGAATTCTTTATGAAGGGGTTCTGCGACCGCGCTGGCAACACGACCGTCGTGACTCATGCTCTCGAAGGCTCCGTGGCTCCTTACATCCGCGAATTTCTCCGCGAGGTTCGCACCTTGGCCAGCCTGGATCATCCGAGCATCATCCGCGTACACGACCGCTTCGAAGAGAACAACACGGCGTACTACGTCATGGACTTCGTGGAGGGTCCCACGCTGGCCGACATCATCGGCAAGCACTCTCGCCTGGAGGAGAAGAAGGCGCGCGAATACGTGGAGAAGATAGCCGACGCGCTGCACTATATGCACGAGCAGGGCATCACGCATCAGGGCGTGGAGGCATCGAACATCATGGTGCGCAGCCGCGACAATACGCCGATTCTCATCGACTTCTGTCTGTCGAAGCACTCTTCGGGGGTCCGCAGTTTTTCGCCGCAACAGGACATTCACGCCCTCGCAGCGCTGTTCTACCAGATGCTGACGGGCAAGGTTCTCCCCGCTCCCGACGAGGTGACGCTGGAGACCTTTGCCGAGTTGACCGATGTGACGCCCTCCGTCGTCGACGCCATCGAGAGGGCTTCGCATCCGGGCCTTGCCTCAATGCCTGCGAGCATTCCCGATTTCCTCAGCGCCCTGAAGGGGAGTGCCGCCGGAGCGTTCCAGGTGGATCTCTCCGTAGTGGGTGAGGAGGAGGAGGACGAGGAGGAAGAGGAGACGCCCACAGCCCCCCTCCATCTCCCCCCGATAGGGGGAGAGCCCGAAGCCCCTCAAACCCATAAACCCGAAGAACCTCAAACCGAGAATACAGGCAATCAAGAACTCAGCACTAACCCAGCCCTCCCCCTATCGGGGGGAGATGGAGGGGGGCTACACCCCACCCCCGAGGAGCGTGCAGCGAGTGCGAAGCGAGCTGCCGACATGGATCGTGAGGCGGCTTTGGCTCGTTCGGCGAGTGTGGAACGTGGGCCCCAAGCCCATAAACCTACCACCTCCAAATCCCATAAACCTGTGTGGGAGACGAAGAAGGAGCCGGTGAAGACGGCCGAGGAGTTGCAAAAGGAGAAGTACAGTGCTGTGTCGCAGCAATTTGCGAAGAACATGGCGCGCAACCAGAGTGGCAACGGCGGTAGCGCCGGACTCTTCGTTCTCCTCGCCGTGGTGGTCGTCATCGCCCTCGTGGCTTACTTCCTGCTGTAGTTTCTGGCACGATTTCATACGACAATCGGCCTGTTTCGTCAAAAAATCGCTGATTTATTTGGTGCTGACGCGCGAATGTCGTACATTTGCAGCGAATTCGCAAAACACGTGATTCATAAGAACGAATACCTCAAATTATGATCATCAATATCAAACAACCTCTGAGTTTCTCGGAAATCGGTCGTAAAGACAATCAGGAAGATTTCCTCTGGCCCGCTCCTGATGGCGTCGGCAAAGAACAGCGCGTGTTCATCATGTGCGACGGCGTGGGCGGTCAGGAATGCGGAGAGGTAGCCAGCAAGACTGCCGCTACCGCTCTCGGCGAATATCTCACCACTAACTGGCCGGAGGATGGCTACGTGCGCAAAGAGCACTTCGAAGCTGCTCTCGGCCACGCTTATGACGCTCTCGATGCTGTCGACACGGGGGCGGTGCGCAAGATGGCTACGACCATGACGTGCGTCGCGATCCACCGCGGCGGCGTGCTCGTGGCTCACATCGGCGATAGCCGCGTGTACCAGTTGCGTCCCTCGCTGGCCAACGCCGAACTGGAGCGCAGCGGCGTGGTGTACCAGACGGAGGATCACTCGCTCGTCAACGATCTGCTCCGGGTGGGCGAACTGACGCCTGAGGAGGCTGCCAACTTCCCTCAGAAGAATGTCATCACGCGCGCTATGCAGCCCAATCAGGAGAATCGTTGCCGCGCTGACATCTACAACATCACCGACGTGAAGACGGGCGACTACTTCTTCCTCTGCTGCGACGGTGTGCTGGAGCAACTGAGCAACTTGAAGCTTGGTTCTATCTTGGCCAATGCTTCGCTCGACAACGACGAGAAGATTCTGGCCATCAAGGAGGTGTGCGACGGCAAGACTCACGACAACTATACCTGCTGGCTCGTGCCGGTGGGACAGGTGGTGGCTGAGGAGAGCGATGCTGCCCTCGTCGACGACGAAGAGATGGTGGCAAGCGTTGAAGCGACCGACGATGAAGAAGGTTTCGTAGAGAGTGCTCCGGCATTGGAAGAGGCTGCTGCGCCCACGATGACCGCTGCGGCTCCACAACGCACAGCAGCAAGACCTGCGCAACACGTGTCTCCCGCTCCGCAGCCGGTAAAGAGCCGCTCGATCAACGCCATCACCGTGGCGACAATCGTTGTGGCCATCATCGCTCTTGGCGGTGCCGTGGCTGCTTACTTCCTCCGCTCGAATGCCGACGAAAAGACCGAGGCTCCTGCACCTACGGAGGTGACGGCTCCCGCTTCTGCCAACGACGCTGAACCGGCTGCTACGGAAGGTGCTCCCGCCCAGAATCGCAACAATAGCGACCTGCGCAACAACGTGAACAACAATGTTCCGACAGCGCCCTCGGAAGGACAGCGTCCTGCAGCGAAGCCTGACAATTCGGGTTCTGACCAGCAGAACGTCAGCGGAAAGACGACGGAGAAGACCGACAACAAATCTGTACAGAAGGACGGCGACGGCAAGAGCCAGGTAGGCAAGTCCAAGACGGAATCGAAACCGGCCCCTGCGCCTGCGCCCAAGACGGAATCGAAAGAAGAGATGAGCAGCACGCAGCACGCGTAAGCCCCGACACCACATAACGAAAACGACGGAAGCCTCAGTCCATGCGACTGAGGCTTCCGTCGTTTATTGAGGATTCGATTAAACGGGTAAACGATTAAACGACTAATCAATTAAACGATTATTCGGTTAGACGCTTATCGGTTGGGCGTGTCCCACACCTTGGTGGCGGTGCAGTTGACCGTGGCGTGCTGGTTGCCTACCATGAGGGTGAAGGTGCCCTTCTCGAGGCGCCACTTGCCGTCGTAGCCCACGAAGGCGAGGTCCTTGGCGGGGATGGTGAGGCTCACGGTCTTCTGCTCGCCGGGCTGCAGCTCGATCTTGGTGAACTGACGCAAACGGCGGATGTCGGGCGTAGAGGTGGCTACGTCATCGTGAGAGAAGAGGAGGACGGCCTCCTTACCAGCGCGGCTGCCGGTGTTCTTCACATCGACGCTGACGGTGAGTTCGTCGTCGGCCGTGAAGTCGGTCTTGTTCACGCGTATATTATTATAGGAGTAGGTCGTGTAGCTGAGTCCTGCGCCATAGGGCCACTGGACGAATACCTGCGCGTCGTAGTTGTAGTCGCCGCTCATGGTGCCTACGCTCTCGCAGGGCTTGTAGTCGTAGGTGGAGAGGGCGTTGGTGTAGCGGGGATAAGAGAAGGGGAGCTTGCCTGAGAAGTTCTCGTCGCCGGTGAGGAGGCTGGCGAGGGCTTCACCACCATAGTTGGCGGGGAGCATGATGTCGACCACGGCCTGTGCCACGGGTTCGATGTCGGCGATGATGCGGGGACGGCCCTCGTTGAGCACGAGTACGACGGGCTTGCCGGTCTGGCCGAGAGCGCGGACGAGTTCCTTCTGGTTCTCGCTGAGGTTGAGATCGGAGAGGTTGCCGGGAGTCTCGCAGTAGCTGGTCTCGCCGATGCATGCCACGATGACGTCGACGTCCTTGGCAGCCTGCATCACATCGGTCACAGCCTGGGCAGCGCTGCACTCCACACCTGCGGCGTTGCAGAAGAAGTCGCTGTTCCACTTGCTGTTGCCACCGTCGGCCACGTAGTAGCTTACGCCGGGCACGTAGCTCACCTTGTCCTCGCCGAGACGCTGGGTCATGGCTTCGAGGATGGTGTTGTAGCGGTCGCCCACGAGTTCGTCGGTCTTGTGGCCCTGCCAGGTGTAGCTCCAACCGCCGTTGAGGGTGCGGATGCTGTTGGCGTTGGGACCGGTAAGGAGTACTTTCTGTCCGGGCTTGAGAGGCAGCACGGGGGTTCCTGAGCCTGTCGAAGGATCGTTCTTGAGGAGCACCATACTCTCCATTGCGGCGCGGCGGCTGTCGGCAGCAAACTCCTCAGAACCGAAGAGGGGATAAGCCTTCTTGCCCACCTTCCACGTAGGATTGTCGAAGAGGCCGAGGCGATACTTCAGACGGAGCACGCGGCTCACAGCGTCGTCGATACGCGACATGGGTACGAGGCCTTCCTCCACACACTGCTTGAGAAGCGTGCAGAACTCTACGTCGTAGGGGTCCATGCTCATGTCGATGCCGGCGTTGATGGCCATGGCGATGGCCTCCTTCTTGTCGTGGGCCACGTGGTCACGCTTGTACAGGTTGTCGATGTCGGCCCAGTCGGTCACAATCATACCGTCCCACTGGAGGTCCTGCTTCATCCACTTGGTGAGGAGCTCGTAGTTGGCGTGGAAGGGCATGCCGTTGTCGTTGCCGGAATTGACCATGATGGAGAGGGCGCCATTCTGTGCAGCGGCGAGGAAGGGAGCGAAGTGCTTCTCGCGGAGGTCGCTGCGGGTGATGCTGGAAGGCGTGCGGTCGCGGCCGTTGATAGCTACGCCGTAGCCCATGTAGTGCTTAAGGCAAGCGGCGATGTGATAGAGGTCGACGTGGTTGGGATCGTCGCCCTGAAAACCCTTGGTAGCGGCGATGGCCATCTCGGCGTTCATGTAGGCGTCTTCACCAAAGTTTTCCCAGAAGCGGGGCCATGCGGGATTGCGGGCGAGGTCGATGGTGGGATTGTAGGTCCAGGGCACCATGGAGGCGCGGGTCTCGTAGGCACAGATTTCGGCGCCGCGGCGGGTGAGTTCGCGGTCGAAGGTGGCGGCCATGTTGAGGTTCTGGGGGAAGAGCGTACCGCCCATGGTGTAGGTCGTGCCGTGGTTCTGGTCGAGGCCGTAGATGTCGGGGATGCCAATCTTCTCCATGCTCACCTTCTGGATGTACTCAAGGTAGGGTGCGTAGACCTCAGGGGTTTGTGCAACGCCGAGGGGCACATTGAGGATGGAACCCACCTTGCGTTCGCCGAGGAAGTAGTCGCAGTTCTTCTTGCTGAACACAAACTTGCCCTGTGCCTTGGAGGCTTCGTTGTCGGTGAAGAGGTCGCAGGCGAGTTCGCACATCTGTCCTACCTTGTCGTCAAGCGACATCGTGGCAAGTGTGGCTTTTACCTGATTTTCAATCTGTTCGTCGCGGGGGATAGCCTGTGCTGCAGCGGTGAGAGCGGCGCAAGCGAGGCAGGCCGAAAGAAAAAACTTTTTCATATTGTTTCTTTTATTTTGTATTAGTTATTCCTCAGGTGCGTTAATAATTAAATATGCGGGTGCAAAGGTACAAAAAAAATTCTGCAAAGCGATTGCAGAATTTAATATTTATCCTTAATTCCGCAACACTATAGTTTAACATTATTTATAAGTGCCTGAG
>JAUNIC010000111.1 GCA_030523615.1 Bacteroidales bacterium
CTTTTTTTAGAGTGAAAAGTAAAAAAGTGAATGGTGAAGAGATTAGAGTGGGGAGCTTTTATCTAAACTTTTCGATTTACGGCTGCAAAGTTAATCTAAACCTTTAGATAATGCTGAAAATCCCGCAGAAAAACCGCCACCTTCCGCTCCCTTTTAACATATTTTTTTAGATATACGCTGCGCATTATTAGATATTAAGGCAGCAGGAGGGGCTGCCGCCGTCTCTATAATATAAAAAGAGGAGGCCCGCTGGTCGTTGCGAGCCTCCTCGGGGGAGTTCTACAGAGTTTTTTTCGTCATCCTATCACAACACCGTCGATGTTGCGGGTTTCCTTGGAGAAATTGTGCTTCTTCTTAGAGAAAAGTCAGGAGAAAGTCAGAAGGAATTCATTCCTGCCCGATGAGGTTACGGCTGGCTCTCTGTTCGTTGTCGAAGATGCCGGAGTCGAATACGCGCTTCGTCTTTTTGCCGCGGTGGAACTGATAGGAGAGGCGGAGGAAGAGCATGTTGTCGTAGGTGCCGAGGTTGAGGTTCTGCTGCATACGGTAGAAGTCCGTATTGATGCTTTCCTTCTGGCTGGTGCTCATGCCCCAATGGAGGGGGACGATGTAGGTGAGTTCGGCACGGAGGCGACGCTGCAGCCAGTGCTTCTGGAAGGTGAGTTGGAAGAGGTCCTGACCACTCTCGCGGAAGCCTTGGAGCATACATTGCGTCTCTTTGTTCTTGCCCCACTCCGCCGTGGCACCAAGACCGAGTTTGTCGTTGTAGTAGTCGAGAGAGACACCCGCCACGAGGTCTGTCTTGTGCTGGCTGAGGGTGCTGTTGGCCACACGGTTGTACTGCATACCCAGCATCAGGTCGAGCGTGAAGGGACCAAAGCCGAGTTCGCCACCGAGAGCTGTTGCGTTGGTCAGCGTGCGGGCGTTGGCGTAAGAGAGGAGGATGCCGCCGGGCGTCTGCGAGTAATAGCCGAACACGCCGTTGCGATTGTAGGCCAACTCTGTCTGCAACTGTATGGCGCCGAGGAGGGTGAGAACTCCCGTGAGGCTATGGGCGCTCGAAAGCTGACGCAATGCAGGATTGCCCTGGTGCGTGACGACTTCATCAACTTTGTACATTGCATCGGAAAGTTGATAGAGTTTGGGGTAGGTGGGAGCGAGGGCATACTTCAAGTCGAAGGCCACCATTTGATTCTTGGCAACATAGCTGGCACTGGCCGTCGGCTGCAGCAGGAAGCGACTTTCGTCTTGCGAATATAGTCCTGCTCCCGTCAATCCGGCAAGGAAACTCCAGCAGCTCGTGGGTTTGTAGGTCGCGTAGCTGTAGATGTTGTAGCGGTGAGTCTGTTGGGGGAGGGTCTTCGTCACGTAATTATTATAGGTGTACATCGTGCCGAAATCCAGTTCCCAGTTCTTGATGCCGTGATACTGCGTGCCAAACTTGCCGTAGGCATAGCGCTTGTTTTGCTCGAAGGGCGAGTGGCTGCAATCGACCCCATCGAAATAGGAGTGCGTATTGTCGGAGTGGATGAAATTAAGACCCGTGTTCAATTCGTAAGTCCAGGTTTCGGGATTTCCACCGCGGTAGTTCACGTTGAGCTTCAAGTTGTTCTCCTTGATGTCGGACGCTGTCTCTTCTGAGGCGAAAGACGTGCCGTTGCCTTCTGTGAAATACTCATACTTTGTAGACTCCTTGCTCCTTGAAGGCGAATAGAATGCATTGAGAGAGAGAACGTTGTTCTTGTCGAACGAGTAGTCAGCCGCTACGCGTGCACCCCACTCGTTGCGCTCAGTCTCCTGATTCGGGTGTTTGGGCGTATAGAGTGCCGACTGCATGGTTTTGCCGTTATACGCCTTCTCGGTGGTTTGGGCGAAATTCCAATCAAAATCACCGTAACCGGCCGTGGCATTGACGTTCAGTTTGCGTCCCATGTAGCGCATGCTGAGTTTGGGCTGCTCGCAAGCTACAACATCGTCTCCATTATTGCCCGATGGCGAGGCGATGAGAAAATTCTGGGCGACGAGGTCAAGGCCGGTATATGACTCCTTGAGTTTGACGTTCACCACGTAGCGTATGCCTTCCGCAAGGTACTTTCCTTCAAACTGATTGAGCACCTCGATGCTCTGGATGGCGTCTGTGGGAATGGTGCGCACTTCGTTGGCAGTTTTGTCAATGCCGTTGACTTGGTAGGCAATGCTTGTCGTGCCGTTGATCTTGATTTCTTCCGATGTTGGATTATAACGTATGTCTGGAATCTCGCGCAGCATACTCAGCGCGTTGCTGTGCTTGCCGCGTAGTTTGTTGGTGACCATGAGAGTCGTTCCTCTGGCGTCGCGCTGTATGCGTCGTGCCTTGACGACAGCTGTTCCGAGGGTATCACACATGACGGGAGCGATTGAATCATTTGTTTGCGCGGAGGCCTGGAACGCAAGCAAAAGGGCCGTAGCGGCGATGATGTATTTCTTCTTCATTTTGGTCGTATTTTATATGGTTGTTATTGATTAATAGAAGGTTATCGGAGTTTGCTCGTTAACGCAAAAGGATGCAATTCCCCTGGGCACTCCAAACTATGCGCTTGAAGTGCCCCCAAAATACAAAAGGCTAAAGATGATAGGAGATTAAACTTCCATCAGTCCTCTTCCCTAAACTCCAACACATCGCCCGGCTGGCAGTCGAGGGCGCGGCAGATGGCGTCGAGGGTCGAGAAGCGGACAGCCTTCGCCTTTCCCGTCTTGAGGATGGAGAGGTTGGCGGGGGTGATGCCGATGCGCTCGGCCAATTCCTGTGAGGACATTTTACGCTTCGCCAGCATCACGTCAACGTTTACGATAATCGACATAAGCGGTGAGGGTTAGATGGTGAGACGGTTCTCCTCCTGTGCAGAGTAGGCGAGGCTGTAGAGCATGGCGACGATGAGGGTAAGCATGGAGGCCACGAAAGGCGTGGAACCGATGTACAACTGCATGCGCCCGTATAGAATGGCGATGTTGTCGGTGAAGAGGATGTGGAAGAAGACGAGGGGAGCCATCCAGCGCAGGGCTCGGGCGTTGGAGTGGGTGAAGATTTCGCCCGTAGCGAGCCCCTTCTGCGTGCGACGAATGAAGAGGAACGCAAACCAGAGGATGACGGCAGAGGTCACGACGTAGCCGACGAGCTCTATCCATTGCGCCATGCGCGCTCCTTCATCGCCCACCCACGTGATGGGCACAATGTCAATGCCCATGTAAATATTGAACGTTATAATGCCGCAGTAACGCAGCAGACGGAGAACAAACACAAGTGCCCAGAGGCACCAAAAACCGAACGCCACATTGCACGTCATGCGGGTTGAACGTAAGGTGGAAGCTTTCATAATCGTAGAAATTTATTGTTTTTCGATAATTAATTTCGGTGCAAAAGTAAGAAGAACTTTTGAAACGACCAAGAAAAACAAGAAGAAATTATCGAAAAACGATATTTTTAACGTCTTTTGAGGGTTTGGAGGTTCAGAAATCGGGAAAACAAAGCACCCCTACGTGCTCCCGGCAATGAGAGCGAGCGCAGAGGTGCTTTTTCATATGGGGGGGCTATCGTTTCTTTGGCTGCTTGTTCCAACGATAGGTAAGATGGAGCATGACGTAGGAGGGGAGAGAGCTGGTCCACGTCTCGGTAATGCCCTGGGAGTTGAGGACGCGGCGAGTGTTGCTGAGTTGATGGAGGAGGTCGAAACCTTCAAGGCGGATGCTCCAGGGGCGCGGGCCTTTGCCCTTCTCCTTGTACGATGAGCGACGGAAGTCGAAGGCGTAGGAGACGTTGGCGTTCCAGACGAACTCGTCGTCGTTCATCGAGGCGTCGTCGTAGCCGCGGCGGGAGTGGACGCTGAGGTGGGTGGAGAGGGTGAGGTCGCGCGTGGGACGGTAGCTGAGATGAGGGCCGTAGCTGAGATCCCACGTGTTGCGTTCGATGAAGCCGGGACGGTCGGAGGTGGCGTGCTGGAATTTGGGGGTCGCCCAGAGTTCGATGCTGAGTTTCTTGCTGGGCTTGTAGCTGAGGCTCGTATGGAGGGAGAGGCTCTGATTGTGAACTTCGGAGAGCTGGGCGTTGACGAGGTCAACGGAGTTGTCGTAGTTGCCTTGCAGCGTGGTGTAGAAATGCAGGAGGCGTTTCTTGTCGAGCGGACGAGAGAAACGCATCTTGAACGATGCCTGCCAATTACCGTCGACGTTCTGCGGCTGGTGGGTGTATACGCCCGTAGTATTATTATAGGAGTAACCCATGGCGACGGCGTTCTGGGTGCGGGAGTAATTGGCCTCGATGTCGAACTGGCATTCGCGGGAGTCGCGGGTGTAGAGCCATTCGGCTGAAAGGTTGTGCGCCCGGGAAGGTTGTAGAGCGGAGTTGCCCAAGTTGATGGAGAGCGGGTCGGCGGCGTCGCGAATGTCGAGGAGGAGGCTGGCTTCCGGCGCCGTGTGGCTGAGGTTGTACGTAAGATGCATGAGGTACATGCGGTCGGCCATGCCTTCGCTCTCCGTCATGATCAAGCGTTGCCAACGAGCGCTGGGGGAGAAGAAGGAGTAGGCGCGGTTGACGACGGCCGAGGAACGCGTGTCGTCGTAGCGGTTGCGAAGGAACTGCACGCGAGGGGTGAGGGAGAGCGAACCGAACTTTTTGGTGATTAAGCCAACGGAGGGCGCGAGGGTGTGGCTGGCGTCGAGGCCGTGGCTCTCGTAGGAATCGGGAGCGGAGAGCGTCAAAGCTTGCCAATTGACCATTGAGGGAAGGGTGCCGAGAGGAAGAACCTCCCCCGTCCCCTCCGAAGAAGGGGAGAAGCTTTCGGTAAGGTTGTGGAGGTTGTAGAGCTGGCGGTCGCCTGCTTGACGCTTTACGTCGGCGTTGTAGCCGATGCCGAGCGACAACCACTTGGCCGTGGCTTCGCTGAGCATGTTGTTGAGCTTGTAGTCGAGGGCAGCGGAAAAGTGGTAGTTGCTGAAGGGAGTCGTGGTGTAGCGGTTGAGAGCCATCGGACCCACCCCCTGCCCCTCGCCTAAAGGGAGGGGAGTAGATACTACACTTCTTGAGTAGCCGTTAATAGGCGTAGTGACCTCTCCCCGCCCTTCAGGGAGGGGCTGGGGGCGGGTCTTTAGATCATAATGCTCATACTTCTGGTCGCGGCGGCCTTTATATTCCGAGCCGATTTTGAGCGAACCGTTGTTGCCGAGAACAGGTTCACGGAAGGAGAGTTCGGCGGAAGTTATCTGCTCCCATGCGTTGCGTCGAAGCATTGAGGACTGTTCGAGGCTGTTTGTGAGAATTTGCGCCAAACGTGCACTTGACGGTCCTACAAAAAGAGAGTCGAGCGAAGCGCCACGGTAGGCGTCTTCAGGGTCGACCGAGAACTGCGCCGAGCGAGAGTGCTGGTCGCCGTGTTCGTTATCGTAAGCCGCATTGGCTCGAAGTTTTAGTTCGGCGTCCTTGCCTTTCCATTCCAGTTTGTTGTTGACTGCAAGATGCGTAGCGTCTTGTTCGGAGGTAGAAGAGCTACGGCGATAGGCATTTGACGAGGGAAGGAAAGACGTCGTCGAACTAAAACGTTCAACATCGTTTGTCGTGCGCTTCGCTTGAAGGTCAAGGTCATAGCTTGTGCTTTTATCCTTCGAATTGATGGAATAGAGCAACCCGCCCCATGCCGTCTGAGCTACGCCTTGCCCGGTGAAGCTTCCGCTCCAATTGCCGTTTAAATTGGCCGCATTGGCGTTGTTGACGTTGTTGAAATTGCCGAAAAGTCCCAAGCGGGAGCGGTCGCCGTAGTGGAGGGCGAAGAGGCGGGCCAGGTATTTCTCGTCGTTCCAAGGGTTGCGTTCAAGCGGTAAACCTCCCGCCAATGTATAATTCGTTATCCACCCATGGCTGTACTCTTTCTTCAGCACGACATCGAGGGTATTCGGGGCTTTGCGCTCCTCATCTTTGTGCTTCGCAAAACGCTCTTCGGCGCTCGCCGTATGGAACACCTTCACCTCCTTCACCGTGTAGGCGGGGAGGTTCTGGAGGGCGATGGCGGGATCGCCGCTGAAGAAGTCCTTACCGTTGACGAGGAGCGAGCTCAATAAGTTGCCGTTGTAGAAGATCTGGCCGCCCTCTTTGATTTCGAGGCCCGGCATACGGCTGATGAGTTCGTCGAGCATGGAGCCCTGCGAGAGTTCGAAGTAGTCGGCGTTGAAGACCACCGTGTCGCCACGATGCACCATCATCACCTTTGTGGCCGTAACGACAGCTTCGCTCAATGCCCGTTCACGCGAGCGCAGCAGGAGAATGTCCTTCGCCTCCCACTCCCGCGTCTTGCGGCCGTACTGACGAGCCGGCACCTTCACCTCCACCTCCTGCGTGGCGTAACCTCGGCGTGAGAGAGTGAAGATGTAGGTTCCAGCGCTGGGCACCTTGAAGTCGTAGCGGTAAGAGGGCGGAATAGCCTCGATAGAACTTCCAAGATACTCACGCATTTCGGCCACAACATCGTAGGTGAAGAATGGAGAGCCAGAAACTTCGGCAACACCATCTTTGGCTTGCACGTCAATCCGCACGCTGTCGAGGGCTTCGTGGGTAAAGGCGTCGAGCACCTGGCCGTTGATGCTGATGGAGTCGTTCGTTGCTGCCAGACTGCTGGAGGCGAGGAGCAGGACGAGGAATGCGAAGAGAAATCGTAGGTGAGTCATGCAGGGAAATTTACTATAGGAACCTTGTGAATTTGGGTGAAGGATTGCAACGTCCTTTTCTTATACAACGAAAAATCTCGGTATTTATTGTGTGAGCTACAATTTTTTTCGTTGATTTTGGCGTATAGGTCAAAAAAGAGGAGGCCGCAATCGCTGCGAGCCTCCTCGAGGTGTTCTAAAAAAACGTCGTATTGATACGAGTATGTGGGTTGCCCTACTTCTTTTCCCCCTTGACCTTCGCCCGAGCCTGCTTATGCTCGGTATAGTGAAAGTACGCTTTCCCTCTGCTCTCACTTTTTCGCAGCCCATGCGTTGAAGTGGGGGCGGGAGTTGTTCTATAGCTTTTTGTCAATGTGGCTTTGCAGGTCATCTGGATTCATGCGTGTGTCCCAAATATCGACGATGCGAATGGCATGTGCTGCTTCGTCAATAAGATAGATGACTTTGAAATAGCGATGGACAACAAAACTGCGATAACCGAAAGACCGATCTTGCAACATGGGTTCGAAAGCCCCCATCGTTGGCATCTCGCAAAGACTCTTGATTTCGCCGACAAGCTTCTTTAGGAATTTCTGAGCAGCCCTTGCGCCTGAGTCGTGAACGCCCCATTCGTAAATGCTTTCCAGCATTCTCTGCGCCATGGGATGATATGTTAGTGCATAGCGCTTCATGCCAATCCGCTTATCCATGAATCTACTTCACTTTCTGAGCACCACTGGGCTTTTCCTCCTATCATCGTATCCTCAAACTCATCGAAGCGTTTATTGATCGCCTCACGGGTGTGGTACATACGATAGGCAGCAAAGGGAGCTGGTTTTGGGTTTGAACGGAGTGCATCGATGCGCTCCGCAATGATTTCCTGCACCTCCTGACTTTGGGCGGTGATGAGAGCCCAGAGGGCATCGGCCACGCCGATGGTGCGGGGATAGGCAAGTACGTCTTCGCTTACACCAGCAACGTGCTCGTCGGCAGCTGTATATTTCTTGTCCATGGTAGTTGTGTTCAATGTATGTTCATGCTCCTAAAGGAGATTATTATCCCCTCGTTAATGCGGAGCATGAGATTTTGTCCGCAAAGTTACGAATAATATGCGAAAATCTCCCACACATCTTATAAAAAATCCTCACGTGAAGGTATTTTTGTGGTTTAAGTTCAAGAAAAAGCCCTCAGACGGGTCTTCTCTCACTTCTTTTCCCCCTTGACCTTCGGTCGAGCCTGCTTATGCTCGGCATAGTGAAGGCACGCTTTCCCTTTGCTCTCACTTTTTCGCAGCCTTCACCTTTGGTCGAGCCTGCTTGTGCTCGGCATAGTGAAAGCAAGCTTTCCCTCTGCTCTCACTTTTTCGCAGCCTTTGCATCGAAGTGGAGGCGGAAGGTGAGGAGGAGGTAGTTGTGGAGGCTCTTTGTCCACGACTCGGTGATTTGCGTGGCGGATTCGGAGGACCAAACGACGTCGGCGTTGTTGAAGATATCGTCGGCGCGGAGGTCGAGGGAGGCGCGGCCCTTGAGGAACTTCCACATCACGTCGGCACCGAGGATGAAGCGGTCGCGGTTCATGCGGGCGGAGTTGTAGCCTTTGCGGCCCTCGAAAGTGGGGAGGAGAGAGAAGGTGAACTTGCGCCACTTGTACTCGGCGTTGAGGGAGAGGTCGTAGTTCAAAAGATTTTGTGAGGTAATGGGTAAGAGGGAGGAGGTAAGAGAAGCGTTGCCGAAGGCGCTGTAACTATTGGCGGTGTAGTTGGCTTTGCCTTCGAGGGTGATCTTCAGCGGCTGAAGGTCGAAGGTCCAGGTGGGGACGTATTCTATTGAATTAGCGCGTTGGCGAGAGAGGCTGCGCGTGTCGGAGCCTTCTATAATAGTCAGTATGCCGTACGTATCGGCGCTGCTCAGTGTGAGCTTGTGCTTCCAACGAAGATACTTCCACAGCACGCAGTCGTGGGTGGCTTCGAGGCTGTAGGAGGAGCCGCCGCGCATGTTTTCGTCGTGGGTGCGGTAGGCGCCTGTCGTGGGGTTGTAGGTGCTTACGCTACCGATGGCGTCGTAGTCCTTCGTGTAGTTCATCTTGACGGAAAACATCTGCTGGCTTCGCGGAATGGAGACGGAGTAGATGGCCGAGGCATTGAGGGAGTGCGACGCGTGGAGATCGGGATTGCCCTCGCGAACGTGGAGGACGTTCGTATCGTCGGTATAGGCGAGGGTGCTGATGAGGTCGGGCTGCGAGGTGGAGTAATCGGCCTTGAGTTGGAGGTAGGAGAGACCTCCCCCGGCTCCTCCGAGGGAGGGGAGTTTGAAGCGGATGGAGAGTGAGGGCGTGGGCATCACGACGTTGCGAACAGCCACGGTGTCGAGCACGCCGCGTCGGTAGGCCATGCGTTCGTGCTGCATCGTGAGATTCAAGGCAGGCTTGAACATCCAGTTGCCGACGCTGTAGGTCAGGCCGAGGTTCAGCTTATTGCTCGTGAGCTGGCCGTGACGTGAGAAACTGTTGGCGGCATCGTATTCGCCGTTGCGCTGACCCTCTTCGTCGCGCGTACTATTACTATAGGAGAAGTTGTAGCCCGTCGTGAGTTCGAGGTGCTCGCCCAACCATTGCTCGTAGGCGAGGTTGAGGGACGTGGTGAGATTGCGGTGTGGGGCGGAGGAGGATTGCAAATCAGACCCACCCCCAGCCCTCCCTACGAGGGAGGGAGTGGATACTCCGTCATTGAAGTAATGATAATTGGCTATGTATTCCGATTGTGAGGTTCCTTGCGCATAGTTTGCCTGCACCTCGCCTTTGAGGCTGCCGTCTTTGACGTAGTGCGTGAGGATGGCGCGGGCCATGCCGCTTCCCGATTCGTCGTGGACGGACTGGTGCGTCGTGGCGGTGTTCACGTCGATTGTTTCGCTCTCCGTATCGGTGCGTTTGTCGGAGCGCTCGTAGCGGCCGCCGACGGTGAGCCACAGGGTGGTTTTGGGCGAGAGATTGAGGTGGGTGTTGGCGTAGAGCGGGAGTTCGATGGTGTGGTCGTGTACCCTCCTTGCCTCCCGAGTGGGGGGAATGGTCACTACCGGAGCGGATAGGCCCTCTGATGCAGAGGTATCTGTTCCCCCCGCTCGGGGGGCTAGGGGGGTCGTGATTTCTTCACTCTCCGCCGTATGGTCGTAATGCGTGGGATTGGCGTTGATCATCAGCGAATTTCGCTCTTTCCATCCCTCGAAATCGGGCGTCCATTTGGGAGCATAGCACAATTCGCCGTATTGCTGCTTGTAGAAGTCGGTGTTGCCGCCGGAATGTCCACGATAACCCGCTCCCGAAGTCCAGCGGTGCTCTGTGCCGTCGGTCGCCGAAGCCGTCACCATGAAGGGGCGGTCCTTGCTGAGGTAATGGGCTTCTGCTTCGCCGCCGTAGTTACCGGTGGTGTAGCCTTTCGCCTCGACAGAACCGTACCACTTGTCGAGGAATCCCGGCTTAATCGTAATGTCGAGCACCTGCTCGCCGTTGCCATCATCCTTGCCCGTGCGTTCGGAGAGTTCCGTGAGCTTTTCGTACGCTTTGATGTCCTTCACGGCCGAGATGGGGAGCTGGCCCAAGAGACTCTCACTCATGCCCTCCTCACCATTCATGCGCAGACGGATGGGGCGACCGTTCCAGGTCAGCGCGCCGTTTTTATCTACGGCGACGCCGGGCAGTTGTTTGATGAGTTCCGTGAGGCGTTCGCCCTCTTCGAGGTGGAAGGCGCCAGGGTGGAACACCACCGTATCGCCGTGCATCGTGAAGAACTTCTGCTGCGCCTTGACCGTTGCCTCGCGGAGCATGACGGCCGAGGGACGCAGCAGCACGTCAGCCAGACGCAGCGTGTCCTTCGGGTTGTCGCCCTGAGTGAAGTAGATGACCTCGGGGTGATACCCCACGTAGCTGATGGTCATCGTGCAGGTGTAGATGTTGCCCTTGTGCTCCTTTATTCCCGCACGTACAACGTAGCCGAGCGAGTCGGTGTGTGTGGAGATGTTGTACGACAATTGGTCAATACTGTTTCGGCATTGCACAATGGCCATTTCGAGTGGCTCGTGTGTTTCAGCGTCGACCACGCGGCAGATGATGTGGTCAGCGCGGGCAGAAGAGAAGGAAGCGGCGAGGACGAGGAGGAAGAGGATCTTTTGGAAGGTGTGTTTCATGGCGGTGGTGGGGGAGTTGTTTAGTTGTTTGGTTGTTTAGTG
>JAUNIC010000112.1 GCA_030523615.1 Bacteroidales bacterium
TCGTGCCACAGCCGTGAGACGATCAACTCACAGCCGTGGCACAACATATTTCTTTGAAGTAAATATCTGTAGGCTTGGCGCAATAAAGTATTTCTTTTACGCGCTACAACATATACTGCGGAGCGTAAGCGGCTTACTTCACACGCTGGCCAGCGGTGTTGTAGAGGAAGCGGCCACCGTTGATGTAGACCTTACCGTCACGGATGAACTTCGTGGTGCTAGGGGTCTGACCGTCGGCGAGTACAGTGTTGATGCCGTCGGTGTAGTTGGCGGTGGTGAAGTGGAACTCGCTACCCTTGTAGGTGGCCACGTTGCCTTCGAGCATTACCTGGCCGTCGGCGTCGTAAGCGAGCGCAATCTGGCCGGCCATGATGTACCAAGAGTCGTAGACGTAGAGATCGTCGGCCGTGCGGAAGAAGCAGGGAGTGTCCTTCGAGGAGCCTTCGGGACAGCCCTCAGAGGCGAGGAACGTGTTGAGCGCACCGCTGGAATTGACGGGGTAGAGATCGGCGTGGGGCTGGTGCTCGTTGGTCACGAGATAGAGGTGGCCTTCAAAGAAGCGACCGTCGTCGAGCACTTCGGTGTGGTCGAGATAAATGTCGAAGAGCTTGTATTCATCGACGAAGTCGTCGCTGCATTCAGGCGCCTGGAAAACGAGGTCATACTTCCCCGCAGTGTCGGGCTCGTAGTCGTAGGTATACTGCACCTCGGGCTCTTCCTGATCGTTGGGGTCGAAATCATCCTCTTCGACGGTGAACTCGCCGGTATAGTTGAAGCTGAAGGTGAAGTCGTCGATTGTCGTGACGCTGAAGTCAACGGTCCAAACGTTGTCGCCCTCGCCCTTCGTCAGGGAAATGGTGGCGTCGGCCCACTCGTAGGCCAAGTAGCCATACATGTAGTAGACGTAGTCGTTGAAGTTGGCCATCACCATGAGGTTCTCGTCGACGGTGCCTTCGCTCATCTTGTACGTGCCTTCCTGCAGGCCGTCGGCGGTGGGCAGGTAGAGGTCGAAGAAGATCATGGGGAAGAAGAATTCGTCGTCGCTATTGGCGAAGGAGAAGTAGTAGTCGTAGTGGCCCTCCCAGCTATAGGCCTCGTTGGTGTAGAGCTTCACGGGGTCGGTCTTGTTAATGGGGAGCGTCTGGCCGCCTGCCTTCTGGGGAGCAGCGTGGCGAAGAACAGGGAGCTGAGTGGTAGCCTCGTTGATGCGGGGCAGGCGGGCGGTGTTCATGGGGTGGCTCTGTGCGAGCGCAGCTACCGTAGTGAGGGCAGCGATGATGAGCGTGTAGATTTTTTTCATTAATAGTTGGGATTATGTGTTGGTGATTATTTTCCTGAGAGGTATAGGGCTTATAAGACTTATAGGGCTTATGGGGCTCATAGGCTCATAAGCCCCTTTGCTTTACCAGCGGCGCTTGTCCTTCTTCGCCTTCTTGCCTTTGCCGGCCTTGGCGCTCTTGCCCACGGCCTTCTTGGCTTGCTTGGCGGTCTTGCGGGCACGCTCCACCTCGTGGGCGGTCACGGCGGGAAGGGCGTCTTCCTCGAGGAGGCCGAAGTCGAGCTGGCGACGCTCCAGATTGATGCGCTCCACACGGAAGCGGACCTTGTCGCCGAGGTTGTAGACGCGATGGTTGCGGCGGCCGACGAGACGGTAGTTGTCCTCGTCAAACTCGTAGTAGTCGCTCGTCAGGTTGCGCAGGGGTACCATACCCTCGCACTTCAACTGCTGATCTTCGACGTAGATGCCGAACTCGGTGACGCCGGAGATGATGCCTTCGAACTCCTGTCCGATGCGGTCGCCCATGTATTCCACCTGCTTGTATTTGATGCTGGCGCGCTCGGCCGTTGTGGCGAGTTGCTCGCGCTGGCTGCAATGCTCGCAGAGGTCCTCGTACTTCTTCGCGCTCACGCTGCGACCGCCCTCCATATACTTATAGATGAGGCGGTGAACCATAAGGTCAGGATAACGGCGAATGGGCGAGGTGAAGTGGGTATAGTGCTGGAACATGAGGCCGTAATGGCCGATGTTGTGGATGCTGTACTTGGCCTTCATCATGGCGCGGAGGGCCACCATCTCAACGACGGCCTCTTCCTTGCGGCCTTTGACGTCGCCGAGGAGCTTGTTGAGCGATTTCGAGACTTCCGTCTTCGTGCCTTCGGTCTTCACCTTGTAGCCGAACTTGGCGACGAAGCCGCGCAGACGCTCCATCTTCTCGGGATCGGGCACGTCGTGAACGCGGTAAGGGAGCACCTTCGGCGTCTTGCTCTTGGGCACTTTGGCCACACTCTCTGCGACGGCGCGGTTGGCCAGCAGCATGAATTCTTCGACGAGTTTGTTGGCGTCCTTCTGCACCTTGACGTAGGTGTTGACGGGATGGCCCTTCTCGTCAATTTCAAAGCGCACCTCGGGACGGTCGAAGCCAATGGCGCCAGCCTGGAAGCGCTTGGCGCGGAGCTGCTTGGCGAGATGGTCGAGAACGAGAATCTCCTGCGCCCACTCGCCCTTGGGAGCATCGTAGGAGCCGTCGACAGCAGGATGGCTGCCGGGGAGAGCGAGATCTTCGGCCGAAGCGCAGCCGTTGCGCTCGATGAGGTCCTGTGCCTCCTCGTAGGTAAAGCGGCGATTGCTGCGGATGACGGTCTTCACGATGCGGCGGTCGAGGACTTCGGCGCGCTCGTTCATCTTGAAGATGACGGAGAAGGTGAGTTTCTCCTCGTCGGGACGCAGCGAGCAGACGAAGTTGCAGAGGTGCTCGGGGATCATCGGGATGGTGCGGTCGACGAGGTAGACGCTCGTGGCGCGGTGCTGGGCTTCGCGGTCGATGATGCTGCCTTCCTCAACGTAGTGGCTGACGTCGGCAATGTGCACGCCGACTTCAAATACCCCCCTAGCCCCCCGAACGGGGGGAACGGTTTGGGCGTCACCTGAATTCTTTTTGTTAGCGGAACTATCTGCTCCCCCCGTTCGGGGGGATGGGGGGGTCGCCAGTATGCGGATGGAGAGCGCGTCGTCGAAGTCCTTGGCGTCGCGAGGGTCGATGGTGAAGGTCGTCACGTCGCGGAAGTCCTCACGCTTGGCGATTTCCTCGGGCGTAATGCCGGGCTCAATCTTCTCGGCAGCCTTTTCCACGTTCTTGGGATAGCTGTAGGGCAGCCCGTACTCGGCGAGGATGGCGTGCATCTCGGTGTCGTTGTCGCCCTCGGCGCCGAGAATATCGACCACCTTACCGGTGGGGCACTTTGACTGCTCGGGCCAGTCAACGATCTTGACGAGCACCTTCTCGCCGTTCTTTGCGCCCTTGATGTTGGCGCGGGGCACGAAGATGTCGGTGGCGAGGCTGCGGTCGGTGAGGACGAAGGCGTAGTCGCGCTCCACCTGAATCTTGCCGACGAAGGTGTCCTTGGCACGCTCGACGATCTCGATGACCTCGGCCTCACGGACGTGGCCGCGGCGACGGGCCAACATGGTGACCTTGACGCGGTCGCCGTCGAGGGCGTGGAGGCTGTTGCGCTCGCCGACGAGGATTTCCTTGCCGCCGTCGTCGGGGCAGAAAACGTTGTGGCCGTTGCGCTGCTTGTGGAATATACCCTCGATAACCTGTATCTCACACGGCTGATGGCAGTAGTTGCCCTGCTGGTCAGTGGTGAGATAATCGTCGAAGACGAGGTCCTCGAGCACTTCGATGGTGAGCATCTTCGTGGGGTGGTTCTGTGCACCGATGGTACGGAAGATGTCTTTTACGTTTAGGGTCTTGCCCTGGCTCTGCTCAAAGAGGCAGAGTAGGCGGTTCAATAGTTCTTTCTTGCCTATGCGGCTTGATTTCTTACTCATATATGTTGTGTGTTTTATAAAGGGTTCTTTGTATTACGTTTGCAGAATCTTGTGTATCATTTGCATACACAATTCTATAGAAATACCACTTTTCGCGGCCTTTTCTTTCGTGTGTCGTGTTTTTTGCGTAATTTTGCACGCCGTATGTAGGTTTTGGGGCCGAAACTGTGCCGAAAATGACCGAAACCGCGCATAAAGGATAATATTTGCAGAAAACACCGCTATCACCATGGCTTCACTCACATCGCTCAACCGCAGCCTCCTGAAAGGTACCGCTCTCTTCGGCGGCACCCAGATGGTCAATATGCTGACGGCGGTGGTGCGCGGCAAACTGGTGGCGGCGCTGCTGGGTACGGTGGGCATGGGCATTTCGTCCATCTACATGAGTACGCTCTTGCCGCTTCAGCAATTCTTCTCGATGGGCATCGCCACGGCCATTGTGAGCGTCGTGGCAGGCATTTCGACCGAGACGGCTGAAGGAGCGCGCGACCTGAAGGAACGCATCGAAGCGTGCCGACGCGTGCTACTCATCCTGTCGCTGGCGGGTATGACGTTCATGATGCTGAGCGCCCTATGGTTGAGCCGCTTCAGCTTCGGCGACGACACCCACACCAAAGCTTACGCCCTGCTCGGCATTGCGCTCGTGTTCCTCATCATGGAGGGCGGCGAAACGGCCTTCCTGCAGTCGCGGCGTTTCATGAAGGAGGTGGCCATGCGCAACGTCATCAGCGCCTTTGCCGGACTCCTCATCAGCGTGCCGCTCTATTGGTGGCTGGGCATCGAAGGTATCGTGCCGGCCATCATCGGCTGTGCTGTCGTGGTGTGGATTTATCCGCGCCTGATGAACCTCAATTACGGTTTGGGCTGCCGCACGCTATCGTGGAAACGAACGTGGAACCTGGGACGCAACGCCATCATGCTGGGATTCCTGCTGATGGTGGCGGCCATGCTGGGCAACGTCACCTCTTACTTCCTCAACGTAGGCATTCGCGAACTGGGCAGCCTCAGCGATGTGGGCCTCTACCAGGCTTCCAACACCATCACGGGCCAGTACGTCGGAATGGTCTTTGCCGCCATGGCTACCGACTATTTCCCGCGCCTTTCGGCTCTGAAGCACGACAACAAGGAGGCTACGGCACTTGTGCGCCAGGAGTTCGAACTCGTGCTGCTCATCATGGCCCCCATCGTGGTGGTGCTGATTGTGACGGCTCCGCTGCTCATCCGCGTGCTGCTGACGGAGGAATTTCTGCCGCTGACGAGCGTCATCCGCATCATCGGCGTTTCGCTGCTGTGCAAGGCGGCCTACTTCCCCATCGGCTACATCAGCCTGGCCTATGGCCGCAAGCGTTTCTTCTTCTGGACGGAGGCCGTGTGGGACAACGTGAAGAACTTCTGCGTCATCCTCGGCTTCTACTATCTGTGGGACATCGAAGGCATCGGCTGGGGCATGCTCGTGAGCGGTTTGATCGATGTGTTCGTCACCTCCTCGGTAACGCAGTGGGTGTTCGGCATCAGCGTGCAACGCCAGATGTTTCGTATGTTCCTGCCCCTTCTTGCCGGCGTTTCTGTCTGCGCAGCGCTATCGTTCTGCGACTCGCCCTGGCTGTCGTGGGGCGGCATGATTGCCAGCGCCGTGCTGGTGAGCCTCGTCTGCCTCAAAGGTCTGATGCAGCGCGTCAACCTGAAGGAGTGGCTCAGCCATCGCAAGGCCCGCAAGGCTGCCGACGAAGCTACGGCTGGTGAGGACGATGCCACGACTACTGGCGAAGCGTAAACACCTACTGACGAAGCGTAAGCAGACGCTGCCAAAGAGCGAAAATGCTGTACGTCGCGAACTTGAAGAAGCACGGACGCAACCGTGTGTGCCAAGGCAAGCGCGACGTTCTGATCATCGCGTACGACCTGCGGAAGAGAGCGGCGACCTCTTCCTCTTCTTCGGCTGAAAGGCTACTGGCCTTCTGCCACTTTCGCCACAATCCCACATAATTGCGCCAAACGTAATCTTCGCAGATGCTGAGCATATCGGCATCCGCCTCTTCGTGCTCGAGCATGGCGCGAAGGCTGTCGTTGGCGGCTATGAAGTCGAAGCTGCGGCGCGTGGCCTGGCGGGTGCTGTTGCCGGGATGCTGGCGATAGTAGTAACAGGCGTCGCTCAGCGCCACGTGGCGGCAATGGAGATAATGCTGACGCGAGGTGTTGTCGTCGGAGTAGAGGCGGCACGACGTGTCGTAAGGAAAACGACGATGGAGTTCGGTGCGCACGGCGTAGCAGCCGTGGAGGGTCCAGTCGATGCTGTAGCGACAAGCGTCGCGACCCGTAAGACTGCGGGGTAAAGCCTCCGTGCGGTCGTGGTACCAGGTGCGACCCTCCTGCCAGTAGACGAGACGGAAGACGACGGCGTCGTTGTCAGGCTCAGCGCAGAAGGCCTCCCACATACGTTCGAGGCTGTCGGGGGCAAGCCAGTCGTCGGCGTCGACCATCGTGGTGAGCTCGCCACGAGCCTGCTCAAGTCCCAAGTTGCGAGCCACGGCCTGTCCGCTATTGTGGGGCGTTCGCAGAAGGCTGACGCGTCCATCGCGCTCGGCATAACGTCGCACCACATCGGCGCTGCCATCGGTGCTGCAATCGTCAATGCAGATGACCTCAAGGCTCTGCTCGGTTTGGCCAAGCAGAGAGTCGAGACACTGGGGCAGCCAGGCCTCAGCGTTGTAGACGGCAACGAGGACGGTGAAGCGGGGCACGATGGAAGGTGAGGTATGGGAGACCCCCCAGTCCCCCCGAAGGGGGGTTCAGGAGGCCCCAGCGCGGGGCTTATGGGGCTTATAGGACTTACAAGGATTATGGGGGCTGACTTAGTTCTTACGCCACGACCAGGCATTGCTGCCGAAGATGCGGGCGGCGGGTTGCGGACCAGCAGCGGGGGCAGCGGTTCGAGCGGCCTCCTCACCCTTCTTGTCGGGGTAGGCGATGCGGGTGTGGTAGATGGTCTTGAGGCTATCGATGAACACGCGCTTGGCGTCTGAAATGTCGCGGAAGGTGATGGGGCACTCCGTGAAGTAACCTGCCGCCACCTGCGCATCGATAATCCTGTTGACGAGGTTGGAGATGCTCTCCTCGGTGTATTCCTGGAGGGAGCGGCTGGCGGCCTCGACGGAGTCGGCCATCATGAGGATGGCTTGCTCGCGGGTGAAGGGGTTCTTGCCGGGATAGGTGAAGAGCGCCTTGTCGACGTTCTCCTCACCGTGTTTGTTGCAAGCCTGGATGTAGAAGTATCGGGCCATCGACGTACCATGATGCGTGAGGATAAAGTCGCGGATGACCTTCGGCAGATAGTTTTTCTCCGCCAACTTGAGACCCTCGCTCACGTGGCTGATGATGATCTCCGCCGAACGCTCTTCGGTGAGCGAGTCGTGGGGATTGACGCTGCTCTGATTCTCGGTGAAGAAGGCAGGATTGATCATTTTGCCAATGTCGTGATAGAGCGCTCCGGTACGCACAAGCTGCACCTTTGCTCCGATCTTGTCGGCCACCTCAGCAGCCAGATTACCCACCTGCATGGAGTGGACGAAGGTGCCCTGAGCCTCCTTCGACATGCGTCGGAGAATGGGGGAGTTGATGTTGGAGAGTTCGATGAGGGTGACGCTCGAAGTAAAGCCAAAGAGGCGCTCGATGAGGTACATGAGCGGATAGGCAAAGAGGAGCATGATGCCGTTGATGGCCACGCTGTAGTGCCACGTGGTGTTGATGCCGTTGAGGGGAATGCCCTGCGAGAGTTCGAGGACGAAGCCGAGGGCAACAGAGATCAGGGCCACATAGGCAGCCGTCTTGAAGAGCTGTGCACGCTCGGTGAGGTCGCGCAGGCTGTAGATGGCTACGAGACCTGCGACAAGTTCCGTGAGTACGAACTGGTAACTCGTGTTGACCGCAAGTGAAGCCGTCATCACCATGACTACGTGGGCCATAAACGCTGTGCGGGTGTCCATAAAGACGCGGATGAAGATGGGCGCCATGGCGAAGGGAATGACGTAGACGGAGAAGAACTGCAGCTGCACGAGGACGTTGCTGACGACGCAGAAGAACGTGATGGTGAAGAACATCAGGTAGATCGTGTTGCGATTCTCCAGCAGATACTTGCGGAAGAGGCGGAGGTAAACCAGCAGGAGGCCGAAGAAGAGGAGCACAAGGCCAGCATGGCCGAGGGCGACGAGGCCCTTGTTGACGGTGAGGTTCTCGTGGTTGTCGTGGGCCTTGCGGAGCGATTCGAGGATGGCATACTTCTCCGCTGTGATGAGTTCGCCGCGATCTATGATGCGCTCGCCGGCCTGTACTGAACCGGTGATGATGGCTACGGACGAGATGAGTTCCTCGCGTGCCACCTGCGAGCGGAGGCTGTCGTAGATGAGGTTGGGCTCGAGGTAATTGTTGAGGTGCATGTGTGCCATGACGTCATGGTCATACACCTCGGGCTCCACACTCATAAGGTGCTGGTAGGCGGTGCGTGTGGAGTAGAATTCTTCGGGTGCCTTCGAAGTGGCAGAGTTGCCGTTGATGACGCGGATGCCTGCTCCTCCGGGCTTTCCGACCTGCTCGAAGGCCTTATTGTCGATGATGCCCTGACCATAGACCTCCTCAAGGAGTTTGATGGTGTGGTCAATGTAGACGTGGGGCACACCTTCGAACTCTCCCTTGGCGTAGTCAGCGCGGAAGTTGTTGATCTGTTGGACTCCTACGCCGGCAGCCGAATTGAAGAAGGGGGCGAAGTGTGCGAGCGCGCTGTCACGCTCGTGGCGGATGAGGGTGTCCGACTTCATGATCTTGAACTCATAGGGTGCTATGAGCTGTTCGTATCGCCAGGGGTGGCCTTCCGAAAATTCGTAGTTGAAGGTCTCGACGTCGTGGGGCAATGTGAGCAGAATGCTGGCAATGCAGATGACGAAGGTGATGGCTACGGCAAGTGGGTTCTTCATTTTGACTTTCATGGTCGGGGGGTGTATTTTTCGTGCACACGTGGGCGTTGTCCGCGCGCGCATTTTATTAAATGTGCGGCAAAGATACGAAAAACTTTTCATCTGCCAAGCCTTTTGGGGGTAAAAACGCCCGCAGCGTCGGCAAAATGCTCACAAGGCCTCGGCCAAATGGCAAAAAAAGGCTCCCGAAAGCCGAGAGACATCCGGGAGCTGTGTGGTCCTTGCGAACCGTGTGTGTCTGAGTCTTGTCGTAAGATTACTTACGGAGACCGAGCTTCTTAACGATAGCACGATAGCGGTTGATATCGCGAGCCTTGAGGTAGTTGAGGAGGGCGCGACGCTTACCTACGAGCTTCACGAGGCTGCGCTCGGTAACGTGGTCCTTGCGGTTCTTCTTCATATGCTCAGTGAGGTGGCTGATGCGATAGGTGAAGAGTGCTACCTGGCTCTCTGCAGAACCGGTGTCGGTGGTTGCCTGACCGTAAGTGCCGAAGATTTCGGTCTTCTTAGCTGAATCGAGATACATAGTGTGTTGTGTGTGATTTGTGGCGCGGCTTTCCGTCTGCGGAACATCGGGAAGGGCGTTGCCGTGTTAATAATTAGGTGTCGACTCCGTCATCACATCGCGACGGCTTGTCGAATCGGCCGCGAAATTACAACAATATTATGAACGCACCAAGGGAAACGTGGCTTTTTTCGAAAATATTTTACTGATTTTCACGATTTTGAGCCTCATACGTGGCAAATATTGCATCAAGCGTAGCGAGACGTGCGCCAAGGGTATAGTTCCGTATCTCAAAGAAATAAGCAACGCTCTCAAAGAAATAAGTCGTGCCACAGATGTGAGACGATCGACTCACGGGTGTGGCACAATAGTCGCACAGACGTGGCACGATCGATTCACAGCCGTGGCACGACAAATATCTTTGAGAGAATTATCTATTTCGCCGGGAAAAGAAGTTGCGAAGCAAGGACAGAATCTGCGGGGACAAGGGCCGTTTCTGCGGCAGCAAGGACAGAATCTGCGCGCTCAAGCTTTCTTGCGCGTGAGCAGCAGGCTCAGACGATTGACGACAAAAGCCAGGACGAACGTGAGGACGATGCTCGTGGCAAGCATCACGGGAATCGGGAGCGAGGTGAACGCCGCCGAGCAGGCAAGGGTCTGCAGAATCGGGAAATGGAAGAGATACATCTCGTAGGAGCAGTTGCCGAGAATGGTGACCTTTGGGCTGAGGAATTTCGACACGCTGACGACGAGGAACACTGTGACCGACGCGATGGGATAGACGATCTCGTGGAACCAAAGCACAACCATCGCTTCGCTGGTGCTCACCATAGCTCTGTCGGCCAGCAAGAGCAGCACTCCAATGCTGAAATACAGGGTTTTATGCGTCAGGAAGTGATCCTTGTAGATGTAGAACAAAACGCCGGTATAGAAGTAGACAAACTGTCCTGCAAACTGATAGGAGAGCTTATAGTACGTCTCGTTGCCCGTCAAGGCGGAGTAGTACTCGAGTGTGTTGTTGTAAACCAGCGACAAAAGAAAAAGCAGCAGGACAACGACCAGAGGTTTGGCCTTTGTACGTCGGAGAACGTAGCAAAAGAGTGGGATGCTCAGGTACAGCATCCATTCCACTTTGAGCGTCCACAGCGAACCGTTGACGGCGCTGAGATGGTTGTCGCCGAAGACCCCCGGAAGTTCGGGCTGCAGGAAGTTGAGGAATGTGAGGTTGGCGACAAGATATTTCCAGAATGCCGCGTTGAGAAAATAGTCGCGCAGGCTCAGCGTGGAAAGCAGGCTCAGCAGCAGCGCACACGCGATGACGACAAAGCTGTAGGCGGGTAAGATGCGCTTTGCACGACTCATGACGTAGCCCTTCAAATCGGCGTGGTGCAGGTAGCTGGCATAAACCAGGAAGCCGCTGAAACCGAAGAAGATGCCTACAGCCGATCCGCTGCTCGTGGGCCATCCGACGTCGTAGCCGAAGACGATGTTGAAATGGGCGACGATGACAGACAACGCCAGATAGTATCGGACGAGATCCATCTGGTAAAATCGCGAGGTAGCCGTACGGCTGTCGGCG
>JAUNIC010000289.1 GCA_030523615.1 Bacteroidales bacterium
CACATGGACGCGACGCACATGGCTACGAGCAAAGATATCGGCCACAATGATGGGGCGCGACCACTCGACATAGACGTCGGTCAGCGCCGGACACTGGCCGAAGGCAAAGTCGGCAATCGTCTCTACACTGGCCGGAATGTAGACGGCATTCAGTTTCTCGCAGTCCCAAAACACTCCTCTTTCTATAGCGCGCACGTACGGGGGAATGCGAATTTCGGTAAACGACTTGCAACTCATGAAAGCGTGCTCCGGCAGCACTGTGAGGCTATCTGGCAAGACCAGATCTTTCAGCACGAGACAGTGGACAAACATGTGGGGGGCCAGTGTGCGGAGCCGCTTCGGCAGGCGAATCGTCTCAAGCCCCTCACAATTCTGAAGCACATTAAGGCCTCTGAAACTCTCGAGGCTGTCGGGTAGCGTCAGCGAGGACAACCCTTTACAGTCTTTGAAGGCTCCGGCACCGATGTGGCGCAACGTGGAGGGAAGCGTTATAGCCACCATCTGCGGCATGTAGATGAAGGCGCTGTCGGCAATGGAGACAACGCGATAGGTGCGGCCATCGTGGGTGACGGTGGGGTGAATGACGACGTCGGTGGGAAGGTCGGCATTGCGGCCTGTGAGCATGTAGTAGGCGCGTCCGAGGGCGTAGCGCTGCACGGGGCCCACGACCTCACACGTCAGGCTGTCTTCCGAAAGCACGCGGAGCACAACGCCTTCGTCGCGGATGATGCCGCGGCTCGCCTGCCACAGATAGCCTACACCTGCCAACAGCAACGCGAGTATGCAGAAGAGCACCCATCGCCAACGCTTTGGGGCAGCAGCGGGCACGGCGAAAGTGTGCAGAGCGTCGAGCACTTCGTCGACGGAGGCGTAGCGATCGCAAGGATTTTCGGCGCAACACTTCGTTACCACCTCACCAGCCCAATCAAGATCAAAACCTGCCATCATCTCCTGTAGCACGCGGCCGGCGGAGTAGATATCGGCGCGCACATTGATGGCAGCACCTTCTTTGCTGAGTTCGGGAGCGGCGTAATTGCGTGTCTTGCCGACGGGAGCGAGGTAGCTGTCCTGATGGCAGTAGCCGAGGTCAGCGATGACGAGACGCTGGTTGACGTCGGCGATGAGGAGGTTGTCGGGTTTGATGTCAAGGTGTACGATGCCCTCGCGGTGCAGCGCACGGAGACCTTCGAGAAGCTGCACGAACCACGTCTGCGCTTGTTTTGCCGTTACCTCGCCATCGTCGAGGCGCTGCAGCAGCGTCTCGCCCGACACGTACTCCATGAGGACGTACACATCGTCGTCGCTCTCGTGGAGATCGACATAGCGTACCACGTGGGGTGAGTGGACGCGGTCTCCCACCTCATACTCCTTGCGGAACGCCATGCGCATGCGTTCGTCGCCGAGAAGTTCGGGGCGCAGGCGCTTCATGAAGAGCATGCGTTCGCCGTCCGTCACGCGATATCCGATGGAGGTCGAACCACGCCCGCCGAGGACCTCCAGCACCTGAAGGCCCTCCACCTGCGCCCCGCTCAAAGGCGCCGCTATGTATCCCGATTCAATCATTTGGGTGCAAAGTTACAATAAAAAACACAAAAGCTGAAGAAAATGCTTAGTTTATCGTGTTGGTGTAGTTGTTTTTTAAAGTCTCCGAGGCCACAGCTGGCAATGATAAGGCTGTAACCTCGAAGTGGTATATTGTGTATGTCGTATATTTTGAGGTTTATGTCATAGGCAATATCGTTTTCAAAGGTTAGTGGATTTATTTTGGGAACTATATACAAAAAGGCTCCAAAATGGGGATAGAACAAAAATTTCCCCAAA
>JAUNIC010000290.1 GCA_030523615.1 Bacteroidales bacterium
CCTCATCGTACTTATGGACTCACACGAGAGAGGCCCGCCGTCAGTCGGCGTTCCGTGCAAGACGAAGCACCTGGTCGCAATGTTTCAGAATGGCGGGACGGTGGGTCACAAAGATGAGGGTTGCGCCATGGGCGTAGTCGCAGATGCGCTCTACAACTTTCTGTTCCGTCTGTTCGTCGAGGGCCGAGGTGCTTTCGTCGAAAATCATCACGGGGCATCGGCGCAGCAGTGCGCGGGCTATGCAGATGCGCTGTGCCTGGCCCTCGCTGAGACCGCCGCCCATCTCGCTGCACACGGTGTCGAGTCCTTCCGGCAGACGCTTCACAAATCCCGCCGCAGCCACATGGAGGGCGTCCCAGAGTTCGGTGTCGGTGGCTTCGGGATTACCCATCAGCAGATTGTCGCGGATGGTGCCGCTCAGCAGCGTATTGCCTTGGGGTACGTAGGTGTACATACTTCGGTGTGAGGCGGTTATGGGTTCTCCATTCATAAGCACACGGCCGTCGGTAGGCTTCACGATGGCCAACAGCAGACGAATGAGTGTTGTCTTTCCTGCACCCGTTTCGCCCACGATGGCGGTGGTGCTTCCGGCAGGAAATTCGTAACTGAAATGTTCGATGATCGTGCGCAGATGAAGGTCGTACTGATAGCTCACGTCGTTCATCGTGATGCTGGGTACAGTTTTGGCGCAGGGCGCTGCTCCACCCTCCTCGCTTTGCGACGTTGCGGCTCGGGGTTGCCCTTCGTCCTCAAGCGGGATCTCCTCGAGCTCGATGAGGCGCTCGGTGGCGGTGAAGGCCGAGATGAACACGGGGATGAACTTGGTCAGTGTGCGGATGGGATGCTGTATCTGACCCACAAGTTGCACGAAGGCCGTGAGCGCGCCGTAGGTGATGAGGCCCGCCTGGAGGTTCTTCACGCCCCACACGAAGGTGACGAGATAACCGAGAGCGAATCCGGCATTCATGACGAGTTGCGAGATGCTGCCGTACCACGTCTTCTCCACCACTTTCTTGCGCAGCAGCGTATGGTTGTCGGCAAGGCGCTGCGTGACGTAATCCACGCGCTCAAGAGTCTTGACCACAAGGCTGTGCTGAAGGCTTTCCTGGATGCAACTCTGCACGGTGCTCTCCATGGCGCGCACCTCGTGAGTGAGGCCGCGAAGCTTGCGGATGTAGAGTTTGCTGAAGAGTACAAAGATGGGGGCTATGCAGATGACGATGAGTGCCAAGCGGCTGTCCATGAGGTACATAAAGGCAAAGGCACCGACGAGCTGGATGAGCGTCGTGAGCAGCGACGGAAGGTCTTCGGTGAGCAGATTGACCACGACGACCACGTCCTCCATCACGCGGTTGAGCACGTCGCCTGTGTGGTACTTCCTGACGCTGAGCCATTCGCACATCAGCAGACGGTTGAAGAGGCGCTCCTGCATCTTGTTACGGGCCTTCACGCCGAGCACGGCACGCACCCACTTGGACGAGAATCCAAGCGCAATCTCCAACACCATGATGCCGACGAGCAGCGCGATGGCGTGGTTGAGGTTGCCCGATGACGAGTGGGTGGCAATGTCGACGGCCCATTTGGTGGCCCAAACGAAGGCCAGAGTGGCGGCGACGTAACCCGTGCCCAACACGATGTTGAGCACCATCTGCACCCAGTAGTGGCGACTGTTTGCCGCGAGCCAGCGTGCTATGCGTCCGTATGTCTGGAGTTTTGCCAAGGTTGTTGTGTTTCTGTTGCCAAAATGTAGGTACTTATATTCTTTGTGGCAGCTGATCTTATTTTCCTGCTTCGCGAAAGTATAGGAAGAGAGGAAAGTT